>NZ_CAJNBJ010000001.1:1200000-1504791 GCF_905220995.1 Nitrospira defluvii
CACGCACGAAGCTCTGTGTCGTACTCATGTTGCCAGTGGTGCTGGCAGGGGCTCTCGTCTCCATCGGTCACGCAGCGGATCAGTCCGGCGGTAAGGCGTACTTTGCCGGCGGCTGTTTCTGGTGCATGGAGGAAGTGTTTGAGAAAGTGCCTGGCGTCCTCTCCGTCACCAGCGGCTATATGGGCGGGCGGGTGGAGCGCCCGACTTATGAGCAGGTATCGGCGGGGGGAACCGGCCATGCCGAGTCGGTGGAAGTGGTGTATGACCCGACCAAGGTCTCCTACCAGGTTTTGCTGGATGCCTTCTGGCACAATGTGGACCCGGTCACGCCCAACGCGCAGTTCTGCGACCATGGGAGCCAGTACCGGGCGGTGATTTTCTACCAAGGGGAAGAACAGCAGCGCTTGGCCGAGGAGTCGAAGCGCGCGATCGAACAATCTCCGCGACTGTCCCAGCCGGTCGTGACGGAACTGACGAAGGCGTCGCAGTTTTATCCGGCGGAAGACTACCATCAGGATTTCTATAAGAAAAATCCGGTCCGGTACAAGTTTTACAAGTTCAATTGCGGGCGCGCACAGCGTCTCGAGGAAGTGTGGGGTGCCCCATGATGGGCGACGTGCCGTCGCAGGATACGCTCAGGCGCCTGCTTGTGGATTGTGAAAGAATTGCCGTGGTGGGGTTGTCGTCGAATCCGGCCCGGCCGTCTTATCGCGTGGCTGCCTACATGCAGCAACAGGAAAAGGTCGTGATTCCCGTCAACCCCCGTGAGACGGTGGTGTTGGGGCAACCGGCCTATCCGTCATTGTCCGCAGTACCCGGCGTGTTGGATCTGGTGACGGTCTTTCGCCGATCCGAGGAGGCCGGCGCGATCGTCGACGAGGCGATTCGTATCAAGGCCAAGGGAGTCTGGCTCCAAGAAGGCGTGATCGACGAGGCTGCGGCGCTGCGCGCCCGTCAGGCCGGGTTGGAGGTCGTGATGGATTGCTGCTGGCTGAAGGAGCATGGCCGGTGTCTTGGCGAGGACGGCTGCGATCCCAGGCCGGTGCGATCATGAAACCGGATCGTACCCTGTTGAGGTTGATTTGGGTCATCGCCATGTTGAATGCCGCGCATACCATCGATCACGTGATCCGAGGAGATTTTCATTGGCCACCCGACGGGCAATCGGTCGGTTTTCTTCTGATCATCACGAGTATCTACCTGTTGATTGGAGTCGGATTACGGCTCTCGTGGAGCGGGAGGGTCGGTCCTCGGTTCTGGACCATCATCGGAGGTGCGGGTTTGGCGCTTGGATGGTTGTCGCATTTCAGCCCCGTCACTGATCAGCCGCTCCATGTCATTCAATCTGCGTATCAGGGGGTGATTGGAGGAGCGGTCGCGGTGGGTTGTTTGATGCTGCTCATGGGCGTCGTGCTGGTCGCGACGATGTATTCGGCCTATCTCTGGCACGATCAGCGGCGACGTTCGACGACGCATCCTGTCTCCGGGTAACCGATCCTTGGCTCCGACGATCCATTCCTTCCCCGGTTGGTTTCCCTCATTTTCTTGAGCATTCCCCATCTCCATGGAATAGTGACGTGACGGTACGCTTCAGCCCGTCCTGCTAGAATTTCCACGCCATCTAGATTTGGAGGTAGAGCCATGATGCCCTTGCTCACGGTGTGCGGCCGCTTGTTGTTCATCCTTCTCCTGGAGTCCTTCGCGGTGGGTTGTACACAGTCGGTTCTCCCGACGCCTTCTCCGCAAGAGCATCTTGGCATGGGCATCGTAACCGGGACAATCGGTGCGCAAACACCGGGTGCCGTCATGGGTGATGAACAGGTGGTCGGGTCTTTGGTCGGTCAGGTGCAAGCTCTGGAAGGGGGTGCCTATCTGGTCCGCGACGTCCGGGGTCAGGAGCATCGCATCCCCCACGATGAAAATACGAAAATTGATCGTCCGGCCCATATAGGCGATCGCATTCAATCCTGGTTCGACCGGCATGGGCGTGCCGTGCTGATTCGAAGCGCTGATGAGGAGAATCGATAGGAGCTGTCCGGCCGCCGCCGGATGATTCCTTATCATGCAACAGCCGGATTGGAATCAGCTCTGGAGCCGAGTCGCTCGCGCACTCGTTCCCCTCGCCGTGGCCGGCTGCCTGATCGCCGCGCTGCCTCCGGCCAGCAGGCTCGCCTTCGATCCTGGGATGAAGGATGACCAGGGACGACCAGCTTCCGAAACGATCGCCTCCCTGGTGGCCAGGTATGCCGAACAATACGCATTGGATCCGGCGCTGCTGCAGGCGATCATCAAAGTCGAATCGAATTTCAACTCCGACGCCGTCTCGTCAAAAGGCGCGATCGGACTGATGCAGCTCATGCCGTTGACCGCTGCGGCGTTTCACGTTCTGGACCCGTTTGACCCCAACGACAATATCCGCGCCGGTGCAGCGTTGCTCCGGGGACTACTCGACCGATTCGGTGGGGATCTTTCGTTGGCATTGGCGGCCTACCATGCCGGTGAGGCGCGTGTCCGGCACACTGTCGGCGTCCCGACCCTCCCGGCGACGCAGATCTATGTCGACCGAGTAATGGGCTACTACGAGCGGTTCCGGACCGGCAGCGGGCCGCCGGTTCTCCGCTCCGTCCTTGGTCGCCGGTCGGTCCGGGCCAGGGCGAACGAGTCCCATTCGGCCGAATGAGTGGCGTCCGGTTGCATTTTCATCCGGAAACGGAGTAGGGAATTCCGCGAGAACACTCAGATTTCCAGATCGAGGACGCGCATGAAGAAAAGTGATCGGACAGCCCGGTTGGCCCAGTCGGATATCCGCGCGATGACCCTGGCCTGCGCGAAGGTCAACGGTATCAATATGTCTCAGGGAGTCTGTGATACACCCGTGCCTCCGGTGGTGGTGCAGGCTGCGCAGCAGGCGATGGCCCAGGGACACAATACCTATGCCCGCTTTGACGGTATTGCGGGGTTGCGTGAGGCGATCGCCGACAAATTGGCCTCATACAATCACATCACCGCCGATCCTGAAACCCAGATCACGGTGAGTGCGGGTGCGACGGGGTCGTTTCAAGCCACCTGCATGGCGTTGCTCAACCCCGGGGATGAGGTGATTCTGTTCGAGCCGTTCTATGCCTACCATGTGCAGGCGATCCTTGCCGTGGAGGCGGTGCCTCGCTATGTCACGATGCGGCCCCCGGATTGGAACCTGGACGTGAAGAGTCTTGAACAGGCCGTGACGTCCAAGGCCAAGGCCATCGTCGTCAACAGCCCCGGGAATCCGTCCGGTAAGGTCTTCACGCGTCGGGAGTTAGAGCAGATCGCCGAGATCGTCTGTCGGCACGATCTACTGGTGATCACGGACGAGATTTACGAGTACTTCGTGTTCGACGGTCGGGAGCACATCAGTATGGCCTCGTTGCCCGGCATGGCCGACCGCACGATTACGATCGGAGGCTACTCCAAGACCTTCAGCATCACCGGGTGGCGCATTGGGTACAGTGTGGCGGAAGCCTCCTGGGCGAAAGCTATCGGTGCGATGAGCGATGTCTTGTACGTCTGTGCGCCGACACCCCTGCAGCATGGTGTGGCCGCCGGAATTCGTGCCCTTGGCCCGTCTTTTTACCGCGAGCTTGCTGTCGAACATCAACAGAAGCGGAACCGCTTCTGCGGCGCCTTGGCGAAAGCGGGGCTTCCACCCGCCGTGCCGCAAGGGGCCTACTACGTACTGGCAGATGTGTCTCGCGTGCCGGGGAAGACCAGTCGCGAACGTGCACTGTATCTCTTGGATAAGACCGGAGTGGCGGGCGTGCCGGGAGAGGCCTTTTTTGAAGGGCCGGAAGGCAGTCGTTATATGCGGTTTTGTATGGCGAAGACCGACAGTGATCTGGAGAAAGCCAGCCGGGCGATCGAGCGGTTTGCAAGCTAAGCGGACGGTACGAACTCGCGCGACTATCGCGCTTGCCAGGATGCGGTTCTGGTCATGGCACCCCACGTGGCCTTCTTCCCGCTTACCCAACGATACAGGCCGATCAATTTCCACACCGAGTTCAATTGGCGAAAGCCAAAGTTTTCCACGACGGCGGCGAGCAGCAGTTTCATGACATCGCGCTGGGCCGGGTAGACGTGGAACGACATTTCTTCCAACAGTAAGGCGCTCACCGAGAGCAGCACGCCGAGGCCAATGGCCGCGATGAGCAGGATCAACCAGGTCTGCACGGACACAAATCCCAACACAAAGCTGAGGATCAGGAAGCAGTAGCCGAACACTTCGATCGCCGGCCCAATCCATTCAAAGACGGCCATAAATGGAAAGGCCAGCCAGCCGATCGTGCCGCCCTTGGGATGAAACATGAGATCCAGGTTGTTGGTCAGGCTTTCACAGAGTCCACGCTGCCACCGGACGCGTTGATTCTTCAGCGTGCGTAGGTCCTCCGGTGCTTCGGTCCAGCAGACCGAGTCGGGAACGAAGGTAATCCGGTAGGGCTTCTCGCTCAGCCGAAAATGGCGGTGCAGCCGGACGACCAACTCCATATCCTCACCGATCGTGTCCGATCGATACCCGCCCACGGTGACAACGGCTTCCTTGCGAAAAATCCCGAACGCGCCTGAGATGATGAGCATCGCGTTCATCGGCGACCAGCCCAGGCGTCCGAACAGAAACGCGCGGAGGTATTCGACGATTTGGAAGAGCGCCAGCAGATTCGTGGGGAGGCCGATCTTCGTCAGAAACCCATTCTCGACGCGACAGCCATTGGCAATGCGGACGGTGCCGCCGCTCGCGACCGTGCGGTGGTCGTCCAGGAACGGTTGCACCGCCCGCCGTAGGCTGTCCGGCTGAAGGATCGAGTCCGCATCGATGCAGCAGAACAGGGGATAGAGCGACAGGTTGATGCCGGCGTTCAGGGAATCGGCTTTGCCCCCGTTCTCCTTGTCGATGACGCGCAGGTTGGCATGCAACGCAGAATGGTAGATCGCCCGAATCTCCGCAGTCGACAGCTGGGTGTTGTAGGCCTCCGGGAACGGAAAAAGCTCGAACTCCTGGCGGAGCACGTCGATCGTGGCGTCCTTCGATCCGTCGTTGATCACGACGATTTCATATTCGGAATAGCTGAGTTGGAGGAGCGACCGAATAGAGCCCGCGATCGTGGCGGCTTCATTGTATGCCGGAACAAGAATGCTGATCTGCGGCTCGAAACCCGTGTAGCTGCGCGGCAGGCTTTCCAGCACCCGCTCCTGCAGATATTGCCGCAAGTGCACGATGGCGATGACGTCCAGCATCAAGTATCCGGCGGTCAAGCCGAGAAAGTAGAGCAGGAACAGCCATTCGGATAGTGAAATGAGAGTGTCTATCCACATCAATCAGCGGCTCGTGATATCGACCGGAACGTGCCGAACCCACAGGGGAAGGCGGTTGAGGGTGTCGCTCTGGCTGGCGTTGTTCGCAGGAATCGGACTGGGTGCCTCACTCCTTCCCGCGCGTGCTGCCGACGTTCCCTTGTCAGAACCCATTCCTTCCACCGTCTACGAAATCGAACTGACCTATATCGGCGAGCGTACCGATCCGACCGTCGCTTTCAGCGGACCGCCGCCGACAGCGGCCCCTCTTCCTTATCGACCGTTTCTGCCCATTCTTGAACTGCGCGCGAGCCTGGGGGCGGTCCGGCCCTTCGGTCCTTGCCGGGGTCAGGTGACGAAGTTGAACGCCAGTCTCGAGGTACAGTGGAGCGCCGCTGGAGCGGCCCGTTGTGGACAGCGTATCGAGCTGCATCCAGCCGGAAAGCCCGTGGACCTACTGTCCTACCGAATGTTGCGGCTCCGTGGTCGTGCCACCGGCTCTGTAGTGGTGGGAATAGAAGATCTGGCCGGCTACAGGCGTGAGGACAATTGGACGGTAAGCACCCTGTCCGGATCCTTTGATCTGACGGTTTCTCTGCAGGAGATCAGCCGGGGAGTCGATCTTCGGCAGGTCACGGCCCTCGTGGTGTCCGCTGAAGGGCAAGGCGGACAGATTCAGCTGGAGAAGATTGAGGTGACGCAAGAGACGCCGGTCATGAAGCGACAGGCCGGGACCGGCTTCTGGGTGTGGAATTATCGTCAGGCTGTCAAGGACCCGGAGGCGATGTTGAGCACCTGTCGTGCGCAGGGCTGCTCGCGGCTGCTGATTCAAGTGCCGGCCCAATCCGATGACGAGGGACTCTGGCGCGAGTATGCGCAGCTCATGGCCAAGGTGCGGGACGCCGGCATTGAGCCGTGGGTGCTGGATGGCTATCCCGAAGCGATACAGGAACCCCAACGATTGGCCGATAAGATCTGGAGACTACTGCATCTCGTACCGCTGGGCCTCCTATCGGGCGTGCAGCTCGACCTCGAACCCTATCTCGTGTCGGGGTTTCTTCAGGATGAGGCGCAACTTCGTCGGTATCTCGGCACGATCGAGATGGTGAAAGATGCCATACAAGGCCGGGCCAGGTTGTCGATGGTGATCCCATTCTGGCTCGCTGCGCCGACCGTCAGTGGGCGACCCCTGGCCTTTGCCGTGATGGATCTGGCGGATGAAGTGGCGGTGATGAGTTACCGTACCGATCTCGATGAGATCCAGGACATTGCCGACGATATCCTGCGCTATGGGTCAGTGAGCGGGATTCCTGTGTGGTTAGCCGTCGAGACGACCGTCTTGCCGGTTGAACAGCATGTGGTGTTGCGACGAGCCCCGCAGTCGGGCCAGGCCGATGCCCTGTTAGATCGCGACCACCGTCTGTTGCGGTGGCGACCGATCGGCGAAGCGGACAGTACAGGCCTCCATCGGGAGTGGTTCCGAGTTCATCGTCGTTTCACGGTCAATCCTGAACGACTATCGTTTGCCGGACGTTCTCGTGCCCAGGTGTCCTCGGCGATCAAGACGATACGAGACACCACCTCGCACTCGAGTTTCTCGGGGGTGATGATTCACGATCTTGATGGATTCCGTGCCCTCGCCGAATAGAGTCGTGCATATCGGAAGAACAGGGTCGTCACGGATGATCGATCCCCGCAGGTGGATACTTCGACGAAGGTTTGCAGCCGGTCTGCTGGCGGGGATGTTGCTCGCCGCGGGCTGGTTCTCTACGCCTGCCACGATGATTGCTGCTATGGCGCCGGACTCGTCTCCGAGCCGGATTCTGCAGCAAGCCAGAGCCTTGGAGGAGGAGCAGCGGTATGAGGAGGCCATCGTGGCTTACCGGCAATACCTCTTGGCCAAACCGGACCATGATGACGCGCGCGCGACGATTGCGAAACTCCTGTCCTGGCAGGGACAGAGGGATGAGGCCATCGCCCTCTATCGCGACATTCTGACTCGCCAGCCGCTCGACCATGACACTCGTGTCGGCCTTGCCCGGGTCTTGTCCTGGAACAAACAGTTCGCCGACGCGCGAGACGAATATGATCGGGTCCTTCACGACGACCCGACCCATGCCGAAGCCCTGGCGGGCCTGGGAGACCTGCTGTTGTGGAGCGGCCATCGTGAACAGGCGATTCCATACTATGAACGGGCGGTAGCGGCCACCGGCGACGAAGAGATTGCGGCACGGCTGCGCGTCGTGAAAGCCGAGGTCGAATCCGTTCCCGCTGTCCCAGATCCGTCGCCTGTTTACAGAAATAATTTGGAGCCGGCGGATGGAAATCAGGCGTTGGAGCGAGGGCATCGTCTGGAAACGATGCGCCAGCACGAAGATGCCCTGGCCGTGTATCGCGAGGGATTGCGGCAGTCTCCAGAGAATGATGAGTTGCGTGCCGCTGTGGCCCGGCTTCTTTCCTGGCAGGGGGTCCATGCCGAAGCCGTCGAGTTATACCGGGATGTGTTGGTTCGTCATCCGGAGGATCAGGACATTCGGGTGGCGCTGGCGCAGGTGTTGTCGTGGCAGAAACAGTTCGAGGAGGCGGGACGTTTGTACCGGGAGGTCTTACAAGCCGAGCCGAGACAGATCGAGGCGCGCCGCGGCCTGGCCGAGGTCGCGCATTGGCGGGGCGACCGTTCAGAGGCCCTGGCACGCTATGAGGCGCTTCTTGCCGAGACCCACGACCCCGACATCGAGGAACGGCTGAGCGCCATTCGGTCGGAAGGATCGGTCGCATCAGCCCCTGCAGCCGAGTTGTCCGCCACAGGCTCGGCAACTGAGGAGCAAGGGGCACGAGCCGTGGCTGGTGCCATGGAACAAGCCATCAGATTCGAGGTGGCCAAACAGTATCACGAAGCGGAGGACGTCTACCGAGAGGCGTTGCGGCAACATCCCGACAATGACGAGATCCGGAGTGCGTTGGCGCGCGTCTTGTCCTGGCAAGGCTCTCACCAGGAGGCCACGACGCTGTATCGGGATGTGTTGGTTCGTCATCCGGAGGATCAGGACATTCGGGTGGCGCTGGCGCAGGTGTTGTCGTGGCAGAAACAGTTCGAGGAGGCGGGACGTTTGTACCGGGAGGTCTTGCAAGCCGAGCCGAGACAGATCGAGGCGCGCCGCGGCCTGGCCGAGGTCGCGCATTGGCGGGGCGACCGTTCAGAGGCCCTGGCACGCTATGAGGCGCTTCTTGCCGAGACCCACGACCCGGCGATTGAGCAGCGGATTGCTGCGGTGAAATCCGAGTTGCTAGTTTCGCCGCGGGCTGCGGTGGGGCAAGGGCTGACCGGACTGCGGCTTCCCTATCGTGACTATGCCAAGATCGGCTACGGCCATTATTCCTATACGAAGAATCAACCGGATGAGCGTGATCTGCTGTTTGAAATCGCCAAGCCGTTGGGCAATCAAACGCTGGTGGTACGGGCCGAGCCGATCAATCGGTTCGGGTTCCACGACACGCCGATTTCGGCGGAACTCTATAGTCCCCTGTGGCAGCGAGCCTGGGGGTATGTGGCGGCGCAGGGTACGGTGAATCCGCATTTCTCCCCCAACTACTCCGTGATGGGAGAGGTGGCGCAAGGACTGGGTGGGTTGCATGCCTCGCTCGCCCCCTTTGAACTCTCCTTCGGCTACCGGCGACTCAATTACAAGCAGGACGACATCGATCTGCTGATGCCGGGGCTGACGGTCTTTCTGCCCTTCAATCTTTGGCTGACCGAGAAACTCTACCTGATTCCAAACACGGGGGCGGTCACGCTTGCTTCCCAGCTCACCTGGCGGCCTACGGAACGTGTGCAGATCTTTGCCTCCGGCTCCTTTGGCACGTCCGGCGAACGGATCGTGGCTGCACAGGACTTTACCCGCGTAGGGAGTCGCACTATTCAGGGCGGCGTCACGTTTCCGATCAACGAACGATTCTCGGTTGAGACGTCCGGATATTACGAAGACCGCGGATTCCTTTATGTCCGGCGGGGCGGGAACTTCAGCCTCATCTATCATTGGTGATCTGATGGGACGTGCCACCATTGTCCGTGTTGTCGGTCTCTCGGCCCTCACGCTGCTCCTGGTGATGGGAGGATGGGGCCTGTTCTGGTCGCAATCCGACCGGCCCTTCGAGGTTCCTGCACAGGATTTTCACCGGTTTCCCGGCGTGTCAGGGCCCAGTCATGTCACGGTCGTGCCCCCAAAAGTTCCGACCTTGTGGCGCACGTATGGGCAGGGATCAGGCAGTCGCCTGGCGATCCTCCTGACCGATCCGGACTCCTGCTGGCTGGGTTTGGCCCACGGGCTCAAGTCGATCGGCGTGCCGTTTCGCATCACGCGAGATGTGCGCGAAGCCCTGTCCCATCAGGCGGTGCTGGTCTACCCGATGATTTCCGGAAAGGTGCTGAACTCGGAGGAACTCCAGGCGCTGGCGGAATTTCCGAAGGCTGGTGGCACGTTGATCGGCGTGCAGGTGTTGGGTGGTGGATTGAACCAGGTCTTCGGGTTTCGTGAGGCCGTTGCCTCGCGCCAGCGGTATGACCTGACATTGGCCGCGGCTGATCCGTTGCTGGCCGAGCTGACCGATCCACAAGAGCGAACGTTGCGGATCGGTGTTCGGGAGAAGCACCTGGAAGTGATGGGCACTTACGGCTACACCGACGCGACGACACCGCTCGCGCGATTCGACGACGGGACGGCCGCCGTGACGCAGGTGGCCCACGGGCGTGGCCGGGCCTATGCCATCGGGGTGGATCTCGGTTTTCTGCTCTCGAAGGGGTACAACAATCGCGGAGACGAACTCGTCCGGACCTACGACAATCAGTTTGATCCGACACTTGATGTGTGGCTGCGGTTGCTCAAATCCATCTATCGCACGGCGGAAGAGCGGGCGGTCACGCTTGGGACGGTGCCGTTCGGGAAATCGCTCTCCGTCATGCTGACGCACGATGTGGATTTTACCCAGTCGATCAAGAACGCGGTGGTCTATGCGGAGTACGAAAAGAGTCAGGGGGTGGTCGGCACCTATTTCATTCAGGTGAAATATATTCGTGACTACAACGACGATATCTTTTTCAACGACGAAGGGGTGCGGGATCTGGCTCGTCTTGCCGAACTTGGGATGGAGCTGGGAAGTCATACGATCGCGCATTCGAAGGTGTTCGATCAGTTTCCCTTGGGGACCGGTCGGGAAGCCTATCCGTCGTATGCGCCGTTTGTGAAAAGCCGGAGAATCGCCCTCAACGCCAGCCTGCTGGGCGAATTGCGGGTTAGTAAGTTTCTGATCGATCACTTTTCCGGACAGACGATTGTCTCCTTCAGACCGGGAGAGCTCTCGAATCCTTTTGGACTTCCTCAAGCGCTCCTTGCGACGGGGTTTCGTTTTAGTTCGACTGCCACGGCCAATAACTCGCTCACCCATCTGCCCTATCAATTGACCTATGACCGCCTGACGGACAGTGAAGTCGAGGTGTTTGAGTTTCCTGTCACGATCGAAGACGAAGAACTCCCGAAACTGGGCGACCGGCTTCCGCAGGCGTTGGAGCTGGCAGGAAAACTCAGCCGCTATGGCGGCTTGGTGGTGGTGCTCATTCATCCGAACGTCCTCGACCACAAGCTCGCCTTCGAGAAGGGGTTCGTGGAAGGGGTGCGTCCCTATGCCTGGTTCGGTTCGGTGGGAGAGTTCGGCAGGTGGTGGGCGGCGCGCAACCAGGTTCAGGTGGATGTGGCGCGCGATTCGACGGGGATGCGCGTGACACTGACGGCACCGAGTTCCGTGGCCGGGTTGACGATCGAGGTACCGAACGGATGGGAACTGGCGCGTTCCGGCTCCTCTGTGCGAGGACTGGAACAACAGGGCACTATCCTGACAGTCCCCGAGTTGCAGGGTACCCATACCTTCCTGCTGACGCCGCGAGCCCACGTGCCCGACGGCCGGAATGTCTCGACGGCCGGTCATCGTGCGTAACCTGATCTCAAACGATTCGGCGGCAGCGACGGCCTCCTGAGAGGGAAAGATAGCAGAGGGCCGTGCGTTAGGCCGTGCGTGCCTGCGGAGGGCTGGCGGGAGCTGGGCGGTGAGTCTTTACATTTGATTGCGCCATAAACGGAAGTAAGTGTTCCTGCGCCTCGACGGTCGTGAGCGCGTTGCACAGGTGCGTCAGCCGTTCAGCGGTCATCCAAGGCAGATTCGAAAGGGCTTCGGCGGCCCGATAACATACCCACCAATGCTCATCATCCAGGAGCGCGATGAGCCGCACTTCATCTTCTTCGACTCCGACCTTGCCCAACGCCGATGCCGCTTGAAGTCGAACAAACCATGTGGGATGGGAGAGATGTGCGCGAATCATCGTCACATCTCGCGGGTCGCTGCATTCTCCAAAGAGGAACAGGCAGGCGGCCAGCACGTCATCAGACGGTGCTCCCTTTTGGAGCAACGCTCTGAGCGGCGGAAGTGCGTGCTGGCTCTGGGTGGCCGCAAGATGGCGGATGAGGCGAGCGCCGATTTCCGGGTTGGCCTCACAGGCGGCCTTTGCGATGGCGTCGGCAGCGATGTCCGCACCGGCCGGTTCGAACATGGCGACCACCTTGAGGGGTGACCAATCGCTACGGCGACTGATGACGGGAATTAAGAGAGGGATCGCCGCCTTCGCGTCGATGTGCAGCAGCGCTTTGGCGGCGACTAAGGAGACAAAAGCGTTGTCCGCCTGCAACATCGCGGCAAGCTCATTCCAGATTGATCGTTCCTGCAGGTGACCAAGCGTCACGACGGCCAGCAATCGGCGGCGGAGCAGTCTGGCGTGGAGGAGTTGTTTCGCGAACTGGTCCGTCCCTGTTCGTCTGGCGAGTTTCTTCAGATTTGTGCGTGCCTCCCCGCGGATGGACTCATAGCAATGGTTCCAGAGATAGAGCAGTACGAGGTGGTCGCGGGTGGTGAGCGGGGGAAGCGAGTCCGGCACCTCGACGACACATTGGGCGAGTAACGGCCGCCAGGTTTCGGTGACGGCGCGGCGGCGTCGGTCTTTATTGCGGCGAATGAACCGGAGCAGGAGAATCCCCAGCAGGAGCAACAGCACGGCCGAATAAATGGAGATTGCGGCGATGCTGCCGATGCGAAGGGTCAGGTTTGACTGGTCGAGGGCCAGCACGCGACTCCTCCCGGTGGGTCGCTCAGGCCGCCTGACTGACGAACCGCTTCAGTCGACTGGTCAGTTCGCGTGGGTTGAACGGCTTGACCATATAATCGTTGGCGCCGTTCTCCAAGGCACGCTTGATGTCATGCTCGCTCCCGTCGGCCGTCAGCATGACGATCGGCACCGTTCCCCAGCCCTCGCGCGCTCTCAGATAGGTCAACACTTGCAGTCCGCTCAGAAACGGAAGCATCACATCCAGCAGCACAATGTCCGGGGGTGCCATGGTATCGGCGAGTTCCTGCGCCTGTCGGCCGTCTTTGGCGTGGATGACCTGATAACTCGCCCGTTCCAAAAGAAACGTCAGCAAGCTCGCCGTGTCTTCCTCATCTTCCACCATGAGCACTCTGGGTTTGGGACTTGCGGGGCTTTCCATGCACGCGCTCCTTCGGTGTCGAAGAGTGAGGGGCTGAAGCTTCAGATGCCCCTAGTCCGGACGAGTTCATTCTTTTGTAGCACGGATTCCTACAAACACACGAAAACTTCTTCATTTTCGCCCTTGGCACGAAATGCCCAGGCGAGCGGTTGGTGCCGGTTAGGGCTCAGCAGCCGGCCTTCGATGGATCATGTGCCTGGGGGAGACTGTGCACTCCGGCTACTCATAGGTAATCTCCACGCGTTCAAGATACGATGCCAGGGTCGCAAGAGCTTTGCGAATCGATGATTCATCGGCGGCCTTGGCCGCCTCTTCCACGTGAGCTGCGATGGTGGTCATGACGTGAAAGCCATAACTGCCGCTGACCCCTTTCATACCGTGGGCGACCCGCTTGATCGTGTCGAAGTCGTGTGCGGAGACGGCCTCAGTCATCACCGTGATTTCTTTATGCCGATTGGCCATGAATTTGGGAATCAATGGCTCGAATGACGAGTCCACCAGCACCACAATCGGTCCGGCTCCGACGTCGGACATCGCGGGTGTCATCTCGCTCACAGGGCCGCCTCCTTTGTCCGGACGATCACATGCTGCTGAATGGCCTCCAGCAGCGTGTGTTTTTTGATGGGTTTGGTCAGATGTGCGGTAAAGCCGACGGCCTGGGCTTTCTCGATGTCTTCCGTCAAACCATTGCCGGTCAGGGCGATAATCGGTGTCGCGTCGCGTCCCTGCTCCGCTTCCCATGCCCTGATGCTGTGTACCGCCTCGTAGCCGTCCATGACCGGCATCTGAACATCCATCAGGACCAGGTCGTATTGGCCGGCTTGAAACTTCTTCACCCCCACGGCACCGTTTTCAGCCAGATCGAAGCGGTAGGGCAAGGCTTTCAATAAGAACGTGATCAGGACTCGATTGTCTTCCATGTCTTCGACCAGCAGGATGTGAAGGGGATAGGGATCAGAAGGGGCGGACCGATCCGGCATCGGTTGTTGCGCGGGTCGAGCACCCTCCGGGGAGCGCAGCGTGTTTTCCACCGTGATCAGGAGCCGTTTGCGGCTGATCCAGAGAAGCCAGTTGCTCCGGCGGTCCTGGTCGGGGAAGAGGGCCAGTGAGACCTGTGTGGTGATCGGTGCACCGTCCCTCCCGCGGCCGATGGTCTCTCCCTGCCAGCGGCCCTTCTCCTTCAGGAGTGGGAACACCATGGTGTCGATCTTGGCGATTTCGGCAGCGGTGTAGAGTTCCCTCCACGATTTTCCGATGAGCGCGGTCGGTTCATACCCGTGCTGTGCAGCATGCGCGCGGTTCATATAGGTATAGCGACCTGTCTCGTCGAGGAAGGCGATTCCGTCGAGTGCCTGCTCGGCAGCAAAGAGAAATGTCGATCGCAGCGAGTCTGCCTGTTCAAGTTTGGCCACGTGAGTCGCGAGTTGCCGATTGCGCAATCGCAGCTCGAATTGGGCGACCACTTGGCGACCGAGCACCATCAGGGCTTTTTTATGTTGCGCAGAGAGCCGTTTCGGAACCCGATCGATGACACAGAGCGTTCCGAGGGCATGCCCATCCCGGTCGATGAGGGGTACCCCGGCATAAAATCGAATGTGCGGTTCCCCCGTCACCAGCGGATTGGTCGCGAAGCGTACATCTCCTAGCGCGTCCGGCACCTCGAACATATCTCGCTGCAAGATGGCGTGCGCACAAAAGGCGATATCGCGCGAGGTCTGGCAGACTCCCACGCCAGTCTTGGCTTTGAACCATTGACGGAGGGGATCAATCAGACTGATCAACGCGATCGGCACCTGGCAGATCTGTGCGGCCAACTGCACGAGCTCGTCAAACGGCGTTTCTGGTTCTGTGTCGAGGAGCTCATACCTTCTTAGGGCCTCGACCCGCTGTGCTTCATGGTCAGGATAGGGTGCGATCAAGGGCGTCTCCGCCATAAGGCGTGCGTGGGAATGCTGTTGTCGATGTGTCCGGCGAAACCGTCTTTCCCCGTTTTCTCTTTATCGGACATGCGCGACTGACCTTAAGGCAGGGTGGGGCGTAGCGATGTGGCAGGCCGTTCAGGGCCGGACGCTTTGATGCGAGGAGGATCAGAAATGCTCTGCGGCGCCGTACAGATCTGGCACAGGGAATATTTTCAAGGTGTTGGGGGGCAGCGCGTCGAGTGGTTGATATGAGCAAAATTCTGGATGAGACTTGAGGCTCCCGCCCATGCGTGGTATGTAAAAGATTGCCTCCAGGCACAGAGGCCGCGCCTGCTTCACACATTCAGGATGAACCGCATGACACACCACCCGTTATCTCTACTCTCACTCGCGCTCAGCTTGGTGCTGGTACAGGCCTGCAGTCACACGCCTCGGCCGCATGAAGCTGTCTGGGTCGAACCGGCGGTGGGAGAAATCTCCTTACACCGCGGGGAGAACGCGGTGCTTGCCGGCGAGTGGGAATATGAAGAAGGCGGCATGGTGGTGCCGTTAAAGTTGGATCGATTCGGCAACGGCTCGTATGATTTTAAGGACGGACGGTTTCGGACCGATGTGCTTTCCGATCACCGGTGGGCAGGGGCTTGGGCTCAGCAGGAAAATGATCGTGAAGGTGGATTTGAAATTACCCTGTCGCCGGACTTTTCAGAAGGCGACGGCCGCTGGTGGTACACCCGGATTGAAGAAGACCATGCCCCGACCAAAGCCGGTGGGCGTTTCCACGTGGTGAAGGTGCAATCGATGGCAGAGCATCATCCAGGGCCTGCCGAACACGTGCCTCAATAGCCCTTATCTGTTGTGCCCTTCCTCCGGATCCACTCGCTCATACAGTGCGGAATAGTCCACCTCTCCCAAACCATGGGCGATCGTGTCGGTGAGCAGCGATCGCACTCCCTGAAGCCCGTCCGTTGAGAGACGCGCCTGTTCGGCCGCTGCCAAAAACAAATCGACATCTTTGAGGAGATGCCGGGTTGAGAAGTTCGGCTGTTCGTACTGTCGCTTCGCCAGTCGCGGGAGTTTCTTGTCGAACATCGGGGCATACAGGGCGCTTTTTCGTAGGATGTCCATGAAGGTGTCCCGATCAACACCGCCTTCGCGAATCAGTCCGAAGCTGAGGGCGAAGGCAGCCATCTCTGTGGCGATCAGCTGATTGAGCGCGAGTTTCATGACGGCGGCTTTTCCCACCGGCCCGATCAGGCGCACATCTGCCCCCAAGATCTGAAGCAACGGCGTCCATTCGGCATAGTACTCCGGCATCCCGCCGACCATGATCAGCAGCGTGCCTGCCTTGGCCTCCGTGATGCTCCCAAGGACCGGCGCCTCGAGGTAGCGACCGCCAAGCCGCGTGACCTCTGCGTCAATCGAGCGGCTTTCCGACGGCCCGATCGTCCCCATCTGGATCACCATACGCCCGTTGATCTCGGCACTCGTACAGGGATCAAACAGAACGGCATGGATGGCGGCTGCGTCCGCCAGCAGGAGTAAGACCACCTGTGCCTTGGACATGGCTGCTGAGGCAGTCGGCGCGATACGGATGCCGCGTTGCCGGAGGGCATGGGTCTTCTCGACGGAACGGTTATAGACCGAGAGGGAATGCCCCGCGGCATGCAGCCGCTCCGCGACCGCCTCGCCCAACAATCCTGTCCCCAGCAGCGCGACCTTCATGACACACCTCCAAGGATGGTGACGCGAGCCGGCATGGTACAGAGAAGTGGCGGGGATGAAAAGGGCTAGCCCGGATTATTCATGACGATTCGTCGCGAACTCGCCAAGCCGCGTCGTGAGACCGGCGTGCGGAGCCGTGAGGGCCCGAGGTGTACTCGTGCAGTGCGTCGAGGGGCCGAGAGGCGAGCCCGTCGGCCGCAGGCTTGTCGGAACAGCGGATCGGTGAGTGCAGCAGAAGTGTTCATCAATAATGTGGGTTAGGGTGTGGACGAACGAGTGCCGGCCTGTACGACGCTATGGCGGATGACCTGTGCGCGTACCGGTGCCGACAGGCTCGACCCGATCGCCAAGGTGCCCGACAGTCTCGGATCGGAACGGTTGAAGGCAAACGGCTGGCCGGTCGGGGTCGTGGCCTGTCCCCCGCTTTCCTCAATGAGGAGGACGCCGGCGGCAATGTCCCACTCGTTGCCGCCGTTGAGCGTGATGGCCGCATCGGCTTGTCCGGCTGCGACCAGCGCGAGGGCGTAGGCAATGGAACCGATGGGGCGGCATCGAACATGAGGTTCAAGGCCTTCAAATCGGCCGACTCGCAGTTCCCAGGGATTGACGAGCACAAGCGGCCGCTCGTCCGAGGCAAATGGAGGCAGCGCAGGCACGAAGACGCGCTCCATCCGGAAGCCGCCTCCACGTATGGCCGAGAAGAATTCACCGGTCGACGGATTGAAGATTACGGCGACGACCGGCGAGCCTTGTTCGACCAGGGCCACCGACAGGCAATATTCCGGCAGGCCGCGTACGAAGGCACGCGTGCCGTCGATCGGATCGACAATCCACACACGTGTTCTGCTCAGCCGTTCATCATTGTCAGTGGTTTCCTCCGACAGCCAGCCGTCGTCAGGAAAGGCGGCCGACAACCGGTCGTGCAGGATGCGATTGACGGCGAGGTCGGCGGAGGTCACCGGTGAATGGTCCGCCTTCGTGTACGTGTCAAAGCCGGCCGCCGAGAGGCGAAGCGCTTCTCGTCCGGCCTGCTGCATGGCCTCCGACAGCAGGGCGAGTTCACGATCCATGGTGCTACAGCTCCTGTCCATGAGTGCGAAGGAACGGAGTCGGTCCCTTTGTTCACCGTACCAGGTCTTCGTGCCGGAACAAAGTCCTGACTGGTTTGGTGCCGGAGGTGGGGCTTGACCAGCACAATGCTTCCGCGTACAAGCTGCGATGACGATGAAATTGAAGCACAAACATTCCCGTAAGGCGGGACTGCCGCCTGGTACGCTGGTCCACATCGGCGAGAAAAAGTCGGACGCCGTCACCATTACCGTCTATGAGTATGGCGAAGGTCAGTTCCAGGAGCGATCGGTGGCCAAGCCGGACGAGGTCATCTTGACGGGTGAGCCGACTGTTCGCTGGGTCGACGTTGGGGGCATCCATAAGATGGAGGTGCTGGAGACGTTCGGGAAAATGTTCGGCCTCCACCCGCTGCTGCTGGAAGATATCGCGAATACCGACCAACGTCCAAAACTCGACGACTACGGCACCTACGGCTATGTGGTGTTGAAGATGCTCTACGAGGGGCAGCACGAAGGCGACATCAATGTTGAGCAGGTCAGCCTGGTGTTCGGGGAAAATTATGTGCTGTCGTTTCAGGAAAACGGCGGCGATGTGTTTCAAGGCGTGAAGGAACGGCTGCGGAACGGCAAAGGGCGTTTACGCCATGCGGGCGCCGACTATCTCCTGTATGCGCTGATGGATTCGATCGTGGATCGCTATTTCGTCATCCTGGAAAGCCTGGGAGAAAAAATCGAGCTGCTGCAGGATGTGTGTGTGACCAATCCCGGCCCGGAAACCCTGCGGGATATCCACGCCCTCAAACGGCAGCTCCTGTACTTCCGACGCTCGGTCTGGCCGTTGCGCGACCTGATGAACAACCTCTCGCGGTCGGATGGTCAGTTTTTGCAGGGCTCTACCAAGGTCTTTTTTCGCGATGTCTACGATCACATCATTCAGATCGGCGACACGGTCGAGACGCTGCGGGAAATGGTGTCGTCGATGATGGAAGTCTATTTGTCGAGCGTCAGCTACCGGCTGAACGGTGTCATGAAAGTGCTCACGATCATTACGACGATTTTTATGCCGCTCAGTTTTATTGCCAGCATCTACGGCATGAATTTCGAGCATATGCCGGAACTGAAATCCCCTTGGGGTTATCCGGCGGTGTTGGGCGTCATGGCCGCGACAGGGTTGGCGATGTTGTACTTCTTCAAACAGAAGAAGTGGCTCTGACTGGCGGGTCAGTCTAAGACCTCGACACGATCCACGAAGTAGGGCGTTTCACCGAAACAGGTGGTGGGAATATAGCGAAACTCCTTGTAGTGCAGGATGACTCGCTTACCCATCTGCCCGTCGAGCTTCTTCGCCACATTCTCATCCCACACCGTGAAGTTCCAGAGCACCGGGGCGACGCCGGGGACGGTCGTCATCGCCAGCTCACCTTCCTGTGTCTTGCAAAACCACCCCTTCCGGGACAGTTTCTGCAGGTAACCGGCGCGATCCCCGTCCGAGTAGCTCCAATTAAAGACGACCAGGAGATAGGCTGCGCCGCCGAACAACAACAACGTGAAGAGAAGTTTGGGTCTCCAGAGCCAGGCCACAGGAAACAGAAGGGTTTCCCACCACGTCATAGGACTCCTTTTCTGACGGTTACCTCACGTCTTGAAACAACCAGGGGGCTTGTGTGCGGCGGCGTTGTTCGTACGCTCCGATCTGGGCCGCGTGCTGCAGCGTCAAGCCGATCGCATCCAATCCGCGATACAGACAGTCTTTTCGAAAGGGGTCGATCTCGAAGTGATAGGTAGTGCCCTCAGGCGTCGTCACCTGCTGCGCCGCCAGGTCGATGGTCAATCGGTAGCCGTCATGCGCCGCCACGCCGTCGAAGAGGGCTTGAATCTCTGAGCCTTGCAGGACCACCGGAAGAATGCCGTTCTGGAAACAGTTGTTGTAAAAAATGTCGGCGAAGCTAGGCGCGAGAATACACCGGAATCCCTGGTCGAGCAGCGCCCAGGGAGCATGTTCACGCGAGGAGCCGCAGCCGAAGTTATCCCGCGTCAGCAGAATCGAGGCCTGTTGATAGTGCGGCTGGTTCAGGAAGAACTCAGGATCCTGCGATCCATCCTTCCGCCGCCGCCAATCGTAGAATAACCCTTCCCGCAACCCGGTGCGCTTGATCGTTTTCAAAAACTGTTTCGGAATGATCTGATCGGTATCGACGTTCAGCCGGTCCAACGGAGCGACCAGGCCGGTGAGTGTTGTGAATGCGTCCATGATTTGTCCTTTTGTGCTTCGTATCGGCCGGCCGCTGTCATCAACGGACTCGGCCTCAGGATCGACATGCCTTCCCGCTTATGACCACTGACGGATATCGACGAAATGTCCTTCAATGGCCGCTGCCACGGCCATGGCCGGCGACACCAGGTGGGTGCGTCCTCCGGCTCCCTGGCGTCCCTCGAAGTTCCGGTTGCTCGTTGATGCGCAACGTTCCCCCGGCTGCAGGACATCGGCATTCATGGCCAGGCACATGCTGCAGCCCGCCTCGCGCCATTCGAATCCAGAGTCCTTGAAAATGCGATCCAGGCCCTCTTGTTCCGCCTGCCGCTTGACGAGGCCGGAGCCGGGGACGACCATGGCGTGCACGCTGCCCGCGACCTTCTTGCCCTTGGCGAACGAGGCGGCCAGGCGCAGGTCTTCGATCCGGGAATTGGTGCAGGACCCGATGAACACCTTGTCGATTTTGATGTCGCGAATCGGCATGCCTGGCTTGAGGGCCATGTACTCGATGGCGCGCTCTGTGGCCTGACGGAGTTTCTCATCTCCCATGGTACGCGGGTCTGGCACCGTCCCATCCACGCCGGTCACCATGCCGGGGCTGGTTCCCCACGTCACTTGCGGGGCAATCGTCTCGGCGCGTAATTCGACGACGGCATCGTATTTCGCGCCGGTATCGGTGTGGAGCTGCCGCCAGGCTGCCACGGCCTGGTCCCACAGCGCCCCCTTCGGCGCCATCGGGCGGCCTTTGATATAGGTGAATGTGGTGTCGTCCGGGGCGACCATCCCGGCCCGTGCGCCGCCCTCGATCGACATGTTGCAGAGCGTCATGCGGCCTTCCATGCTGAGGGCGCGAATGGCGGCCCCTGTATATTCGATGACGTAGCCTGTTCCGCCTGCTGTGCCGATCTTGCCGATGATGGTGAGGATGACGTCCTTCGCGGAGCAGCGCGGCGAGAGTTGGCCGTCGACCCGGACTTCCATTGTTTTGGGCCGCTTCTGCACCAGACATTGCGTCGCCAGCACATGTTCGACTTCGCTGGTGCCGATGCCGAATGCGAGCGCGCCGAAGGCGCCGTGGGTTGAGGTGTGGGAATCGCCGCAGACGATCGTCATGCCCGGGAGCGTGAATCCTTGCTCAGGGCCGATGACATGGACCACGCCTTGCCGGATATCATTCATCCCGAAGAGGGTAATGCCGAACGTGTTGCAGTTATCTTCCAACGTTTGGATTTGTTTGGCGCTGATCGGATCGGCGATCGCCACGCGGCGATCGGTCGTCGGGACGTTGTGGTCGGGAACGGCGAGTGCGGCGCCGGGACGACGAGGGGTACGACCCGCGACCGTCAACCCTTCGAATGCCTGCGGCGAGGTCACTTCGTGCACCAAATGGCGGTCGATATAGAGCAACGTGGTCCCGTCGGACTCGGCTCGAACCACATGGTCGTTCCAAATTTTTTCGAACAGTGTCTGTGCTGCCATGGTCATGCTCCTTGTAAACCCGCGCCTCTGCGAGAGATTGTGGCGTTGGGCTGATGCGCGTCTATTATATATGCGACCAGGCCTGTTGCATCAAGGGCAAAGGGACAGCGGAAAAAATTGCCTCTTCAGCTTTTCACACTGCGGACCGATAAGGGTTCCATGGAACAGGAACCGATCGACGCCGAACGCATCACGATCCCACGCTGGACGATCAAACGTGATCCTCGGGCGCTGGGTTGTTCCATCTGCGGTTCGGCGATCGTGAAAATCACCGCGGAATGGCGACAGGTGTCGTTCTGTACCTGCAGACTGATCGAGTACCGTGTGTTGCCGAGAGCTCCCAAGGCCCTGCCTGCCCCGTCCCCGGCCGCAGATTCACGCAAAGATCCGTAATATCGTTGGAACACCGACGAGCGCCGATTCTCTTTTCATAGACGGTGGATGCTGCCGGATGTTCCGGCTCATTCCCTCCGAGCCCGTTCCGCTTGGAGCAGGCTCTGCTGTGGCATCGAGCGGTCGGACTGTTTCTGGCGCACAGTGGCCAGGAACCGGCTGAATCAAGAGTGAAATGGAGGTTCACATGGCACGAGGGCGATGGGCGCTTCTAATTATGGGATGCGCGAGCCTGATCGCAGGGGGATTGGCCGAGGCGAAGGACCGCCCGCATGTGAAGTCGCTGATGCCACCCGGGTTGACCATCCCGGCATCGTCGCTGCGATCCTGTTCCGGTGAGGATGTGCTGGGCAATTGGAACCTCCTGACATTCGAGTCTTCCTATCGATTCAAACAGCCACAGGCCCCCTATCTATTTCCCTACCAGGTTTTTCAATACTCCTCTGAGCATGGAGCCAAGTCGGCTCATTCGCGCACGCCCATTCTCGGCAGCCCGGATCGGGTGTTCGAGGGCGTGCCGCTGGACCTGACGTACCAGGTCGAGCCGGGAGGCCGCGTCGTGCTCAAGAGCAAGGGCCGTGGCGCGGTGGTGGAAACCTGGTCGTGTTCAGTCGCGGGGCAAGACGCGGGGGCGACGGGCGACGGGACTGATCTCCGACGCGGCGATGTCGTGATGACCCTCCTCGGAAGCCACGGTCAGGCATTGTTCGTGCGCCATCTGCGAAAAATCGCGACATGACCGGGCTTGGCAGGCGACAAGTCGGCGTGCTACTACCGGCAGCATGCGGAGAGCCGGACCTGTTGCGTCGGTCCCTTCCGCCGAGGAGGACGTGGACGATTCGATTCAGGTGTGGCGCAGGCCGGAAGTGGTTGAGTGGTCGCAATGGTTGCTCGACAGCTATCGCCAGTGCGTGGGCCAGGAGCTGATGCAGCGGGTGGGCGGACCTGAAGCGCAGGCCCAGGCGTTGTTTACCGCGCCATTTGTGGTGGTGTCGCATGGGACGCAAGACGATCCGATTTTGAATTACGGATCGCAACTGGCGCTGACCCTCTGGGAGATGACGTGGGAGCAGTTGGTCCAGACTCCGTCCCGGTTGACGGCGGAACCGGTGAATCGTGCCGAGCGGGAACGCATGCTGGAACGGGCCCGAGTCCAGGGGTACCTCGACAATTATCGAGGGGTCAGAATTTCACGTGGCGGGCGCCGGTTTCTCATTGAGCAGGCCCTCGTGTGGACGGTCGTCGATCAAGCAGGGCATCGCCGGGGACAAGCCGCCACGTTTTCACGCTGGACCTTCCTCGAGCCGACGGAATCGAGGCACATGCTCCCCGCCGAGTGAAACCGATTCGGCAAACATGCTTGCCGGTCTGATCCACAACCCGCCTTCCCCATAGAGTTGTCGATAGACGACATATTCTTCTTCGGTTTCCGAATGCCTGGCCACGCCGAGCACTTCGTAGTCCTTCCCTTTATAGTGACGATAGCGACCGGGTTTGATCATGGTGTATCCTTACACGTTCCAACCTGCGGGACAGTCTATCGAACCGGGCATGTCATCACAACTCTCTCAACGCACTGACCGTCGGCATGATGTCGTGGTGATCGGCGGCGGATCGGCCGGGTACGCTGCCGCGCGGACGGCGCGCGACGCCGGCGCAGATGTCGCGATCGTCGATCAGGGGCCGCTGGGGGGACTCTGTATCTTGCGTGGCTGTATGCCGACCAAGACAATCCTTCGCTCCGCCGAAATCATGGCGCTGATGAAACGTGCGCGGGAGTTCGGGCTGGCTCCGGTGAACGCGCAGGCCGACCTTGCGGCCATCGTGGATCGCAAGAACCGGTTGGTGCAGGAATTCGCAGACTATCGCATCGCCGCATTGCGTGATCCAGGGTTCACCCTCTATGAGTCCCGCGCCGAGTTTATCTCGCCCCACGAGATTCGCGTGGGCACGCTGCATATTCGCGGCAACGCCTTTGTGATCGCCACCGGATCGCGCCCGGCTGAAATCGCGATTCCTGGGCTGGACCAGGCCGGGTATCTGACCAGCGATGACATGCTCGATGTGCGTCGCGCGCCGTCGTCATTGCTGGTATTGGGAGGCGGGCTGGTTGCAGTGGAGTTTGCGCAATTCTTCGCCCGCATCGGCACCAAGGTGACCATGTTGCAACGCGGTGCGACGCTCTTGTCCGATATGGATCAGGATGTCGGGCAGGCACTGGAAGCCGCGTTCCAAGCCGAAGGCATTGAGGTGATCACTGGAGTATCGTTCCAGCAGGTGACGTCGACGCCGACTGAGAAGACAGTGCATTTCCGTCAG
Organism: Nitrospira defluvii; assembly: GCF_905220995.1. Taxonomy (NCBI): domain Bacteria; kingdom Pseudomonadati; phylum Nitrospirota; class Nitrospiria; order Nitrospirales; family Nitrospiraceae; genus Nitrospira; species Nitrospira defluvii. The sequence continues at coordinate 1,224,071 of NZ_CAJNBJ010000001.1, forward strand.
GGAAGTGCCGTGCATTCGCGATCAGCCGAGCTCATTTTTCAGGCGCTGGGGCGTCGTCCGAACCTGAACGGGCTCAATGTGGAGGCGGCCGGAGTGGACGTCATCGATGGTCGTCTGGTTGTCGGCCCCGATATGCGGACTTCGCAGCCGCACATTTTTGCCGTGGGAGACGTCAACGATCTCACGCCCATCGTCCATTTGGCGATTCAGCAAGGTGAGACGGCCGCGTGGAATGCGACCCATGCAGAGGGGCCCGCGCGGGTCATCGATCACCGGCTTGACAGTGAAATGGTCTTCACCGATCCGCAGGTGGCGGTTGCAGGGCTGAGCGAGCGTCAATGTCGAGCGCGGTCGATCCCGTATTTGACGGCGTCCTACCCGTTTGCCGATCATGGGAAGGCCATGTGCCTGGGGGCGTCCCATGGATTCGTGAAATTGCTGTGCCGGCCGGATACCGGTGAACTGTTGGGGGCTCAGATTGTTGGCCCCGAAGCCGCGGAATTGATCCATGAACTCATTGCCGTGATGTATTTTCATGGGACGGCACAGGATCTGCTCCGCATTCCGCATTATCATCCTACGCTCGCGGAGATCGTGACCTATCCCGCGGAATCCATCCTCGAGCAAATGGGGCAGGCATGAGACGACTTGGTATCGCAGCTCCGTCCGTCGTGCTGGCCCTCGCGCTGGTATCCTGCGGGCAGCAGACCTGGGATGCCGCGATGCAGGCCGGCGAGGCGGCAGTGCAGCGGGGACAGTATGACGAAGCCGAACGGATTTATGCTGCCGCGATCAAGAAGGCTGAAGAGTTCGGGCGACATGATCGCCGGGTTGCGGTCACACTGGCCCGCCTCGCGCAGGCCTACAGCGCGCAAGGGAAATATGTCGAGGCCGAACCGATGTATCTGGAGGCGCTCAAGATCTACCAGGAGGTGCATGGCGAGAATCACTTGGATGTGGCGGCCATGCTGAACAACCTCGGCGTGTTGCACCGCAAGCACGGGCAATTTGCCGACGCCCAGCGACTGTTGACCCGCGCGCTGGCCATCAAAGAGACTTTGCTCGGGAAAGAGCATCTTGAAGTCGCGCTGGCGCTGAGTAACCTGGCCGCGCTGTCCATGGCGCAAGGTGAGGCCGGGCAGGCCTCCACGCTGCTTGCGCGGGCCTTGGCGGTGCGGGAAAAGCAGTTGGGGGCCGATCATCCCGATGTGGCCAAGACGCTCGTGGATTACGCTGCTGCGTTGCGCAAGGTCGGGCGGAACGCTGAGGCAGATGCGCTTGACGCACGAGCAGGCGAGATTCGAGCGAAGGCGAAGTCCTGACGCCGAACGGGGAAAAAGTTGAACCGGTTGGATGTGCCGGTGTAGCGTAGGGCATCGAGGTGAGTAGGGGGACGGGGATGGCGGATTTGCGGACCAGTGCATTGATTGCGCGCGGAGTCGGCGTGGTGTGCATCGCCGGCGGATTTATGCTCGGCGTCTACGGGTTGGAGTTTCCCAACACCATCTGGCTGCAAACTGCATTGGGGCTGCTGGTGACCGGCATGATGGCTCAGGGGTATGCAATGTATTGTTCTGTTCGGTGGGTCAGGGAACAGCGTGATTCGGAACGGTAGGCCGTCGATGGAGACCACGCGTCGTGAGCGGACAGGCCGGGGTCGAGTGACGGCGATCCTGCTACTGTTGTGCCTCGTGACGCTGTCCGGCTGCGGGGGACCCTGGCGCGATCGGTATCTGGACAAGGGATTGAAGAGACTCACGCAGGACGATATTGCGGAGAAGTTCGGTCCGCCGAGCACCGCCAAGACACCGGTGCTGGGCGGCAATACCGTCTGGACCTATCGTGTGCCGATGGGGGATCGTGAAGTCCATCCGTGGGATCCCAGTAGCTTGACCGCCGGAAAGAAAACGAAAGCCCCGCCTTCACCCTCGCCGTTCGGAAAGAGCTTGGCCGGCAACGAAGAGCCCTATCGAGAGCCGCTGTATTGTTATCGGTATACCCTGTCCTTTGACGAAGACAAACGATTGAAGGACTGGAAACGCGAAGAATGTGTTCCTCGCGCGAGTGAGGAAGAGACCGACTCACAGTGAGGCCTGTAGACGACTCTATGCAAGAGCTGCTGCCGGTGATCGGGTCCAGCGTATTCTTCGATCTCCTGAAGTCCATTCTCCTGCTGCTCATCCTCTTGATCGCGCGAACCATCCTGGTTCGTTGGATTAAGGGCAATTCCACCCTGACCATCGACGCCAAGCGCCGCTGGATTGTGACCACTCGCAACAGTATAGTGTTGGGCCTGTTCGTGGGACTGGTGGTGATTTGGGCCCACGAGTTGGAGGCCTTTGCCGTCTCCCTGGTTGCGCTGGCGGCCACCGTGGTGCTGGCGACGAAAGAATTGATTCTCTGCTGGAGCGGCGCCGCGTTGCGCGTCGGGGGTGGGGTGTACGGTGTGGGAGATCGAATACAGCTGGGGACCTATCGCGGTGTCGTGCTGGAGTATGACGTCTTCGCCACCAAGTTGCTGGAGATTGGCCCAGGGCAGACCTCGCACCTGTATACCGGTCGAACGGTGGTGTTTCCCAATAGCCTCCTCTTCGGGAATCCGTTGATCAAGGAAAGTCCGTCGCAGGAATACGGTCTCTACGTGCTTTCGGTTCCGCTGTTGAGCACCGACAATTGGCAGGCTGCCGAGCAGGCGCTTCTCACTGCTGCCAAGGCAGAGTGCGCGCCCTTCATGGATCAGATGGGGCGGCAGATGAAACTGTTGGAGCAGCGCAATTTGTTGGAGGCCCCTTCGCCGGAGCCTCGCATCACCATTCAACTTCCCGAGGCCGGCCGTATTCACCTGGTCCTTCGCTTTCCGGCTCCGGACCGCGGACGTTCGCGAGTCGAGCAGGCCATCCTGCGTCGTTACCTGACCTCCTTCCGCCCGTAACGCCTTCGGCGGTCTCCGCCAAAATCGGCAAAACAATTGGCAAAAGAAACCCATCGGAGTATTGATTGGTGCTACATGCCGGTCGGTGTAATGAGGAAACCGGACACCACATTTCAGTCAAGGAGGGAGTTGTCGATGAGAAGGTCAATCGCTGTGATGGTCGCTGCCGCGTTTGTGAGCATGAGTTCACTGGCCGTTGCCGACGATCTGGGCTTGGGCAACATGTCTGAGGGGATCAAGCAGGACATGAGCGCCGTGTCCGACGATCTGAATGCCCACAAAGAGGAGCTGAAGAGCGACCTGAAGGCGAAGAAGGAATCGGCGAAGCGCGAATTGAAGGCGAAGCGGGACGAGGCGAAGGCGAAGAAGAAGCAGGCCAAGGCGAAAAAAGAGCACGTCAAAGCCAAGGCGAAGGCGAAGAAAGAGGCGGCGCATGCCAAGGTGAAAGAGGCGAAGGGGGCCGCGAATGATGCCGCGAGCGAAGTCGGGGCAATGACGAATGAGCTAAAGGACGCCGCACGCTACTGACCCAAATGAATAACACAACCGGCGGGGTCTTCCCCATCGGGGTTTGTGAGCCACGGCCTGTGATCGGCTACCTCCCGCTCGCAGGCCGTGGTGTTTCAAGGAAGTGTCAGTTGTTGCGGCGGACCGGCTCTGTTAGAATCCGCCCGCTGTATGAAAATCGCGACCTTCAACGTCAATTCCCTGCGGAAGCGTCTTGCAATTGTGTTGCAGTGGTTGGAACGCCATCAGCCGGATGTCCTGTGTTTGCAGGAAACCAAGGTTCAGGACAGCGAATTTCCTCTGACCGCTCTTGCCGCGTCCGGCTATGACATCACGTTCCGGGGGATGAAAGCGTACAACGGCGTGGCAGTGCTCAGCCGCACCAAGCCTGAAGCGGTGTCTTACGGCTTCGACGACGGGGGTGATGTTGAGGATGCTCGTCTGTTGCGGGTGGTCATTCAGGGGATCCCGATTATCAACACGTATGTGCCGCAAGGATTTGAGATCGACTCCCCCAAGTATCAGTACAAATTGAAATGGTACGAACGTCTACGGAACCACTTCGAATCGCATCTTTCCCCGAAGGAGCCGGCGATCTGGTGTGGAGACATGAATGTGGCCCCAAGACCCATTGATGTCCACAGCCCGGAGAAACATCTGAAACATGTCTGCTACCACGAAGACGCGCGCAATGCCTATGGGAAGACGGTTGCGTGGGGCTTCGAAGATGTGTTCTGCAAACTGTATCCAGATCGCCAGCAATTCACGTTTTTCGACTACCGTGCGCCCAGTGCCCTTGCCGCCAACAAAGGGTGGCGGATCGATCATATCCTCGCGACTGCACCGTTGGCACAACGATGTCAGCGTGTCGATGTAGATTTAGAACCGCGCCGCGCGACAGACCCCTCGGATCACACCGTGCTCTGGGCCGACTTCTCTCTCTAAGCTCGTGCCTGCGGCGGGACAGGGCATTGAGCAACCCCTCTCCCGCCGTTCGTGCGCTTACTGCAACGCTTCCACTGGTTCCAATAACAATTGTTCGGCCATTCGGGTACGCCGATTTTGTTCGATTAATGGATCGACGATCGATCCGCAATTGATGCATCGCCACACAAACGTTTCCGGGGAAAAATCCGGCCGCCATTCGTCCACCATCAGTCCTTGGCATCGTCCGCATGTCATGGTGTCCACCTCCTTAGAATGTGCCTCCAAAGCGTGAAGGCCGTGCCCATGTGAGGGAGAGAGTAGCAACGTGAGATTAAAGAGGTGTTAGTGAGACGTTAGAACACATTAATCAAACTTCATCTGAAATATCAGCATGTTGACGTCCACGGCTTAGACAAATTGAGAGGCGATCAAGAGGGTTCTGTCTAAAATCCCCATGCGAAATGAGAGTCATGAGCCTGAGACGGCGCAGACCGCGCCCGCAGATCCAGAGCCATAGGGCAGGTGTGAAGAATCGTCGGGGCGCACTGATGGTGGTGTGGAACACAACAAATAGATGTGTGACGACAGGGACTGGCCCTCGGGGTGGAAGAACCGTCGAGTTTCTTGACAGAACGTCCTTCATACTTTATCGATGAACTGGCGCTGCGCTCCCCATCGGGAGCGAACGCGTATTCGTGTCATCGGAGTCTGACATTCAACGCCCCAGACCGTATCAAGCGGAGGAGGGGTCTACGCGTATCTACGCCGATTACTCAACTATGGCTCAATTGCTGACGTGTCCACAGTGCGGGCAACATCACGTCTTTCGTTCCCGTTGTACCACGCTCATGGAGCGGCTCAAGTCGCTTGTCTACATCTCGCCATTCCACTGCCAATCGTGTAGTTGCCGCTTCTCGGCTTCACGGTGGGGATACAGTTATTCCAATCAGATGCTCGATCGTCGCGAACATTTGCGTATCCCGGTTCGACTGTTTTTGTCGTTCTCGGGAGGCAAGATACGTGGTGAAGGTACGGTGCTGGATATCTCGATGGGAGGATGTGTGATCGAGAGTCAGGCGTCGGTCCACGTGGACGACATTTTCTATCTGCAAATCGTGCTCGAAAATGAGCAGGCTCCACTCGAGGTTGCGGCGATGGTCCGATCCGTCAGCTCACGTGGCATTGCGTTTAAGTTTCTCCGCTCCGCGCAGGAGAACAAACGGCTCTTAGCGTTTGTGCAATCCAAGACGGAAATCTTGGGCACACACTCGTCCGTCTGACCCTCCTCGCATCTCGCAGGCTGGTGGCCCTCGTCTCAGCCCCCGCAGCGTCCACGAAAAAAATCTTGCGGATATTCTGCTACAGTGGAGTTTCCCAGGCCGAGGCTTGCGGATAGTCCGTGGTCAACCGTTCGTGTTCGGCGTGGTCGAACGATTCAACGATCAGGTCGGTGCGGTTCAATGGTTCAGGACAGGAGGGTGAGGAGAGAAAGTCTACATAGGCCTGTGCCTTCGCCTCAGTGCTGAATCGGCAGAGTCCATACTCAGGCATGTGGGAAGAGGGATGCCAGAAAGCCAAGCCGATCGAGCTACCCTGAAATACGCCCAGGGTGCGATGTCGAACCTGAAATCCTCCCGGCGTATCCGTTGAGCGGTCAAGTGCCATCATGCGTCCAAAAGCTGATCTGCGAGTGGTGACGGGTAGTATAACAAGCTCACAGGGAGAAGCGACATCTCGAGAGGGCAAGTCTCCCGGAGATCATTGACTTCGTCGGCATCAGCCTTAGGTGTTGAAGAAGCGCTGGTATGACGGCGGCGCGGAGGAGGAGTAATGAGCATGATTGTTGCGCGAATGGTGCTGGTATCGTTGCTGCTCACAGGCATGTTGACCTCATCGGGGTGCGGGTACAACGATCTGCAGGGGCTCGATGAAGACACCAAAGCCGCATGGAGCGAGGTCATCAACCAATATCAACGCCGGGCCGACTTAATTCCCAATCTGGTGAATACGGTCAAAGGCTACGCTGCGCATGAAAGGGAGACCTTGGAGAGTGTGGTGCAGGCGCGCGCCAGGGCCACCAATGTGCAGATCACGCCGGAGTTCCTCAAGGACGAGGCGGCCTTCAAGAAATTCCAGGAGGCGCAGCAAGGCCTGTCCGGAGCGCTCGGGCGTTTGCTTGCACTGGCGGAACAGTATCCCAACCTCAAAGCGGATCAAGGGTTCCGCGATCTTCAAAGCCAATTGGAAGGAACTGAAAACCGCATCACCGTGGCGCGCAAGCGCTACATCGAGAAGGTGGCGGAGTTCAACAAGATGGTCCGCTACTTCCCCACGAACCTGACGGCCAAATTCCTTCTCCATTTAGACGAGAAGGCCAACTTCACCGTGGCCGACGAAAAAGCTGTGGCGAAGCCGCCGGAAGTAAAGTTCTAACCTCCGTCTCGTGCGGCAGGGAGCGAATGCGATGCGGCTGTGTGGCCGAGTAAGGAAAGCTGTCCTTGCCGGATGGGTATGGCTCGTGCTGATGCCCGGCCTTCCGGCCTTGGCGCTGGACGTTCCCTCGCTCAGCGGCCCTGTGGTCGATGTGGCGCATGTTTTGCCGCCTGCCACAGTCGAGCAATTGAGCCAAGAACTCCGCGCTCATGAAGCGAAGACCTCCAACCAGGTGGTGGTACTGATTGTGCCATCACTGGAGGGCGAGCCGCTGTTCGATTTTTCCCATCGCGTGGCGACGACCTGGAAGCTGGGTCGGAAGGGCACGGACAACGGCGTCTTGCTCCTCGTGGCGCTCAAGGATCGAAAAGTTCGTCTGGAAGTCGGCTATGGGCTTGAAGGGGCCTTGACCGACGCACGCTCAGCTCAGATCATCAGAAACGAAATCGTGCCGCGGTTTCGGACCGGCGAGTTTGCGGCGGGTATCACCGTCGGGGTGCGGGCTGTGTTAAGCACCATCGAGGGGACCTACCATGTTCCTGAACGCCCTACGGTTAGCCCTTCAGATAGTGACAGGCTGGGGCAGGTCTTGTTGGCCGTGATCGTCGGCGTGGTGATCGGCCTCTTGTTTTCCCGGGCCCACCGAGTCCTCGGGCCTGTCGTGGGCGGTGGTTTGTCGTTCGTCGCGGCGCCGTGGCTGGTCCCCGCCCTCATCGCCGGCGGGTTAAGTCTGTTGCTGGTGAGTCTGTTGGGTGGATGGGGGCTATCGGTCGGGCCGAGGCGAGGGCGTCGCACCAGCGGGTTCGATGAGACCTGGTTCAGCACTCAGCGAGGAGGGTGGGGAAGCGGTGATCTGAGCGGGTCATTCGGCGGCGGCGGGGATTTTGGAGGAGGAGGTGCCAGTGGCGACTGGTGAGCGGCCGGCACTGACCGATGAGGAGCGCGCACGGATTGAGGCGGCGGTGCATGCCGCCGAACAGATGACCAGCGCGGAGATTGTCCCCATGATTGTCGGGCGGTCTGGTCTGTACCGCGAGGCGCACCATCGAGCAGGTCTGCTGGCAGCCGCGCTGATGCTGACCGCGTTACTCACGATCGACAGCGTCTGGCTGCCCTGGGGATGGCATGCCGCCAATGCGGTGTGGTTGCTGGGGGCGGCGCTGGCCGCCTACGCCGGCGGCTCATGGATCGGGCGGTGGCCGCCCGTGTTGCGCCTCTTCACGTCCCATGAACGGATGCGGCACAAAGTGCAATTGCGCGCGGAGCGGGCGTTCGCCCAGCATGGACTCACGCGCACGCGTGAACGGACCGGATTGTTGCTGATGGTGTCTTGGCTTGAGCGTCAGGTCTACGTGCTGGCCGACCATGCCCTTCGCGATCGGGTGTCGACTGAGCAGTGGCAGGACGTGACAGGGGTGATGGTCGAGCGTTTGAGGGCCGGGGATCTCGCTGGCGGGTTGTGTCGTGGAATCGAGGCGAGCGGAAGACTCTTGGCGCCTGTGTGTCCCCCTCGTAGCGGAGATAATCCGAACGAATTGTCCAACGATGTGATCCAGGATCTCTGATGGCCGGTTCTTCGCGGAGAATGGACGGCTCCGCTGCGTTTGGTTACAATCCCTGATAATGTCGGATCCCGCCGCTCCTGTTGAACCATCTCGACCAGCTTCGGACGAGACCCATTCCGTCGTCAAGGCGGCGGGCCTCATTGGTGTGGCCACATTATCCAGCCGCATCCTCGGATTCGTCCGGGATATGGTGTTGGCCAGACTTTTCGGTGCGACCCCGGCGGCGGACGCATTTTTCGTCGCCTATCGGGTTCCCAATTTGTTACGGGAATTGTTTGCAGAAGGGTCGATGTCGGCGGCCTTCATTCCGGTTTTTACCGAATACTACACTCTGAAAGCCAAACGGGACGCCTGGGAACTGGCCAGCGCCACGTTCACGACGCTGCTCACGATCGTCACCGCCGTTACGTTGCTCGGGATTCTGGCCGCACCCGGTATCGTGTGGCTCCTCGCCCCAGGATTTCGCGAAAGCCCCGACAAGTTGGCGTTGACGAGCCTGTTGACCCAGGTGATGTTTCCCTACCTGATTTTCATCAGTCTGGCCGCGCTCGCCATGGGGATTCTCAATTCGTTGCGGGCCTTTGCCGCCCCGGCTTTCTCGCCGGTCTTCTTCAATGTCTTCACCATTGCTTGCATGCTGTTCCTGGCGCCTTGGCTACCAGAACCTATTATTGGAGTGGCGATCGGCATCGTGGTCGGCGGGCTGGCTCAATTTGCGATGCAGCTCCCCGGCTTGAAGGGCCGCGGCATGCTGTTCGGCTGGCGGTTCAATCCCGGCCATCCCGGTGTGAAACGCATCGGGTTGTTGATGGTGCCTTCGCTGCTGGGATTGTCGGTGACGCAGATTAATATCACCGTCAGCACGATTCTCGCGTCGTATTTCCCCGGCGGTCCGACCTATTTGTTCTACGGCATGCGGCTGATCCAGTTTCCGCTCGGCATTTTCGGGGTGGCGCTGGCGACGGCGATTCTGCCGACCCTTTCCGCCCAGGCCGCCCGCGGGGCGCTCGACGAGTTACGGACGACGATTGGGTTCGGACTCAGGATGATTTTTTTCATCATCCTGCCGGCCATGGTGGGATTGATTCTTCTGCGTTATCCGATCGTGCATCTGGTGTTCGAGCATGGATCGTTTACGCAGGCAGACACGCTGGCCACGGCCACGGCGCTGTTGTGTTACGCCGTCGGACTCTGGGCCTTCGCCGGGGTACGGATTATTGTGTCCGCATTTTATTCGTTGCAGGATACGAGGACGCCGGCGATCACGGCGGGCATCGCCGTCATGGCCAATATTCTCCTGTCGCTCTGGCTGATGACTCTCTTGGGCGCCGCGGGCTTGGCGTTGGCCACGGCCTTGGCGTCTATGCTGAACGGGAGCATTCTTGTCGGGGTCCTCCATCGCCGACTGGGGCGTGTCGCTTGGGAGGCCGTATTGCGATCGGTCGCTCGGGTGCTGGGCGCCTGCATTCCGATGGTCGCGATCTGCTTATGGATCGCGGGTGCTTCACTGTGGACGGAGAGCGGCGGCTGGATCCTGAAGTCCGCCATGCTCTTCGGCGGTATCGGACTGAGCATCACGGCCTATCTCGGGGTGCATCTGGTGCTTGGGTCGGAGGAACTGGACGTGGTATTAGGAATGGTGAAACGAAAACTCGGGCGAGTCGCACGGAAATTCGGCGCAGGATGACATGACGCAGGCCAGCACGTTCAAGACACCTTGGGGCTGGGTGACGATCACCGCCTCAGAGAAGGGATTGACCTCGATCGACCTGTCTCCTTCGGCCCGCGTGAGCGAGTCGGGACCAGTGGGAGATGATCCTGCCGGTGCCATTGTGGAGGAGGCGAAGCGACAGCTATTGGCCTACCTGGATGGGGCGAGGCGTGAGTTTTCGCTCCCGGTGGATTGGTCGGCGGGAACGACGTTCCAACGAAACGTGTGGCGAGCGATCACCAAGATTCCCTACGGCCGGCTGCGCTCCTATCAATGGGTTGCCGTGCGGGTCGGTGGGAAACAGTATGCGAGAGCCGTGGGGATGGCCCTGGGGGCGAATCCGGTACCCATCGTGGTGCCCTGTCATCGGATCGTGGCGCATGATGGATCGTTGGGCGGGTTTTCCTGCGGGTTGCCGCTGAAACGGCGTCTCCTCAAACTGGAAGGGACGCTTGATCAACTCCTGTCCTAGCCCACAGTGTTCATGAGCGCTTCCACTGCCATCGCCGATCCGCCGCTGCGACGAGCCTCCGGCCGCCGGGCTCCGCGCGCCAGTTTCGCGACGCGGCTCAGCGATTTCGTGACGAACCGTCACGAATAATGCGGGCTCGCCTCCCCGGCCCATTCAAGACGAACAAGACATCCCCCATGCATCACAAGGCTGGTCTGTTCCCATGAAGGCAGTTATTCAACGTGTGACACGAGCCTCCGTCGAGGTAGAGGGACACACCGTCGGCCGTATTGGTGTCGGTCTCCTGGTGTTGTTGGGTATAGCCAAAGGCGACGAGGAGCGTGATCTGCTGCACGTAGTCGACAAGCTTCATACGCTCAGGATCTTTGCCGATGAGCAAGGAAAAATGAACCGATCTTTGACTGAGGTCGGCGGCGCGATCCTGCTCGTGTCTCAGTTCACGTTGCTTGGTGATACCACAAAGGGGCGTCGCCCGGGGTTCGATCACGCGGCCCCGCCGGACGAGGCGCGGAGATGGTATGAGCAGGCGGTGACTCGCCTTCGCTCGGCCGGAGTGAAGGTGGAAACAGGTGTGTTCGGTGCTCATATGCAGGTGGAACTCCTGAATGATGGGCCGGTGACGTTTCTGTTGGACAGTCGTCGGGGATCGTGAGTCCATGAGCATAGCCGGCGATGAATGGTATTTCCTTTGCCTCATCGGCACATCGACTGGTTATGTGATGATGAAAGATCCACAGGGTGCTCAAAAAGACCGTCCAGCCAGGCGCAGCGATGCGAAGGGGCGAGGCGTACCCGTGTGGTACGTTGAGCCTCTGAGCGATGTGAGAACGCCGCTGGTGGACTTTTTCAGCATCCTGTTAAGTCTTCCGTGCGGATGCCGATAGAGAAGCAGGGAGAAAGTCCGTTTGGTTTGAGTCTGGTCTGTTATACTACCTGCAAAGGGCAGGGATTGCCCGGGAGGTTGAGATGGGAAGTCCCGTTTCTCGCAGCCATCCACTCCGCCAGCTCTTCGGTGCATTGACGGAAAAGAGTTTCACTGAACACCTCGGGTGGCCGGATCTGAATGTCACCGAGTATCTCTCCAACCTGCTCGTCGAGTTCGCGCACAGCGATCAACTCTACAAAATCCAGAATACCCAGGGCCGCGCGGTCGATTCGGTCGTCGACATGCTGTTCGAATCCGAAGTGCTCTTGGGCGCGCACTCGTTCGAGCGAGAGCGCGATGTGCATCGGCACATTGGCGACTTTACCCTGTTCATGACGGGGCTCTTTCCTGAATACCTCCGCCGGCTCAAGACGGTCGGTCGCATCTACCACAAAGATTTCCTGGTGGATTATGTGAAGACGGGCAAACGCTCGTATGGGCTGGTCGCGGAGTACGGCAGTGTCGACCCGCAACAGGACTCGCCTTTGTTTAGAAAGTTGTCGGAAAACTTTGAGCTCTGCGTGACCGGATTAGGATTCGTCCGCTCGGATTTGGATCGTATGCAAGATCCCACCTGCCGCCGCGTGAAAGACTTGCTGCTGAATTGACACGTACACGACCGACCCTTCTCATCCATGGTGGCGCGGGGCGCCGCGCCATGACCGCCGTCCAAGCGGAGTGCCTTGAGGCCGCCCTGGCCGAGGGGCATCATTTGCTCATGGCCGGGAAACCCGCACTTTCAGTCGTTGAGGAAGCGATTCGCCGACTGGAAGATTCCGGACTGTTTAATGCCGGGCGCGGTTCGAACCGGCAACTCGACGGCGTGTGCCGTATGGATGCGTCGATCATGGAGGGCCATGACTTGCGAGCCGGGGCCGTGGCGTCCATCGAGGGTATTGTCCATCCGGTGACGGCTGCCAGGCTGGTGATGGAACAGACCGCGCATGTGCTGCTGGTCGGACAGTCGGCGTCCCGCTTCGCCCGCTATTTCGGATTGGAGCGCATCCCCCGTGCCAAAGCAACGGTTGGCCCCCAACCTCGGCAACTCCGACCGCGCGCCGGGGTGAGTCGCACAGTGCGCTTGCACCAGGCGATTCTAAAAACCGGCCGCCTTCGGGCAAGGAGTCTGGGGAAAGAAACGGTGGGGGCGGTGGCGCTGGATCTGTCGGGCACCGTCGCTGCGGGGGCTTCGACCGGTGGCGTGGATGTCATGTTGCCCGGCCGGGTGGGCGATACGCCCTTGATCGGCTGCGGGGTCTACGCCGACAACGACGCCGGTGCCGTCTCGATGACGGGATTGGGAGAGAGCATCATCCGTGTGGCTGTGGCCAAGGAGATCACCGATTGTCTCGCCGCCGGCGTGAGTCCGACCGTGGCAGCCACCCGGGTGCTCCGTAAGGTGGTACAGCGCGTCCACGGCGCGGCCGGGGTGTTGGTGTTGTCGCCTGATGGCCGATTCGCCATTCGCCACAGTACGCCGCACATGGCGGCCGGGGTCATCGGGCGTGGTGGCCGACCGTTTGTGCGTAGCCGGTTTGTGTCGCGCCATACAGATGTGATTGAGTAAAGAAAGGAGCCCAACCATGCCCGCACTGTTTCACCTCGCGTTTCCCGTTCACGATTTGGCGGCGGCCAAACGGTTTTATGTCGACGGTCTGGGTTGCGCGCTCGGGCGGGAATCCTCCACGGCTGCGATGCTCGGACTCGCCGGTCATCAAATCGTCGCCCATCTCTGCCCGGAGGAGATCCATCGGCAAAAGGGCATTTATCCCCGGCATTTCGGGCTGGTGTTGACGCAGGAGGAGGAATGGCAGGCGTTAGCCGATCGTGCGCAGGCCAACCACCTCACGTTTTATCAGCAGCCACGCCGTCGCTTTCCCGGGACACGGATTGAGCACCGCACGTTTTTCCTAGAGGACCCATCAGGAAATCTGCTCGAATTTAAGTATTACGTCCACGAGTCGGCGATCTTCGGAGAACAGGACTACGCCTCAGTCGGCGAGTCCAAGTAGCACAGGCATCGATCCCGGTGGGTGGCTCACTCCTCCACAGGAACCACTTCGAGGGGCTCCGAAGGGCTTCGGTTGACGGAGCCTGCTTTCCGGCTGCCTCCACGCTCCAGCCAACGGACGATGTGCCGTTGTCGTCGATTCAGATAGGCCGTGTGCCGAATCGGGTCGTACCGTCGAGGTGACGGCAGAATCGCCGCCAGCAGAGCCGCCTCTTCCACGCTGAGCTCTTTCGCAGATTTTCCGAAATGATGCCGCGCTGCGGCTTCGGCCCCGAAGACCCCCTGCCCCCATTCGGCGACGTTGAGGTACAGCTCCAGAATCTGCTCTTTGGTCAGATGGTGTTCCAGAGATCGTGTGATCAACGCCTCCCGGGCTTTTCGCAACAAGGACCGTTCGGATGAGAGGTAGAGATTTTTCGCCAGCTGCTGGGTGATGGTGCTACCGCCGCGCTTGAACTCCCCGACCTCCAGGTTGTAGAGCGCGGCATCCTTGATGCCTTCCCAGTCGAACCCTTCATGGGCGAAGAACGAGGCATCTTCCGCGGCGACAACAGCTCGCTGCAGCGCGGGTGCAATGCGCGACAGCGGCACCCAGGCATACTTGATATGCAACGGATGCCCCTGCTCCTTGGCCTGAGCCCGGCGGGCTTCCATCAAAGCCGTTTCCGTGGGATGGTGTTTCGCGAGGCGGGAGACGTCGGGGAGCGTCACCAGCCAGTACAGGGCCAAGGCGGCGGCGGGCAGCCCGATCAACGCGGTGACCCACAGCAGTATCCGGCCAAATCGACTGCCTGTTGACTTGCTCATTCCCTACACTCTATCTATGTGGAGACAAGAAGCCTGACCGATCTGTTGCGAATCGACGGATCAGAAGGGGCCGTCCACATCGCCCTGCCATTCAATTACGATGAAACTACTTGGCGCCGAGTTTATCAAAAGTTCCGTGTCCCCAGAACAGTTTCCTGCCGACCGCTTGCCGGAGATCGCGTTTGTCGGTCGATCGAATGTCGGTAAGTCGTCGCTGATCAATTCCCTGCTGCATCGAAAGAAGCTGGCCAAGGTCAGCAAGACTCCGGGAAAAACCCGGGCTATCAACTTTTTCACGGTGCGCACGTCCGACCAGCATCTGCCGCTGTTGTCGCTGGTGGACTTGCCCGGTTACGGCTATGCCAAAGTGTCCAAAACCATGCGGGCACAGTGGGGGCCGATGATCGAGCAATATCTGGAACAGCGCCAATCCCTCGGCGCAATCATTCTGCTGATCGAGTCGCGGGTGTGGATGCCGCAGGATGTCATGACCGTGCAATGGGTCCAGTCGCTTGGCTGCGGCCTCATCATCGTCCTGACCAAGGCCGACAAATTGCGGCAGAGCGAGCGGAAGCCGGCCGTCGCCGCCGTGCGCAATGCCTGCGGATTGGGCCCGGAAGTACCGATCCTGCTCTATTCCGCGGAAACGCATGAAGGGCGGGATGCCTTGTGGGGGGAGATTCGCACGCAGTTTAAAACTTAATTTCGATGTATGCCTTGTTTTTGAGGTCGGCCATCCAGATCTGATATTGATCCTCGGTCTTTTGCTGAAAGACCAGGGTTTGGATTTCGGCCTTGACCTGTTCGAAGGGTCGAAACTGGCGCGGCTTTTTGTCGTCGACGCGCACGATGTGCAGTCCTTCCGCCGTCTCCACGATGCCCGTCACCTGTCCCACTTGCAGCGAGGTGAGGGCCTGTTCCAGCGCCGGAATCAACTCACCTTGCCGGACCAGTCCCAATCGACCGCCGCGTGAGGCGTCCGCTCCGTCGGAAAAGCGAATCGCCAGATCCTCAAAAGGTTCGCCCTGTTTCAGGGTGGCCAGGAGTGCTTCTGCCCGCCCCTGGGCGGCCGAGAGCCCGTCCGGCGTGCGCGGCTTGATGAGGATTTGGCTCAACTGATATTCCTCAGGATAGGCAAAACGATCCTGGTGCTCCTGGTAGTATCGCTTCATCTCCGACTCGGCGACCATGATCAAGCCGCGCACTTCGCGGTCCACCACACGCATCAACGTCAGTTGCTCGCGGACGTTCCTGGCGGTGTTCGGGTCGGTGCTGTTGAGCGCTTCCCCCTGCTTCTTCATTTCTTCCATCGCCTGCGCGACTTCCTGATCGGACACATCCACACCCTTGTTCTTGGCGGCTTGCAGCTGCAGTTTGCGCTCGATCATTTTTGTGACAGCGATGGCCTCGGCCGTCTTGAGGCGGCGTTCCAGCTCCTCGCCCTTATACAGTTTGCGCAGACGCTCCTGGTCGGGCAGCAGGTCGCGCTTGAGTTCCGACCACATGATCAGATCGGAATTGACGACGGCCACGATGCGGTCTTCCAGTTTGGCGGCTTCTGCGGGATGGGTCAGGGGCGTGACGGCACAGACACCGAGCAGGAGACCGGTGACAAGCCAGCCGATAAGCGGGCGGGTCCACGGAGCGGAATCCGGCCTGGTGCCGGCGGACATGCGCAATATGGCGCGGAGACGCGTCGAGACGACATGCAATCGGTGATTCATACAGGTAGTGGGATTGTACACAATCGAGACTTCAGAAGGGGAGCGTTGTTACGAAGCACAGGAGGGAATCGTCAGAACAAAGAATGTGCGTAGGGCCGATGCGTGCCGGATTACTGGCGCCCTGGTTCATCCGTCACGTAACGAGCGGCGTCGGCCATGCGGATCGTCGCGCCGGTGCGGAGCTCGGCGAACACGTCGTCCAGCCGCTTGCGGCGCTTTTCGGCCAGCAATTCCTGCCGGAGGCGTTCGCGGGTGGCTTGATCCGCCTGCAGAATTTCCGGCTCCAGCGGACTGACCTTCATGAGGTAGTAACCCTTGTCGGTCTTGATCGGATCGCTCAGCACCCCGGGGTGCATGGAAGGAATCAAGGCATCGAGTTCCGGCTCCAGCAAGCCTTTGCGATAGGGTCCCAGGTCTCCGCCCTTGGCGCGGCTTCGCTCGTCGATCGAATACCGCAGGGCGAAGCGGGTGAAGTTACCGCCGGCTTCCACCTGACGTTTGAGGTCTCTGGCCGCGTAGACGTTCGGCAGCAGCATGACCGAGACCTGCACCTTGGGATTGGCCAGAAGTTGGTTGGCATGTTTTTCGAGGTACGCATCCAACTCTTCTTTGGAGATCTCGACCTTCGTCTTGATCCGGTCCTTCAGCAATTCATCAAGAATCAACTGTTCGCGGTACCGCAACGTCTTCTCGCGGATGTCATCCGATTGATCGATCCCCTGCTTGCGCGCCTCCTGCATCAGCAACTCGCGCATGATCAATTCATCGAGGAACCGGCGTTTCCCGCCCTCTTTTTCGTAACGTGCGCGGGTGGCCTGGGACAGTTCCTCCCACCGGATATCGAATTCGGCTTGAGTAATGGAGCGTCCGTTGATCATGGCGATCACCGGCTCTTCCTGCGGCGGTTCCGCACAGCCGGACAGCGAGCCGAGTGCGTAGAATGCCAACGCGGCGCCGGTCAGTCGAAGGTGCCGATGCGAATGATGAGTGGTCTGCCGTGACGTCATGCGGTCGGGGAATGCATCCTGTGCGAGGATCAGGGTGAGCCTGTCTTCGGCCCTTGGTTGTTGGTACCACAGACGTGGAGGGTTTGCAAGGTTGCGTTGAGTTCTGGAAAGACCAAACTCCAGTCGTCATGCGGCATCTGGAGTTCAAACGACAGCGGCGACAAGAATCGTAATCGACGCTTGTATCGGTCCATGAGCGTTTGCACGGCGATTTCCGACACCTTGGCCTTGGGATCGAAGGTGATCACGACGGCGTGCGGCTGCTCAACCACGGAGCTCAGGCGCAACTGTTTGGCCAGGAGGCGGATCTGCATGAGTTCGAACAGTCGCTCGACCGGATCCGGTGGATGGCCATAGCGGTCTTCGATCTCTCCGTGCAAGAGGGCCAGGTCACCGAGTTGGCCGCAGGACGACAGGCGTTTGTAGAGTGACAGGCGTTGATGACTATCGGCCACGTAATCCTCGGGAATGTAGGCGGAGACACTGAGTCGCAGTTCCGGATCCGGCTCCTCCTCCACCACTTGGCCTTTCAAGCGTTGCACGGCCTGTTCGACCATTTGCAGGTAGAGATCGAGACCGATGGCGGCGATGTGGCCTGATTGCTGTTTGCCGAGCAGATTGCCTGCTCCGCGAATTTCCAGGTCTGCCGCGGCGATGCGAAAACCCGATCCCAGTTCGGTAAATTGCTGGATGGCCGTGAGCCGCTTTTGCGCATCCTCCGACAGGTTGCCTTCATCCGGTACGAGGAAATAGGCGTAGGCTTGCTCGCCGCCCCGTCCCACCCGGCCGCGCAGCTGATACAGCTGGGCCAGGCCAAACGTGTCGGCGCGATTGACGATGATCGTATTGGCCGTCGGCACGTCGATGCCGGATTGAATGATCGCGGACGCAATCAAAATGTCCGCCTCCCGGTGGAAGAATTTCAGCATGACGGCTTCCAAGGGTTTGGAATCCATCTGGCCGTGCGCCATGACGATGCGCGCCTCCGGCACCAATTCCTGGAGCCAGGCGCCCATCCGCTCCATGGTCTCCACGCGATTGTGGACGAAGTAGGTCTGTCCGCCGCGGCCGAGCTCGCGGAGAATCGCTTCGCGGATGGCCTTTTCGCTGAAGCGAAGCACTTGCGTGCGGATCGCCAGTCGTCCGGACGGCGGGGTGTTGATGATCGACAGGTCGCGCACGCTCGTCATGGTCATTTGCAGCGTGCGAGGAATCGGCGTGGCCGTCAGAGTCAAGACGTCGACCTGCGTGCGCAACTGCTTGAGGCGCTCCTTGTGCTTGACCCCGAACCATTGCTCCTCGTCGATGATCACCAGCCCGAGGTTGCGGAACTGCACGTCCTTTTGGAGGAGCCGGTGGGTCCCGATCAAGATGTCGACCAGGCCGGCCGCCGTGTCCTTGATGATGGCTTTCGTCTCCTTCGGAGACTGAAAGCGGGAAATCAGCGCCACACGGGTCGGGAAGGGGGCGAACCGCTCCACGAAATTGTCGTAATGCTGATGGGCGAGGAGGGTAGTGGGCACCAGCACGGCGACCTGCCTGTTTTCTTCAACGGCCTTGAAGGCGGCCCGCATGGCGACCTCGGTCTTGCCGTAGCCCACATCGCCGCAGACCAGGCGATCCATTGGTTTTGTCGAGGCTAGGTCGTGGGTGATGTCCTCGATCGCCTTCCGCTGGTCGGGCGTTTCTTCATATTCGAAGGCGGCCTCGAACTCATGGTAGAGCGTGCTGTCTTTGCCGTACGACGTGCGATGGACCAATTCCCGGTTGGCGTAGAGATCGACGAGCTCATGCGCCATTTCTTCGATGTCTTTCTTGACCTTCGCCGTCGTTTTCGCCCAACTGGTCCCGCCGAGCCGGTCGAGTCGAGGCACATGCGCGTCGGCGCCTGCATACCGTTGAACTTGATTCAACCGGTCGAGCGGCACATAGAGTTTGTCCGTTCCGGCGAATTCGAGCACCAGAAAATCGCTGTCGAAGTCCTGCACGGAGAGACGGCGCAACCCCTGATATTTCGCGATGCCGTACTGCACGTGTACGACAAAATCGCCGACGTTCAGATCCTCCAATGACGAGAGGAAGGTGGCGGCCTTGCTTTTGTGTTGCGGCTTGTGGCGGGTACCCTTCGCAAACAGTTCTTCCTCGGTCAGCACGACCAGGCGCAGCTCAGGCGAAAGGAAGCCGGCGGACACGTCGCCGTTCAAGACCGAGAACGGCGCCTTCTGTGCGCCGCCGGCGGACAGGGCGGAAGGTTTCCATTCCACCGCCGGCCGGTCATGCTCGCCGAACAGCGCGAGCAATCGGCCGACCTGGCCTTGGCTGCGTGCGACCAAGACGACCGGGCCGCCTTCGCGCAAACGGTCGAGCACTTCCAACGTATGGCTGAAGGCGGTGCCGCGCTGGCCGAGTCCCACACTCGCCGGGGTTTGCGCGGGACAGGTGATCACCGGCTCCCAACTCGCGTCCGGGGCGGTGACCGGCTCAAGGGCGAGCATCGCATACCCGTTCGTCGCGGCGAGAATCTGATCCCAGGTGAGATAGAGCTGATCCGGCGTCGGATACGGGTTCGGGTCGGAGCGATCTTCATGACGGAGGAAGCCCTCTTCGACCACCTGCCAACATTCGGCCGTGTGAGCCTTGAGGGTAGTGGGTTGATCCAGCACCAGCACCGGGGGCTGCGGGAAATAATCCAGCAGGCTATCCATTGCGCCGTAGACGGACGGGGCGTGCCATTCGGCATCGGCGCCGAGTGGCGCAAGGGCATCGGGCGCGTCTTCTGAGCGAATGAGCTCACGCGCGGGCAACACCCAGGCCTGCTTGATCTTGTCGGTCGATTTTTGTGTGGCCGGATCGAAAAAGCGGATCGATTCGATGGTGTCGCCGAGAAATTCCACACGCAGTGGATCGGGATACGCGGTCGAGTAGATATCGACGATCCCGCCGCGGATGCTGAACTCGCCGGGAATTTCCACGACTGACCCTTTGCGATAGCCCAGGCGCAGCAGGCCGGACACGAGCGTCTCCCGTTCCAATGAGCCGTTGGGTTGGAAGCAGAGCAGGGCATCGGTGAAGACCAGCGCCGGCAGCACGCGCTGGGTCAACGCCGGAACGGAGGTAAACAGCACCGTGCGGGCGGTCGTGCAGAGCCGGTGCAGCGTCTGCATGCGGCGGGCTACCAAATCGATGTGAGGGACGGTCGATTCATAGGGCAAGGTTTCCCACTTCGGGAAGAGCGCGAGGTCATCCCCTGATTGTCCGCACAGGGTTCGATAAAAGAGCGTGTCTCGATAGAGGCGCTCCGCCTCGTCGTCGGTCTTGGTGACGACCAGCCAGGAGCGGTCCGCCAGCGGTTGCGAGGGCACGCTCTGTGTAAGCAGCGCGAGGCCGAAGCCGGTCGTCGAGCCGTGCAGGCCCATGAGACAGGGTTTACCCGACCCGGTATGAAGGGCTTCTCGCACAGGCGCGAGCCAGGTCGTGAGATGCAATGGCGTGACAGGCGGCACGGGATCCTTAGGCGTTGGTGGCGCGAATGCGTTGTACGAGTGTGGTGGTTGAGACACCGGGGACGAGCGGGATGGTTTGGACGCGTCCGCCGCGCGCTTCGACCGTGTCACGGCCCACGATCCGGTCGATCGGCCAGTCGCCGCCCTTGACCAGAATATCCGGCTGAAGGGACGCAATCAGAGCACCAGGATCCGGCTCGGGAAAAATCACCACGTAGTCCACACAGGCCAATGCCGCGAGGACCTCGGCCCGCTGGGCATCGGGCACGATGGGGCGACCAGGGCCTTTGCTCAAGGCGCGTACAGAGGCATCGGAATTCACCCCGACGACGAGCACCTCACCGAGATCGCGGGCTGCCTGCAGATAGCGAACATGGCCGATATGCATGAGGTCGAAGCAGCCGTTCGTGAAGACGACGCGGTGATGCTGCCGACGGTGGTCGGCCAGAAGGGAAGCCAGTTCTTCTCGTGTGGTCACTTTTGTGGGCATGATGTTGTGCGTCGATTCAGAAGTGCATCTTAACAGGATGGGGAAAAAGTCCGCCACCTCGAAACCATGATGACCTCGCCGCGCCGGACGAACTACTCTTTCGTGCGGCGTGGGCGGGTCGCAGCGCTGTCCTTGCCCTGCGGTAATCCCCCAAGGCGAATCACGCCGGTGCCGTGCCGCTCGATCAATTGGTCGAGCACCGCGACCGCGTCGCGTTGGCGCCGGTCGAAGAGTGGTTCCGGAGCCGGCGCGAGGTCCGACAGGCCGAGTCCGACCAGACGGTAGCGTGATCGCGGCTGTACAAGATCGGTGAGCGCAAGGCGAATGTCCGGCCACATGTCGGGATCATAATTTAGCGGCGTCGCGAACTTCCGTTGCCGCGTCGTGATGTGAAAGTGCGAATCTTTCAGTTTCACCGTGAAAGCGCCGGCAGCCAGCCCTTCCCGCCGGAGATCGTGTGCGAGCGTTTCAAGAAACCCGTGGACGATCGGTTCCAGGATGGCCGGATCGTTCGTATCTTCTTCGAAGGTCGTCTCATGGCTCACGCTCTTGGCCTCACGGTCCGGCACCACGGGGTCCGAATCGAGGCCGCGGGCGAGAGATTGCAACGCAGCCAGACGCGTGCCGACCAGACGCATGAGCGATGGTGTAAAACGCGGCGCCAGCAGATCGCCGACCGTATGCACCCCGAGGCGTTCGACGGCCTCCGTGGATTTCGGCCCCATCCCGGGTAAGGAACGAATCGGCAGCGGAGCAAGAAAGGCTGCCTCTGACCCTGGTTCAATCACGGCCAGCCCGTCGGGTTTGTAGGCATCGGCGGCGATCTTGGCGACGGTTTTTCCGGAAGCCAGGGCGATCGTGCAGGTCAATCCGGTCGTGTCGAGGATGGCGGCTTTGAGGGCCAGTCCCAAGGCCCGGGGATCGGGATGGCGCGTCTGCAGTCTGGTGGTGTCCGTGTAAAATTCATCAATACTGGTCCATTCGGTTTCAGGAAAGAAGCGGGTCGTGATGTCCTGCAGTTGGCGGTGGAGACGTGCATACAGCGGGCGATTGGGCGGCACCAGAATCAATTGGGGGCAGAGGCGCATGGCCTGAATGGTCGGCATGGCGGATCGAACGCCGAACCGCCTGACGGCGTAACTGGCGGCGGCAATGATGCCACGCGGCGGTGGGCCGCCGACCGCAACCGGTTTCCCGGCGAGCGAGGGGTCGGCGAGTACCGCGGCGGAGGCAAACATCGCGTCGATGTCACCAAAGAGAATTTGGCGGGTCCATCGTGCGGACATGAGGGCTTATCCCCTTCGGAACGGCAGGTCGATTTGCCGGTTGGCCGAAGGGGCGGATAACGGAGCGGGCGTCGATACCGGTGGCGACGCCTGTTGAACGACGGTGAGCTCTCGAAGCGGGCCGCGGCAGGCTCCGCACAAATGCCGGCGTGGTTGGATGCTCCGGCGGTGCCGCCGGTAGATGGATCCGCAGTGCTGGCAGCACCAGGCGTATTTGGCCAGGGCCGCCACGGCTGTGCCGAGCGAATGATACAGCGTGATGCCGAGCCCATCCTGGTTCATGCGTGTCATCATGCGGCGAAAGTCAGGTCCATGGTTTGGGCGGCGTTTCAGAACGTCGTACTGCCACTGGTGAATCATTTCATGCGCCAGGGTCACGATCGTTTCGCGTTCTGGCTCCGGGCCACTGTCCTGTAGCAAGACCGACGACAGCCTGATGCAGCGGCGTGGTGCACATTCATCTATCGTCTGAGGCATGCTGTGCCGCGGTCCGACCCGGCAGACAAACATTCCCGCGGAAGAGGTCAGGCGACGACTCCATTCAATGGGGATGGGCGGAAGAGCGCCGTGGAAATACCGATGATTGAGATCGGTCCAGATGGTGAGCAGCGATTCGGAGTTAGGCGACATGGTACTCACAGGATCAGTCGACTGCTGACGATGCGAGAGGAGCAAGCGTGCGGCTTCAGCGGCTGGATAACTCTTCGAGGACCGCGGCAGCCAAGAGCGGCACCATGATTTCGTGATGGCCGGTGAGCGCGTATCCCTTGCCGCCCTTTTGGGTCGGTCGGCGCACGACATTGGTCATCGGGCGATAGTGCGTGAGGAAATCCATGTTGACCGTCGTGATGTTCGTCAACGAGTGGCCAAGGTTCCGCCCCAGCGACACGGCCTTCAAGAACACTTCCGGGAGAATCACGGCGGATCCGAGATTGAGGTAGACCCCGCCTTCCATGCCGGAGACCACGGCGGCCAGGCGGCGGAAGTCGAGCAGAGAGCCCGCACCGATTGCCGCGCCATCCGCAGACGGATGCATGTGGATGATGTCGGTGCCGACGGCCACGTGGACCGTGACGGGGAGGCCCAGTCTGGCCCCGGTGGCCAGCAGGCTGGTCGCTCGATTCGGAAAGTGCTCTTTGCGACGGTTGATGTAGAGGCCCAGTGACTCGCCCAGACCCGCGCCCTCTTTCATGCCCAGCGTAATGGCCTCATTGAGCATGCGGCCGGTTTCCTCGGCCATGCCGAATCGGCCGGAATCGATTTCCGCGTCCACCTCTTCCGACGTGTGGCCCATGAAGGCCAGTTCAAAATCGTGGATGATGACCGCGCCATTCATGGCGAGGGCGGTGACGATGCCGCGTTCCATCAGATCGACGAGCAGCGGGCCCAGGCCGACCTTCACCACATGCGCGCCCATGCCGACGATCACCGGCCGGCCTTGCCGATGCGCCTTGGCGATGGCCCGTGCCACTTCGCGTAGTGTCTTTACGGCCAGGATGTCCGGCAGGGAATCCAGAAATCGCTTGAATGACCGCCCGCTCGTCCAGACCTTGGCAAAATTCGACACTTGCACCTTGCTGTGCCGCCGCTGGAGGGGATAGGTCTTCAGCCGCGAGGCATCAATGGGCTTGATGATCGCGGGGGGCGTCGATGATCTCGCGGAGCGCTTAGGCCGGGTTGGCAAGAACGTGATCCTCAATGAGTTCGCAGAGCACATGGCCCAGCGTGATGTGGCTTTCCTGAATGCGAGCGGTCAGTGTCGAGGGAACGACGAAGGCGTACTCGACCATCCCGGCCAATTTGCCGCCGGAGCCGCCGGTCCAGGCGATGGTCGTCAATCCGAGCGCCTTGGCAGCCTCGACGCCTTTGAGCACATTGGGGGAATTGCCGCTGGTGCTGATCGCGATGGCGACATCCCCTTGCCGGCCATGCGCCCGCACCTGGCGGGCGAAGAGTTCTTCGAACCCGTAGTCGTTGGCGATACAGGTGATGGCCGCGATATCAGTGGCTAGGGCGATGGCGGGGAAGGGTGCGCGCTCGCGTTTGTAACGGCCGACGAATTCGGCGGCGATGTGCGCGGCATCGGTCGCGCTGCCGCCGTTGCCGAAGAGCAAGACTTTATGTCCGTTTCGCAAGGCCTGGCCGATGAGTTGGGCGACCTGCACGATCTTGTCGGCATGGTCCCGGGCGAAGCGCCGCTTGATCTCGGCGCTCTCGTCGAACGCCTTGAGGGCAAACTCTTTCATCGTGCGGAATTGTAGGGAAGCCCCCGGTCACTGTCAAACGACCCGGTGCCCGGTTTCACTTCGTGGGAGACGCGGGGGAAGACCGTTTGGTGATCATGTTCATCGCCAGCGTCAACATCGAGCCGACATCCGACACATTGGCGGGAAGCACGAGGGTGTTGCTGGCCTTCGCCAGTTCCCCGAACTTGGTGATGTACTGTTCCGCGACGCGCAGCTGCACCGCTTCGTACCCGCCGGGGATTTGCGTGGCCTCGGCCACTTTTCGCAGTCCGTCGGCTGTGGCGCCGGCGATGGCCGTAATGGCCGCCGCCGCGCCTTCGGCCTCGTTGATTTGCTGCTGCTTTTTCGCTTCGGAGGCTTTGATGACCTGTTGCTTCTCGCCTTCCGCTTGGTTGATGGCGGCGTCGCGCTCACCTTCTGAAGTCAGAATCACCGCACGCTTCTCCCGTTCGGCGCGCATCTGCTTTTCCATTGCGGCGAGCACGTCTTTGGGGGGCGTAATGTTCTTGATCTCGTAACGCAGGACCTTCACGCCCCAGGGCTCCGTCGCCTTGTCCAACTCGTTCACCACCTGGCTGTTGATGTTGGTCCGTTCTTCGAACGTGCGATCGAGTTCGATTCTGCCGATCTCGCTGCGGAGTGCGGTCTGGGCGAGTTGGGTGATGGCGAATCGATAGTCGCTGATGCCGTAGGACGCCCGTTGCGGGTCCAGGACTTTGGCGTAGAGAATGCCGTCGACGCCGACTTGCACGTTGTCCCTCGTAATGCAGACCTGTTCGGGAATATCGATCGCCGTTTCCTTCAGCGAGTGTTTGTATTGCACGCTGTCGATGAAGGGCCAGAGGATATGAAATCCTGCGCCGAGCGTGCGTGAATATCGACCAAGACGTTCGACGACGTACGCGCTCTGTTGCGGCACGACCCGCGCCGTTTTCGAGATGACGAGCAGGACGAGTCCCGCAAGGAATATCACGACCCAGAGTCCGCCTGGCATGCCGCTATCCTCCATAATGGTGCGACCTCATGATTCAGGTGTGATCCACAGGGTGATCCCCTCGACCCGCTCGACGCGGGTGCGTTGACCTTTGGTGAGCGGCTTGTTTCCCGCGTTGTGCGCATTCCACGTGCTGCCGCGGCATTCCGCTTTGCCCCGGCCGTCCGGCGGAATGTCGTCCAGGACGACGGCGGTTTCGCCGCCCATCGTATCGACCGGCGACAGGTCGCCTCGATCGGTTTTCATGAGACGGCGGAGCGGTTGGCGGAGGAGGACGAGCGAGCCGACCGAGAACACCGAGAACAGCAGCCAGGACATCCATTCACTGTGGATGACGTCGAAGCCCACGAGCGCTCCGACGAGAAGTGCCCCGATGCCGAAGAACAACATGTAGAATCCGCCGGGCGTGACGACTTCGGTGCCGAGCAGAAACAGTCCCAGAAACGCCCACAACCACCAGGTCATCGCACCTCCTCAGACGTCACAAGCGGTCGGATGGCACAGGAATGCTGGCGAAAGTCTATGCGCCTTTCCCCGGAGCGTCAAGAATTGTGCGTAAACCCTCGTTCGTTGAAGCGGCGAGATCGCAATGGTATAGTCCGCCGATTATGCCGCCAGATATTCCTGTGAAAGCCTTGATCCTCGCGTTCACCGATGCGCCGGCGCTTGCCGCCTACGTCATCAATCGACTGCAGCCGGAATTGTTGTGTTTTTTTGTGCCGGAATCGGCGAAGGCCCAAGTCGAATCAGCCGTGCAACCGTTGGTTCAGCAGATGCCGAAACGCTGGGATTGGGTCGTCACGCCCGATCCGGCTGATGTCATCGCCTGCCATCAGGCCTTGTCGCGCACGATTCACGATCTCTTTCGCACCTGGGCTGTACAGGTGGGGGAAGTGGTGGTCGATTTGACCGGCGCCACCCCTGCTATGGCCGCCGCGCTGGCGACGGTGAGCCAACCTTGGACGTCGCGAGTCATCAGTCTGGTCGATGCGGCGGGTCGCGAAGAGGGGGAGGCGATCGCGATCGGCGGGTTGACCAAGTATTGGTTGCAAGGCAACCCCTGGGACGAGGCGGCGGTGGTGGTTCGTCGGGAAGCCAGTGAGGCCTTCAATCACGGTTCGTTTAGGGCTGCCGCGACCCTTTTTCATACGCTGGAGGCTCGGGTGAGCGGGGGGCAGAAACCTCTCTATCGGGCCTTAGGAGAACTCGCGCTGGGCTATGGGCTGTGGGAGCAGTTTCACTATCGCCAGGCCTGGGAGAAGCTGAAAAGCTCGCTGAAGGCGCTTGATATGGCCTCGCTCTGGGGCGGGCCTCCGGGACTCAAGGCGCTGCTGCCCTTGATCAAGGCCAACAGCGGATTCTTAGAGAAGCTGGTGCTCGATCCTGCTGATGTGAAGGAAGGTGTGGTGCTTGATCTGTTGGCCCATGCGCATCGACGGGCGCAGGTGGACCATGATCACGAGCGAGCTATGGTCGCGTTGGTCCGCGCGCTGGAGGCCTGCGCTCAACGGCAATTGTTCAAACAACACAAGATCAAGAGCTGGGATGTGCGACCGGAGCAATTGCCCGAAGCGATGCGCGACACCTGCCGCGCCTGTTACCTGGACGATGTAGATGGGAAGTACAAGCTGCCGCTCCAGAGTCAGTGGCGCGCCTTGGCCGATCTTGGTGATCCGATGGGACAGGCGTTTCTCCGCGACTGGCCCAAGATGAAGCCGCTGCTTGATGCCGCCAATCATGCGGTGTTGGGGCACGGGTTTGAGGCGGTCAAAGGTGAGCGGGTGCAGCAGCTGTCCGATGTGGTGATGAAGCTCACGGGCGTGAGCGAGTTCTCGCTGCCGAAGTTCCCGACGCTGAATCTCTAAGTCTGCTTGGCCCTTCACGCATGGACATCCGTATCTACTACGAGGACACCGACTGCGGGGGAGTGGTGTACTATGCCAACTACCTCAAGTATTTCGAGCGGGCCAGGACCCATTATCTCGAAGAACGGGGACTGTCGGTTGCAGGCCTGCGTGAGCAGGGCACGCAGTTCGTGGTGGTGCATGCGGAGGTAGACTATCGATCGCCTGGTCGGTACGGGGACACGTTGGTGGTTGACACGACGCTGGCCGCTGCCAGTCAGACCTCATTCACCTTCGCGCACGTGGTGCGAGAGCGGACCAGCGGGCGTCTGGTGGTCGAAGGGTCGGCGAAGCTGGTGACGGTGGATGAACAGTTGAAAGTAAGGCGGCTCGACAAACCCACCCTGGCTGCGCTACAAGGACCTCCACAGACGAGGAGCTAATGGATAAACTCGGCACATGGTTGGCGGTCACGGGTGTGGCGATCGGGTTCGTCGTCCTCGCCTGGTTGCTGTTTTCCGACAATCCGAAGGACAAGAAAAACAAGAAGTCCTGACGAGCATCTTGTAGGTCGGCTGGCTGTCGCGGTCCCGGCCGATCCCCGTTCATTCCCCCAAGAGTTTCCGAATCATCTCTTCCATCCCTTCGGCCCAGAGGCGGTAGCCCAGTAAGCTGGGGTGCAGCGCATCGGACATGATCTCCGGGGGCAGGCGCCCGTCGCCGTCGAGAAAGCGCCGGTTCAGGTTCAGAAAAAAGACCTGGTGTTGATCGGCGAGCGCCGGCAGCCGTGCATTGACGGTTTCGTTCACGCGGCGAAACGGGTTGTCGGCCGATGCGCCTCGGGGGAAAATCGCCAAGAGCAGAATCTTGGTTCCCGGCAGGCGTGTGCGCAACGTGGTGAGAATTGCCTGGATGCCCGCAGTGGTGTGTTCGGGAGGATCTTCCCGGATTGTCGCATTGTTCGTTCCGATCATCACCACCGCCAGTTTAGGTGCAATGCCATCAAGCTCCCCGTGCTGGAGTCGCCATAGTACGTTATCCGTCTGATCGCTGTTGTAGCCCAGATTCACCGCTCGTCTGGCGGCATAGTACCGGTCCCACACCGGGCGCCCATCTTCCTCCCAGCCCTGCGTGATGGAATCGCCGATAAACAAGAGATCGACCTGGCCTTGGCGGATGCGCGCGACCGTCCGGTCATGCCGTTCTGTCCACCACGCCTCGCGTTGAGGCGCTGGGGTTTCGGCCTTGATCGGTTGTGCGTCGGCGACGATTGGGCCGAGCGAGAGCAGCAGGGCAAGTAAGCAGGCGAGCCGTGAACAGCTAGTGAACGCGGTGCGTAACATTCACGATCCTCCTTGATGGTGCCGTAACTGTTACAGAACGATGTGTGTCGGATCAATTCTTTAGTTGGCCATGGGGCGTCACCCTAACGGCGTTGGTGTCAATCCCTGATGTGTAGTCGGTGCGAGCGCCGACCCTGCTGGTTGTCATGCTGCGACCTTAACCGTGGCAGCAGCCCTTCGGACTCGTCTCGGTGGAGATGGCCGAAGCCGGCTGTGCCTCCATCGCGATGGCGGGAACGCTGTCTTCGTCCTGAGGGGTGAGCACCAGTTTTTTCAGTCGCGCCCAGGGAAACCCGGCGCCCGGATCGCTTCGTCGCGTCGGATCGAGTTTCGCGTGAGACACCACATGCTTCAGGTTGGGATATTTGGCCCAGCAATACCGCACGATCTGTGCCGTCGCCTGGATCTGCCAATCGGAAAACCCGTCGCGAGTGGTCTGATTGTTCACCACTTCGATTCCGAGGGACCAGTGGTTGACCTTGTCGGCCCCGTCGTTCACGTCCGGATGGGAGCAGGCGTTCCGTACATGCCACGCAGCCCTGGCTTCTGGCGCACAGGCCCAGACCAACTGTCCATGCTGCGGCTCGTCTTCATCGGGCACCAGCCATTGGAACGACGCCTTGCCGTCCCGCATCACCGAGATGGCTCCGGCCGAACTGGAGCCGGCGGTTGCGTGAATCACCACCGCTTTGATCCCTAAAATCGCGTCGAAGATCCGGCTCGATGTGCTCTGTTCCCAATAGGCCTGGATACCCGGATACCACACTTCGTTGAGGATGACGTCGGAGGGGCGTCCTGTTCGCGGGAGATTAAATTGATAGGTCTTCGGGTTGGGCATGGTGTTGTCCTCCGTCGTAATGGGTCATGTCCGCGTGGCAGCGATCGAGAGCGGTCATGTCCCGCCGATGTTGGCGACCGCGATCCGGTCCCGAGGCGAGCAACCTATCATAAGTAGGCAACGCCCATGCCGGAAATCGAAGGTGGAAACATGGCCTGTTGGTCCGTGACCAGGCGGAAGTGAGGGGGCGGTCGCGTCAGCGCGACGGGGTGGATTCCTGCGTCTCGCCGCAGGCAGCAAACGGCGATGCCTGGCATGCCAGTGGGCGGCGGTAGAATTCCAGCGGCGGGCCGCCCTCGCTCTGAAACGACAGGCTCTCCCCATCCAACCGGTACCGTCGTGAAGCTTCAAACGCCTTGATGAATGCGGCTTCGAACTCCATGCGGCGTGGTTCGCAAGCCATACGTGTGGTGATGCCGTGCGATACCGAGACCTCACCAGCGCTCGGCCCAAACGAAATGGCCGCAGTGTATCGATTGCATCCGGCGTGGCCCGACACTCGATCTCTTTCAAATGCCAAGACCACCGGTTGCCCGTCATCCGCAGAGGGAATCGCGCGGTTTCCCCAATGCGCCAGCTCCCAGCGGTTCCGTTCAGCCACCTGCTTCATCACGTCTGGCGAAGGAGTCGAGACGCAGGCCGTCATGAGCAACAGGGTACAGACTTTCGGGAAAAGACGAAGCAAGGACATTTTCATGGAGGCGGATTGTACGATGAATTCGAATCGCTTGCCACGTCGAAGGCCAGGTGATCACAGCGGTCGGCGAAGACGATACAGCACATGCCGGCGCAGCCCGGATTCGACAGGTACCTGAGGATGGTCGAACTTGGAGTCTAGTCGCATTCCGAGTCGCTCCATGACGGCACGCGATTTTTGGTTGGCGACAGCGGTGAAGGACACGAGCTCTATCAGATGAAGTTGCTGAATGCCGAACGCGATAGCCGATTGCGCGGCCTCTGTGGCATAGCCCAGGCCCCAGTATGGTTTGGCCAGGCGCCAGCCGACTTCCACGCAAGAGGAGAACGGAAGCTCCGGAGATGGTGTGTGTAGACCAACGAAGCCGATGAAGTGCCCCGATGCCCGTTCCTCAACCGCCCAGAATCCCCAACCTCGTTCGTTGATCAATTGCTTCACCCGTTGGGCGAATGCATCGCTCTGTTCTCTGGGCCAAGGCGCCGGGTAGTAGCGCATGACCTCGCTGTCGGCATTCATCGCGGCAAACGGCTCGAGATCTGATGGCCGCCACTGTCGGAGTATCAGGCGGGGAGTGAGGAGCTCAATGGAGGAGCGCATGGCAAGTCGGTGGCGGTGAATCTATGATCGTTGATCAGACAAGGGATCGCTTTCTGTCTCTCCTGCCTGACCGGTGTGTTTGTCTGTCCCGGCAGTCCGACGTATGCCAGTGTCGTCGCGACCTGTGGCCCCATGGTTAAGACGTTGCCATTCCCGCGGCAAGCCGGCGCCGTTTGAGCTTGTGTCCCACTTGCACGATCGCCTCAATCGCCGGCGTCAATTCGCGTCCCAAGTCCGTGAGCGAATACTCGACAGTCGGCGGTGACGTAGGTCGGACCTCGCGCGTGACGATCCCATCCTGCTGCAACCGTTTGAGGCGGGCCGTGAAGACCTTCGGTGACACGCCCGGAATGTCAGCCAACAATTCACTGAAGCGCCGAGGTTCCTCGCGCAAATACCAAATCACGTTCGGCGTCCAGGCTCCTTTCAGAAACTGCATGCACACCGTAAGCGGGCAGCCTGTGGGAGGCTGGGCAACCTTCGATTTCCTGCGTTTGACTGCCATGTGACGACCTCCGTTCGTGCGCTGCGGAGCTTTCCAAATGGTAAGCACAATCTGTACTTACCAAGAGATAGCATATTGCTTCGGGACAGTGCACGACTTACCTTGAGCTTCGACAGCGCAGCAGGTCGTTCATTCATCACCTCATGAAAGGAGTTGGCATATGGGAACGCACAAGACCGCGATCGTGACCGGGGCGTCGAGCGGGATCGGGCTCGGCCTGACGACGGCTTTGGTGGAGCATGGCTATCGGGTGGTGGCCAATTCGCGGCGCATCACCGAGGCCGGGACGGTGGTTCCGTCCTCGCAGGTAGCGCTCGTGGATGGGGACATCGGCGAAGCTGAAACAGCGCGGCGGCTCGTCGACACGGCCGTGAGCCGTTTCGGCGGCATCGATCTCTTGGTGAACAACGCCGGCATTTTCATCCCCAAGCCGTTCACGGAATACACGCCGGACGACTTCTCTCGACTGGTGTCCACCAATCTGGCGGGATTTCTCTATGTGACCCAGGAGGCCGTTCGGCACATGAAGCGGCGCGGGGCCGGCCATGTCGTGACGATCACCACCACCTTAGCCGACCAACCCATCGCGGGAGTGCCCGCCTCGGTACCGGTGCTGACGAAGGGCGGGCTGAACGCCGCGACGGCTGCGCTGGCCATTGAGTTCGCGAACGACGGTGTCCGGTTCAACGCCATCGGCGCCGGCATCATCGACACCCCCATGCACAAGCCCGACACGCACGGTTTTCTGAAGACACTGCACCCCATTCAACGGATCGGGCGCGTGTCGGAAATCGTCGATGCTGTGTTGTATCTCACGGAGGCGACGTTCGTCACCGGGGAAGTGTTGCATGTGGACGGCGGCGCTCACGCAGGCAAGTGGTGAGCAAACCGGCCTGGGCGCTCATGATGAGCGCTCGGGCCTCAGTCTGAAAGGAATAAAGCCATGCCCTACGTTCATCTGAGAGTCACGCGCGAAGGTGTCACCCGCGAACACAAACAGGCGCTGATTGCAGGTATCACCGACCTGTTGGTGCGTGTCCTGGACAAGAAACCGTCTCAGACGTTTGTCGTGATCGAGGAGGTGGACACGGACAACTGGGGTGTCGCCGGCCTCACGGTCACACAACTGCGGACACTCGAACGGAGAGGGCTTGAATGAGAGCGTAGCCGAACAATGACTCCCGACCCTGTTCCCGCCAGGCGAAGCCACGCTGCTGTCGAGGCCTCATTTGTGCTGCTCGGGCGAGGAGTGCGGGTCATGCCTGCGTCGTGGTCCTCTCACCGCTTCGATCGGCGGCAGCCGTCTTGTACGGCTTCGTCTTCGGTCGCGTAGCAGCGTTCGGCATTGGTTCGTAGATACCAGCGTTGTCCGATCATGTGGTAGATGCAGCGTTCACCGCTATGGGGTGTGAAGTTGCCTTTGATCGGATGTTCAGGGGGACACTGGCCATTCTTGGATGGTTCGACGCCGCTGCGGTGGGAGACGGAGGGTCGGTTCTTGGCGCCTTCCGCGTCAGCTACTCCCAGGAGGAGTCCGATCAGAAGCAGATAGACGAGGGTAGGTTTCATGGTGTCGGGTTGAGAGCCTGGTAGAGTCGCGGTGGTTTCATCACTCTGACACCTCGCTCGGTCGAGTGCCGGGAAACCACTCGGTATGTTGATCCCCTTGGCGGCCGAAATAGGTCACGCGCTTGCTTCGAAGGAAGTAGCCATGCACCCCCGCCGTGACGGCGCGCTCACAAAAGGCCCGAAACGCTTGACCATGCTGCTGACTGTCGAGGATGGCGGCTTTGAGCAGGGCCGCATCGAAGCGCTTGGAAATCCGAGGCAGACCTTCGAGGAGCAGGGGCGCGGTCACCACAGCTCCCGTGGCACTGTAGAAGGAAAAAGGCCTGAGGGCATAATCCACATGGTAGTACTCGACACCGTTGGCGATCAGTTTGCCGACGATCTCAGGAAAGGGCATCGATCCCTTCACGGTAGCCGTTGCCAATTCCGCAATCTCATTCGCGTTCATGTCTATCTCCCTGTACCAGCTATGGCGGTGAGGTTATGTCATCGACTGTTGTTATGCGTGAGGAATCCGGGGCAGTTGCTGCCAGGGCCGAATCGCGCCACCATGTCGATGAATTCGTTAGGTCGGGCCGGCCTGCCTGTCTGTCGGCACCTCATATCGCAACTCGGCGAAGCCTGGCCCGATTTTTCGTGCGGATACCAATTGAAGCGGCGGATTCGTGACGCGGCGGGGAAACAGTGATTTGCCTCTCCCCAGCGTGACAGACCCGACTTGAACGATCACCTCGTCCAGCAGGCCGGCATCGTAAAACTGTCCTGCGAGATCTCCACCCCCGACGATCCAGATGTTCTTGGTGCCGGCAGCCTGGCGCATCTCGGTATGAACGGTTCGAACATCACCTTGAACCAAGCGAATATCGGCATTCGGGACCAAAGGAAGTGGGCGGCTGGAGAATACCCACGTAGGTTGGGAATAGGGCCAAGGTGCGCCAGCCTGCGCGGCAATGCTCTCGCCATGGTGGAGCATCCACTCATAGGTCGCCGACCCCATGGCTAAGGCGCCCACCTCTGCAATAAATGAGGGATAACTCGTCTCGTTTACGTCGCCCAGTGGAAACAGCCAATCGAGCGAGTCGTCTTCAGTTGCGATAAAACCATCGAGACTGGTGGCCGTGTAGTACTGTGTCTTCATACGACATAGTGTGGTGGATCGGTGACTGTTCCCTGTCACAAAGCGTTCTGTCCCCGAACAGACGGAGAATCCTGTCGGCCATCTGACCATGAATCCACGACATGTTTCCACCACCATCACCCCGACTGCGGAGTAGGGTCAAAGAGGTCCTCGGCGGGTGGGAGGAGGCTGATGGTTTGAGTGAGATTGCGTGCAAGGCGACATCATGATAGCCGGTCACGAGTGACTGTCGGGCTTCGTGTCGAAGGCCTGCTGCCTTACCCTCTTCTTCCAAACCCTTCCCCTATCATCACGTCCGCTACGTTCTGGCCGTTCACGAAGACATCGGCCAGGGTCCGTCCATAGACGTCGTGACCATGCGGGACGATGCTGATCGTTCCTTCCTGTAGCAGGTGCTCCAACCGGAGAGCGGCCTCTCGCCCGCCTGGTTCAGACAATTCCGGTGCGTTATAGCCGCGAATGCGGATGCGATCGGTGCCGTAGCGGATCGTATCGCCATCGACGGTGCGAACTTGCCAGGATTCCACATTCCGCTCGAATCCGCCCATCGACAGCGCATGACGCGGAAGGGATCGAAGCCCACGGCTGTGAAACCGCGATTTTTTTGCGAAGGGGTTTTTGTGGGGGCGAAGGCCTCGATCATGATGTCCGCGTCGATACCGCGGTGTTGAATGCTGAGGCAGTGATTGCCGTTGGTCCGGTTTCAGGTCCCAACAGTTGTCGCAGTGAAAGGGCGCGGGGTTGTTCGTGGAGGCCGGGGTGTACGTATGGAGGGTGGACCGGCTTTCTTCCACCGCGCCGAGTGCCAGCGCCGTGGGGGAGGCTACCAGTAATAGCAGGGTCAACCGGCTCAAACTGCGGGGGTCGGGGATGATGAAGTGACGCATGGGACAGGTTCTCCGTGGTTCGTGCGCTCAGGGGAGCATGGTTCATGCCATCGTGTTGGGCGCGCGCGGTTGACAAGCCGAAAAACCGCGTGCTCAAATGCCCCTCGGACGCGGAGCTTATGGCTGATGGCCCATAGCGAATGGTAGGGTTTCGGACGCTCTTCTTCTCGTCCTACCAGCTATAAGCCATTCGCTCTTAAGGACGTTTTACGAACTACTACAGGAGAGCCGCTCATGGATATGTTTGGAAAAGTGGGGTTGGTCGAGGTCCCGATCTTGATCGCTCCGGACCAGAAGGCCTGGATGGATCGCATGATCAAGGAAGGCAAGATTGCGATTCCTCCCGGGGGGACGTTGGAAAAAGGTTCGCTCTATTCGATGTTTATCCGCATGCTCTTGCACAACGCAATGGAGGAACAGAAGCGGCAGGAAGCGTTGGAAATGGACGACGAGGACGACGAGTAGACCTGCTCGGTCCTGACGCCTGTCTGGTGAAACGCGACTGAGGGCAGTGCGACGTCAGAACTGTATCAAAAGAGGAGGGGCCCGTATCTGAACAGATACGGGCCCCTGCTTTTACCAACGACGCGTCTGGAAATATGAAATCGACGCTATAACGACTTAAAGGCTTCCTGTGCGGCCTTGATCGTGCGCTCGATGTCTTTGGGCGTGTGGGCCACCGACATAAACGCGGCCTCGAACTGTGACGGGGCCAAATAGACTCCTGCCTCCAGCATCTGATGAAAGAACTTGGCGTAGGCTTTCGTGTCCGACTTCTTCGCCGATGCCCAATCCGTCACCGGCCCCTGCGTGAAGAACGCGCACATCATGGAGGCGACACGGGTTTGCGCAAGTGCCACGCCTGCTTTGCGCGCGGCCTGCCCGATGCCCTCGGACAGCGCGACCGACCGTTGTTCGAGCTGTTCGTAGGTGCCGGGCTTCTTTAAGCGTTTCAGCGTTTCGATACCGGCCGTGACGGCCAGTGGATTGCCTGATAACGTGCCGGCCTGATACACCGGGCCGGACGGGGCAATCATCTTCATGATGTCCTTCGCCCCGCCATAGGCTCCCACAGGCAGTCCGCCGCCGATAATTTTCCCGAGAATCGTCAGATCGGGCTTGATTCCGTACAGCGTCTGCGCTCCGCCGTATTGCACGCGGAACCCCGAGATGACTTCATCAAAAACCAGGAGCATGCCGTGCGCATCGGTCAATGTACGCAGGCCTTGCAAGAACTCGGGTGAAGGCGGGATCACACCCATGTTTCCTGCAATCGGTTCGACAATCACACAGGCCAGCTGCCGGTAATGTTTCTTGATCAATTTTTCCGTCGTGGCCAGGTCGTTATACGGGGCAGTGAGCGTGTGTTTCGTGAAATCCTCCGGTACCCCGGGACAGTCTGGAATTCCGAGGGTGGTGAGTCCCGATCCCGCCTTGGCCAGAAGGTAGTCGCTGTGGCCATGGTAGCAGCCTTCGAACTTCAGGATGCCGTCGCGTTTGGTATAGGCGCGAGCGACTCGAATGGCGCTCATGACCGCTTCGGTCCCTGAGCTTACCAGCCGTACCAGCTCCATGGAGGGCAGGGCCTCGCGAATCATCGTGGCCAGCTGGATTTCCAATTCGGTCGGTGCGCCATAGCTGGTCCCGTTGGCGGCGGCTTGTTGAATGGCCTTCGTCACCGTGGTCGGCGCATGGCCGAGGATCATCGGTCCCCAGGAGAGGACGTAATCGAGGTAGCTGTTTCCGTCGACATCATAGAGGCGTGCGCCCTTGGCGCGTTCAATGAATCGAGGTTGCCCGCCCACCGAGCGAAACGCCCGAACTGGGCTGTTCACGCCACCAGGAATGATCTGTTGTGCCTCTGCGAAGAGCTGCTCCGAGCGTAGTGTTTTCATGGGCCTCTTTCATCGGGGGTGAGTAGGGGGGCCAACGTACCATGAGAAATTGAAAACGGTCAATTCCGCCTGGCACTCCCTGGTTGAGTGGGCTTCCTGTCGTAACGATTTGATACGGCACGTTATCCGAAGAGATACAGCGCCGGGGCCTACTCAGGGAGCGAGACGGCTTTCTTCAGTAAATGTGATGACTTAGATCGGTTCGTCCAATGGCGCAAGTCTTGCTGATCACCGGGTATCACTGCGTAGGAGAAGATGATGCGCGTAATCTGTTCATGGTGTGAGAATGAAGGCCGGCCCGCGTTGGTGCGAGAAAAGGCTCCGCTGAGCGACAATCGCGACACCCATGGAATCTGTGCCGATCACCTCCAGCAACTGGGGGTAGGGAGAGATCCACTGATGCCTTGTTATGAGGAGGGTGCGTTGCCTCGCTATGAACCAGTCCTCACCAGCCGGAGACATGCCTCCTCTGCTGCACTGCTATGACCTGACCAATGTCTGACTCGGCGTCGGGCGGGCGACAAAAAATGTCCGTTCCTGGCGGAATGCCACGCGGTTCTTGGTTCAACGACGCCGGATTTTCCCCGCTGGACCCATCTAACTCCATGAAAAGATTATAGACAGATGTGCCAGTACGCGCTGGTGCGGGTCTTGCGCCTCACGAGGCGATTACCCAATGGAAAAGAATGGAGTGAACCAGTGAAAGTGCTCTGTGCCTGGTGTGTGCGAGACGGCCGACCGGCGTTTCTGCGGGAGAAATGGCCATTCGAGGATCCCAGCGAAACGCATGGGCTGTGCGGCGACCATTTCACGTCGTTGAGCGCGAGCGTGAATCAGGTGGTGACGCCCAAGGTCTGGTTGTTGTCGCGTGTGCACGACGTCTACTGGGCACTGATCCGCCGGGTGCAGCGAATGAGAGGACGGTTCTTCTCCCTCTGTTAAGTCGGGATCGCCGCTCAGGATCCGTTTGGCGGGCTCTCTGGAGCCTCACCGCTAGCCGAGTTTTCCCCGCAAGAGATTCAGTCCCTGCTCAATCACGTGCGAATCGGGCAGTTTGCCGTCCGGTGTCAGCTTGTCGATGAGGCCGGGGAGCAGGTTCGCCAACTGGTTGCCGGCTGCATCCGGGCTCAGCCCCGCTTGAGATGCCAGCTGCTTCAGTAGGTCCCCGCCCAATCCCTGTTGGATTTGTTGCGGAGAGATCGGCAGATTTTTTCCCGTACTGACCCAGGAATTGACGATCTCGCCCAGCCCATTGTTCTGAAAGGCTTGAATGAGCCCGCCGAGCCCGCCGACGGTGCTTTGTTGCCCCAGCAGGCCGACCACCGCTTTCATCAAAGGGTTCTGATCGCTCGCCTGCCCCATCATTCCTACTGCCGCCTGGCCGAGTTGATCGAGCAGTCCCATCGTAACCTCCTTCGATAAGTGGGTCGCTGAACGACCTAGCGACCGCTTGGTTTTGACCCCTTGGTCCCTGCGGACTTGGGTGTCTTCCGTTCCATGGCTAAGGGTGGGGCGAACCAATTATGACGACTGCGCTTATGCCGCTCGGACACGGCCAGCACTGCGTGAAACGGCAGGCCGTCGCCAGTGGCGTCTTCGGATTCTTTCAGGCTCCAGGCCTCACCGGCTTCATTCAGGATTTCGACAAACGTTTCGAAGTCGTCCTCCTCGTCCGGTTTCGTCAGCACCTGGTCGGCATCCGTCACCACGATGAGGTAGCCCTTGGCCGGCAACCAGTCCAGGTCGGCCAGGCACTCTTCGAGGGCATCCCAGTTGTGGCCGAAATAGTCCGGAAAAGAGAAGACCCGGCTGAACTCATCCAGCAGTCCCGCCTTGGTTCTGCATTTTTTGCCGGAGATGATCTTGGTGATAAAATGCGCGGGAACGGAGAGCAGTTTATCGAGCGCCTCTCCTTCGGCATGCACCAGGAGATGCGCCCAGGGTTTTTTTATTGACTGGAGTGCGGTAAGCGACATGTCTCCTCAATTCATCGGAATAAAAGAGCGATAGTGATCGGCCGTGTAATAGGCCTTGCCGCTGCGTTGGTCGATGACGATGCGTTCGGCCCCGCGATTTTTCCCCGCCATTTTCGGATGGACGTCATATTCACGATAGCGGCCGCGTGGAAGCACGCGCTCGCGATTTTGGAACGTGCGTCCTCCCACATACCCGGGCAGGGGTTTCCCATGTCGTTCCTCAATGGCCTTGAGGGTTTCCCGGGCGGCTGAAGGGATGGTATCCCGAACGTCTCGCTGGGTGGCCTGGGGGCCAGCACGAACTAACCCGTCCTGAAAGGCTGGGGCCTGAGCGGATGCGGACGCGAGGGTGGAAGCCGGCGCCTCCTGCAGGGTGCTGCGGGGTTCACCGGCGACGGAGAATCCCATGTGCAGCAGAAGGGTTGCGCAGAGCCAAAGGAGAACACCTGTGAGGCGTCGACTAGACATCGTCATTCGCAACCGGTGACATCGACAGAATCAGACCCTAACATGTCACATGGGAGCGGTCAACGTCGCGGGCCAGGCCTCCGGAGCCGTGCGAGTCGCCTCACACCGTGTCGTTCGGCAGCTCGGCTCCATGCATGCGCGTGAACAATTCCCAGTCGAACGGTTTGGGCGACACCGCGTGGAGCGGGATCGTTTCCATCCGGTGGGGATCGTGATACGCCACCATGCAGCCGACGATGCTCTCCGGTTGTTCAACGAGGCGGCGGACCGTTTCGTAGGCCAAGTGCTGCGCGATCATTTTATCTTCCGGTGTCGGAGGCGCACCCCGCAACGTATGTCCAAGAATCGTGGCCTTCGTGGCCGAGGCCAGCGAATAGTGACCGGAGGTTTCTTTGCGCGGCGGCCAGGAGGCAATGGTCTGGGCCACATAATCGACCAGCCCGTGGACCCCGCCTTCCTTGTGGTGACGGTGGGGTGTCCGTTCCGCCACGATAAAGATGTGGCTCTTATTGGGAACACCCAACGTGCGTTTCAGTGTGCCGAGCACCACCTCCTCAATGTACGCGTCAGGGTCAGGATGCTCGTTGACCAGGATGCCCTCCGCCCTGGCCTGGTAAGCGCAGGCCAGCGCCAGGTGGCCGGATCCGGCCCCCATGACCTCGACAAAAAAGATGCTGCCCATGGCGGCGCTGGTGGCTTTGAGCGATTCGATGGATTGATTCGCGAGCGCAACCGCGGAGTGGAAGCCCAGCGAGGTCGTGCCGGCGATATTGTTGTCGATGGTTCCGGGAATGCCCACCACCTGGACGCCGTAGGTTTCGTGGATGGCCCGCGCGCCGCGCAAACTTCCGTCGCCTCCGAGGACGACGAGTGCGGAATCCTCGAGATAGGGCGTGAGGGAACGCATGGCGGCGCGTTGCACCTGTTCGTCCTTGAAGTCCTCGAAGCGGCTGCTGCCGATGGGGCTGCTGGCATGGCTGCTCATGCCCCGCGTATCTTCTTCGGTGACCGCATCGATCCAGTTGTTGGCCAGACCCAGGAATCCATGCCGGACGAAGAACACCTCCAGCCCGAAACGATTCCCGGTGACGCGCAATTCCTTCAAGGCCGCCCCGGCGCCGCCGAAATCTCCCCCGGAGACCAAAGCCAGGAGGCGCTTGATCCGTTTCGGCTTGAGCGTGACGCGCTGGCTGCGCTCCCGTTCCACAGTGACCCAGGCTTCTCGAGCAACCCGGTCGCTTTCGATCAAGCCCACGGCGGTGGAGTAGCCGGAGAGCTTACCGTTCTCCAAGGTCAGCAGCACCACATTGTCCTGGCCTTCCTTGTATTCGCCGAACTCGGAAAAGGCTTCGCGGAAGGGGCGAGGATCGAGGTAGATGCGCAGTGCGCGTAATGTCGAACTATGGGTATACAGACAGAGCACTTCTCCGGGATGGGCCCGGCCCAACCAGTGCAATCCGTCGATCACATCGACGTACAGATCGAAAAATGAATGCCCGCCGGGATAACTGTAGAAGGGGTGCTTAATCAGCCGCTTGGCGGTCTTTGAATCAACGCCGAAGGCTTGGGCCGCTGCGTCGATCTCCGCTTGTTTTTCCATACCCGTGACCCAGCCGA
Organism: Nitrospira defluvii; assembly: GCF_905220995.1. NCBI lineage: Bacteria > Pseudomonadati > Nitrospirota > Nitrospiria > Nitrospirales > Nitrospiraceae > Nitrospira > Nitrospira defluvii. The sequence goes on from NZ_CAJNBJ010000001.1 coordinate 1,264,985, forward strand.
AATCCTGTGACTCCAGGGTCGCCTCGACATGGGGATGCACGGCATCCGTCCGGTCGGGCAGTAATGCTTGGGTGATGCGTCGGCAGAGTTGTTCGGTATTCGGGCTGTGGCTGATGAGGTGCAGGAACGTGCGAGGATCCAGGTAGTTACGGAGCTGCAGATAGCCCAATTGCTGGCCGACGACGCCCACCATGCGGGCCAGGGCTGCCCCAACCGCATCCGCTCTGGGCACGCCGCGCTCATGATCCAACACATTCGCCAGTCGCCGTCCGACGCGATGGGTCTTGCTTTCCACTTCCGAGACCCCATGGCGCATCGTGAGAAACAGCGTGCGGTCGCCGAGGTCGCGGGGTAGCAGCCAGAAGCGGTCGTCGCCCAGGTCGAGGACGATGCGCCCTTCGGCGAGTTGGGGCGTCAGTTGGGTTCGCGGGACGATCGCCACCGGGCGGCGATGGGTGGGTTTTTGTGTGGCGCCGATCGGAGCCCGATACAACGGCGCGAGTTCTCCGCGTGCGAGTAACAGGTTCCAGGCGGCGAAGAACACCACCGGGTCGCCGCCGCAGGCCTCCGTCAGCAATGTCTGTCGAGCGGTGCGATACGCTTCGGCGCTGGGCAGGCCGGCTTGTGCCCGCTGGATGAAGGCCTTGATGCGGTCGAGAGCGGCTCGTGCGCGCTCCGGTCTGTCGGTGGACGGGGGAGGGGACGGCGGCAACAGGTATCGCCCGCTCGAGACGCGTCGAGCGAGGGTTTCACCATACGCCAATAACCCTTCCAGCGTGACGAAATCCAGTTGGTCGCTGGCCTGCTTGTCCGATCCGCTCATATCCGGCCTCGTGGGGTTCGAATTGGTACGATCACCTCATGTGGTTCGGCCCGCTACTGCTCCATTCATCAGGGAGATGTTCTTTTGCGGCATGGGGACGGGTTTGTTAGAATGACCCGACCGGGTCACACGCGCATTGCGTCTCACCGTCTACGTACAAGATGGTGTGTCGGGCCACTCTTGTCAAGACAGAAGCACAGCACCATGCGTAAAGCTAAAATCGTCTGCACCATCGGTCCGGCGAGCGATGGCGCGGCTGTGCTTGATCAGCTGATCCAGAGCGGCATGAACGCGGCGCGCCTGAATTTTTCCCATGGCACCCATGACTCCCATGGGCATGCGATCAAAGTCATTCGCGAGTCGGCCGACCGTCAGGGCGTCGCCGTCGCCATCATCCAAGACCTGCAGGGCCCGCGCATTCGCGTCGGAGAGATCGACGGCGCCTTGGTGTTGGTCGCCGGTGGCCGTGTCCGGTTGCGGACCATGACCTTACGATCCGGCGGGCAGATCGGCGCCCGGACTGCGCTCTCCCCCGGCGCCATGCAAGAAATTCCGGTCACCTACCAGGCGCTGACCAGGGACATTCGGCCGGGGGCCAAAATACTGATCGATGACGGGCTTGTGGAATTGACGGCCGACCGCGTCGTCGATGGCATGGTGGAATGTACGGTGGTGGTGGGTGGTCGCGTGACGTCCCACAAGGGCATGAATTTACCGGGCACCGTGGTCAGCGCCCCGACATTGACGGACAAAGACCGGGACGATCTGCGATTCGGTGTGGCGCAGGGTGTGGACTATATCGCGCTGTCGTTTGTGCGTGGGGCGGAGGATGTCATTGCCGCGAAGCGGTTGATCGCCGAGTGTGGTGGCGATGTACCGGTCATCGCAAAAATCGAACGACAGGAAGCCGTGACGGATTTGGAGGCGATTCTCGCCCATGCCGACGGAGTGATGGTCGCGCGCGGCGATCTCGGCGTGGAACTGGGGCCGGAGGCGGTGCCGGTCTTGCAAAAGCGTATCATCGCGACGGCCAATCGTCATCGGCGCCTGGTCATCACCGCGACGCAAATGCTGGAATCGATGACTCAACATACGCGACCGACGAGGGCGGAGGCGTCGGACGTCGCCAATGCCGTGTTCGACGGAACCGATGCCGTGATGCTCTCGGCGGAAACGGCCGTCGGACAGTATCCGGTTGAGGTGGTGCAGGTCATGGACCGAATCGTCCGGGCGGCGGAAGTCGAAACGGGGCCGGCATTCGTCAGAAGGGCCGCGAAGGAGGAGAGACGGCTGAGTTTCGAAGAGGCTATCTGCCTGTCTGCCTCATCGGCTGCCGCTGCGACCGGCGCGAGTGCGATTGTCGCGTTCAGCGAACGTGGCATGACGGCCCGGCTGGTGTCGAAACAACGTCCGGCTGCCCCGATTATTAGTTTTACCCCCTTTGCGCCGGTTCGCCGGCAAATGGCCTTATACTGGGGAGTCCTCCCACATACGATGGTGCAGATTCCGACCACCGACGAGCGGGTCAACGAAGCAGAGCGTCGGTTGAAGGCGGAAGGTCTCGTGTCGCCTGGGCAGCGCATTGTCATTTTGTCAGGGACCAGAATCGGGCAGCCCGGGGGGACGAATCTCATGAAACTGCATGAGGTAGGATAGGGCATGACGCATGTGCGGCGGCGGATCATCGGATTGATGATGGGCCTGGTTTGGCTGGCGGCTTGGGCCCTGCCCGGTCTCGCGCAAACCAGCTCGGTGACGCATTCGCCGGCGAAGGTCGTCGAAAAATATTTCACACTTGATAATAAAGGCGTGCGGCTCGATGCCGCCTCGTTCGAGTCGGTGGCCGGGTATGTGGATTGGAAAGAAGAGCCGGCCTGGGGCAAGGTCATCGTGATTCATGGCTTCACGGTGCCGGACGATTTTCGGCAGTGGGAGATCGTGAATCGGTTGGAAGTGATCGTGCCGGTGGAGTTTCACGTGTTGGGCGTCATGTATTTGGATACGGCCGGATTCGTGCCGGAGCCCGGCGCCGAGCAGGCCCGTGTTCGGTTGAAGGTTAAGAACGGACGATGGAGAATCGTGGAACCCATCCTGCCGCCGCACGTCGGGCAGAAGCGGATGCTGAACTTTGTGCGGCAGGCCATGTTGGAGGAGAAGGACGGGACGCGGCAGGCGTCTCTGGCCGCCTTGCAGGAAGAGTTACGAAAGGCGAAAGAATGACAAAGAAGGCTGAAGTCGATTTGCTCATCTTCGATCTCGACGGGACCCTCATCGAGTCGAAATGGGATATCGCCGACAGTGTCAACTTGACGCTGCGCGATTTGGGCGTCCCTGAGCGCCCGCAGGAAGAAATTTTCGGATTCGTCGGTGACGGCGTGAAGAAGCTCTTGCGTCTGGCGGTGGGCGAGGGCAAGACCGACTTATATGACGAGGCGCTCCGGATCTTTCGCGGACACTATCTGGATCATTGTCTCGATCGCACGGTGTTTTATCCCGGCATCGACAAGGTCCTGACGCATTTCTCCGCCAAGCCCAAGGCCGTGGCGACGAATAAATCGATCGAATATACCAATGTCATTCTGAACGGGCTTGGGCCGAAACATTTTGCCTACGTAGTTGGCGGCGACAACGGGTTCGGCCTGAAGCCCGAGCCGGGCATGCTGGTGCATGTGATGGAACAACTCGGAGTCGAGAAGGATCGCACGGTACTCATCGGCGACAGCACGAACGATATCAACGGTGGGCACAATGCGGGCATTCGGGTCTGTGCGGTGGGGTATGGCATGGGCAATCGACAAAAGATGGCGGCCTGCCAGCCCGATTGGTTTATTGAACGACCGGAAGAATTGATGGAGCTCTTCATATGATCAGCATCGAACGCGCACGCATGATGGGGGTTCTGATCCTGACCGGCATGTTCGCGGCGGTTGCGCCCGGGTACGCTGAGTCTCCGAGTCTGGCCGACCGGGTGATTGAACACAAGCTCACCAACGGGATGACCGTGCTCATGGTGGAACGGCATCAAGCCCCGATCGTCAGCATCAACATGACCTTCGGCGTCGGTGGCGTCAACGAGCAGGTCGGACTGACCGGCTTGGCGCACCTCTACGAACACATGGCGTTCAAGGGTACCCGGACGGTCGGTACCAAAGACTATGAGCGGGAGCAGGCGGTACTCGACGATCTGACCCTGGTCGGGAATGAATTGGACCGGCGGGAGCGAGAGGAATCGACGCGCGCGGAGACGGAAGGGAAGCCGTATGCCCCCTCCCAGGAGGTGCAACAACTGCAGCGGCGGTTCAAGGAACTGCAGGACAAGGCCGGCGAGTTCGTGGTGGGCAACGAAATGGCCCTGTTGTATCAACGCCACGGCGGAGTCGGATTGAATGCCTCGACCGGCAAAGATATCACACGGTATGTCATCAGCCTGCCTGCGAATCGGCTGCCGCTTTGGGCCGCGCTGGAATCCGACCGCATGGCGCACCCTGTGCTGCGCGAGTTCTACAAGGAGCGGGGAGTGGTCATGGAGGAGCGGCGCCTGCGGACGGACGACAGTCCTAACGGGCTGCTGTACGAAACGTTCACCTCCACCGCGTTCCAGGCGCATCAGTATGGGGTGCCGACGATCGGCTGGGGCTCGGACATCATGGCGCTCACGCCTGCCGCGACGGAGGCGTTCTTCAAGACCTACTACGGGCCGAACAATGCGACGGTCGCTATCGTCGGTGATATCAACCCGAAGGACGTCATTGCCTTGATCGACCAGACGTTCGGCAAGATTCCGGCCGCGCCGCCCATTCCGACTCTCGTGACGGAAGAGCCGCCGCAACGCGGAGAGCGGCGCGTCGAAATCGAGTTCGACGCCGAGCCGGCGCTGGCCATCGGCTACCACAAGCCGACCATCGGGCATCCGGACGATTTCGTGTTCGATGTGATCGATGAAGTGCTGACGGAAGGCGTGACCTCGCGATTGTACGGGACGCTGGTGCGGGACAAGCGGCTGGCCGCCTCCGTGTTGTCGGATACCAACTATCCCGGTGTTCGCGCGCCCAATTTGTTTGTGATCGCCGCGACTCCACTGGCGCCCCATACGACTGCGGAAGTGGAAGCGGCCATCTATGACGAGCTTGATCGACTGAAAACCGAGCCGATTTCGACCAAGGAGTTTGAGCGCGTTCTCAACGGACTTGACGCGGACCTGGTACGGTCACTGCGTTCAAATAGTGGGCTCGCGTCGCAGTTGGCGTTTTATCAAACGGTGGCCGGCACGTGGCGCTATGTGCTGAGCGCGCGCGACCGGATTGCGGCAGTCACTCCCGCCGATGTGCAGCGCGTGGCGTCGCAGTATTTGACGAAATCCAACCGCACGGTGGGCGTGTTGGTGAAAAAGGCGCCGGAGAAGAAGATGGCGGCCGTGGGTGAGGTGTCCCGATGAGGCGCGTCATTCGTGAAGCGTATCTCGTGAAACGTGAACGTTTCGGAGGATGTGGAATGAGAGGATGGACGTCGATGCTGGCGGTGCTGGTAGTGATCGTCTTGCAGGCTACGGTCGGATTGGCGGCGGACCTTGCTGCGGAGAATCCGCGCACCATGCGATTTCCGACGGTGGTGTTCAATCCGCCTGATGCGGAACGCCTGGTGCTCGACAACGGCATGGTCGTCTATCTCCTTGAAGACCACGAGTTGCCGTTGGTCACCATCAATGCCACGCTCAAGACGGGCAGCTGGCTGGATCCGGCGGACAAAGTCGGTCTCGCAGGCATGACCGGCGCCGTCATGCGCACAGGCGGATCGGCGGGAATGTCACCGGACGAGGTCGATGAAGAACTGGAACAGTTGGCGGCGACCATCTCCATCGGATTCGGTAAGGAGTCCGGCTCTGCCTCGCTTGACGTGTTGAAGAAAGATCTGAAACGCGGCTTGCACATTTTTGCCGATCTGCTGCGGCGGCCGGCGTTTGAGCAGGGCCGAGTGGAACTGGCGAAATTACAGGCGCTGGAGGGCATTCGCCGTCGGCAGGACAGCCCGGGCTCCATCGTCGGGCGGGAATTTGCCAAGCTGCTCTATGGCGCGACCCATCCGAGCGCGCGCGAAACCTCCGTGCGGTCGATCGAATCGCTGACCCGCGAAGATCTTATCGCCTTTCATCGGCAGACGGTCCATCCCAACGGCATCATGTTGGGCGTGACCGGCGACTTCGAGAAGGGCGAGATGCTGGCGCTGTTGCGCGAGGCGTTTGGTGACTGGGCGAAGGGGTCGGTATCCGAGGTGAAGATTCCCCCTGTGGCTGAGTCGGAGCTCAAGACCGGGGTCGTGCGGTTCATCAGTAAGGACACGTCGCAAACCCACTTGCGCGTGGGGCACCTAACCGTAAAGGAAACCGACCCGGATTACGTGGCGGTGGCCATCGCCAATGATATTCTGGGCGGTAGTTCGTTCCGCAGCCGGTTGTTCAATGACGTGCGCACCAAGCGAGGACTGGCCTACTCGGTGGGCAGCGGTCTGCGCGCCAGCGTCTACGATGAAGGCGTGTGGTTGATGCGCGCGGAGACCAAGCTGGCTTCCACACAGGAAGTGGTCAATCGTTTCGTGGCGAACATGGAGCGCATGCGCAATGAGCCGGTGACGGACAGCGAGTTAGAAGAGGCCAAGGAGGCCTACGTCAACTCGTTCGTGTTCTCATTCACCAGCGCCTCCAGCATTGTGGGGCGGTTGATGGATCTGGAATATGACGGGTTGCCGAAAGACTGGCTGCAGCAGATTCGGGACAAGGTGGTGAAGCTGACGAAGGAGGATATTCAGCGGGCGGCGAAGGCTCATTTTAATCCGGAACGGTTGCGGATTCTCGCGGTCGGCTCCGGCGAGGCCCTGTCGAAAGTGCTGGCGAGTTTCGGTGAGGTGAAGGAAATTACGCTGGCGCCGGAAAGCTGAGGGGGAGGGCTGCAGATCGAGTGGCTCTTTGCTCGCGCAACGCGCGGCCTCAGAAGGCCCTCGTTGTACGCGCGCAGTGAAAGCCGCCCCGACCTGCCGTGCGCCAGGGCGTTGATGTGAGAAAAGAGATTGATACGATTCCTGCAGTGACGGTCCATGCGGTCATACGCCCAATCGAAATAAGGCTAGATAGAACTCACTATGCCTCTTGAAGACGAACTGAGCGATATCATCAAAAAGGCCCGAACCGGTCAGCAGCGGTCGGTCGCAGATGTGGCGCGCGCGGCCGGAATTTCGGAAGCGGATGTGGCCGGATTGGAACGTGGCCAGGCTCCGCAGAGTCGCGAACAGGTGCAAGCCGTGGCGCGTGCGCTCGGCTTGAGGGCCGATCCGCTGGGGCAGGTGGCCGAGGGCTGGACGCCGCAGGCCATTCCCTCGACGTTCTCGCATATCGAGACGGTGTTGGGCTCCATCGGCGGCTACGAGGTCAAGGGGTACCTCGTCCATGATCGCGGGGAAGCCGTGATTGTGGATACCGCGTACAATGCGGGTGCCATGTTGGAGAGGTTGGCCGCACGAAACCTGCGTCTACGGGCGATTTGTCTCACTCATGGGCATTCCGACCATGCCGAAGGGATTGAGGTGATTCTGCAGACTCATCCTGTGCCGGTCTATCTCGGGTCCGACGATCTCGACTTGCTTGATTGGCGGCCCGCACCGGAGCTGCTGCACGTGCCGAAGCCGGGTGGAACGCTGCAGGTCGGCGGCCTTACGCTGCGGTTCATGCCGACGCCAGGCCACACCCCAGGCGGCATCTGTTATCGGCTTGAGCAGAATGGCTCCCCGATCTGTTTCGTGGGCGATACGCTGTTCGCCGGCTCGATCGGCCGTTCGAATCCCGCCGGTTTGTACCAGACTCATTTGCAGTCGGTCCGCGAGCGTGTTTTAACCCTGGATCCGGACACGGTGCTGTTTCCGGGGCATGGGCCGGCCACGACGGTGAGGGAAGAACTGCTGCACAACCCGTTTTCTGCTGCTCCGTGAGGCCGGAGAGTCTGCATGAATCGTGACGAGTCGGGGCAGCCGCTGATGCCGGACGATCTGACTCCTGTCGAGCCCGATCAGGATGAGGACGAGGAGTGGGAGGAAGACGAGCGACCACACTTCTCTGCCTTCGTGCTCCCCGTAATTCTGTTTGCACTCACCGTATTTACCGTCCTCTGGGCCGGCGCGTATCAAACCAACACGAATCCCCTGGTCGGTCCCTGGGATTTTCTCATGGATGAGCCACGCTCCTTGTGGAGCGGGATCCCCTTCGCCGCAACGCTGCTTGGGATCCTCGTCACGCATGAACTGGGTCACTATGTCTTGTCGCGGTTGCACGGTGTGCCGACCTCCTTGCCCCTGTTCGTGCCGGGGTTGCCGCATTTCGTGGGGACATTCGGGGCGATTATCCGCATGCGCGCTCCGCTGACGGATCGCCGGGCGCTGTTCGACATCGGGGTCGCCGGCCCGATCGCCGGATTCGTGGTCGCGGTGATCGCGCTCATCATCGGACTCCGGCTCTCGACGGTCGTGCCGATTCAAACCAGTTACGGCATGCACCTCGGGGAACCGCTGCTGCTACAATTCGCCTCCTGGGTCGTGATCGGGCCCTTGTCCCCCACCGCCGACGTGATCCTGCATCCGGTCGGCTTTGCCGCCTGGTTCGGCCTCTTCATTACCTCGCTCAACCTGCTGCCGATCGGCCAATTGGACGGCGGGCATGTGGCTTATGCGCTGCTGGGGGAACGTCAACGCAGCGTGGCGGTCGCCCTGATTCCGATTCTGATGGTGTTTGGCTGGTTGGGGTGGAAAGGGTGGTTCTTGTGGGTCGGGCTCGCCGGTCTGATGGGGCTGGCGCATCCCCCCGTGCGGAATCCAGGGCGAGAACTCGGTGGCCTGCGCCTGTTCATCGGATGGATTGCCCTGATCATCTTTGTCGTGACGTTTTCCTGGGAGCCGTTCATTCTCCGCTAACCCATGCATTGCGAAAAATGCGGATGGGAACAGGACGAGGGGCGGGTAGACTGCGCTCGCTGCGGCATCATCTTCGCCAAGATGCATCGTTCCCTACGTCCGGCTGCAGTGCCGCTCCCGCCGATTCACCAATCGACCGGAGCACGGTTGCTCGAGGAGTGGTTGCTCGTCACTGAGGAGTCGGTCAATCCCTTTTACTTTGCCGGGCGTGTACTGGTCTTCTTCTTGCTGACCTGGTGGGGTTGGCGGTTGATCACCACGCCGCTCGAAACTAATTACACAGGGGAATTCTTTCTCCACCTGATCAACCTGCCGTTTCATGAAGCCGGGCATCTGATCTTCATGCCCTTGGGGCGATTCATGACCATCCTCGGCGGCAGTCTTGGCCAGATCCTCATGCCGCTGATTTGTCTGGGCACGTTCCTCATCAAGACGCGCGATCCCTTCGGCGGGTCGGTGGCGCTCTGGTGGACGGCGGAAAACTTCATGGATGTGGCGCCTTATATCAACGACGCCCGTGCGATGGATCTGATGTTGCTCGGTGGATTTACCGGGAAGGAAGTCGATGCCCATGACTGGAACAACCTCCTGACCATGTTGGGCTGGCTGGAGTATGATCATCGCCTGGCGCATGTCTCGTACGGCATCGGGACCGTGCTGATGCTGGTGTCGTGGCTCTGGGGCGCTTGGCTCCTCCGTCGCCAGTATCGGCGTCTCGATTGGTAGCCAGGTCTCGTTTCCTCTCCCGGCCGCTTCCAAGCCCGTTGCAAAGGTCTCGGACATCGGGCACACTGGCGTCGTCATGCCTGCTTGTCGCCACACGATGCTGGTGTCGATCCTGCTGTTGGTCGCCTATTCGCCCGGTACCGCGCCGGCCGACGAGGGAGCGTCTCGGTTTGTGCTGCAGTTCGAGGGCGAAGCGGTACAAGACCAGAAGACCGGCTTGGTCTGGGAGCGCGAGCCGGATTACGTCTTTGATGTGTGGGACCGCTCTGTCGCGCGATGCGCGACGAAAACTGTCGGAGGCCGGCAGGGCTGGCGGGCACCGACCATCGACGAAATCAAGACATTGGTTGATCCCGATCAGCAGGATCCCTCGCTTCCGCAAGGTCATCCCTTCCGCAATATCCGATCCGGCATCTACTGGACCGCCACCGCCCATCCCAAAGACGAGATTGTCGCCTGGCAACAGAGTTTCTTCTCAGGCCAAGCTGTGACCGACCAGAAATCCGGCACGCGCCGGCTCTGGTGTGTGTTGGGGGATGTGCGTAAGTAAGCCATGACGATCTCGCCGGTGGTCCCTTCCTCCCACGCCTAGCCTGATTTGCCGGGATGGTTCTCCGTCCATCCGTAACCCGTATGGATGGCAACTACCAATAGCTCTCGCCGTTACGGCAACGCGCCTCACGTACGCAGACTTCTTCGAGCGTCGGGCAGCGGTGGCGAGCATTGCTGTTTCTTTCCATGGGCAGGACGCCATTCCTACTATAAGCCTACGTGCAATTTTTGCAGAACTACCGCCTGAATGTTACTTGGGTCAGGATTGCGGCGCTGTAGGCGACTCGGCGTATAGGTCCAAACCATCATAGATTCAATAGATTTCCTGGCTTGGACAGTAAGGCATACGAGTTGCTTAGGCCAGCAGCGGAATAGTCGCATCCTTCAAATGAACGGATCGGAATAGGAATGTGAAGTTATGGAACCGACGGATCATCCTTGTGAGCGATGCAGTCGAACCGACGCGCGGCTCATCTCCGACCCATGGAGCAAACTGCTGCTCTGCGAAAATTGCCTCGAGTGCATGAGGTGGCAGCAGACATGGTCTCTTCTGCGCGAGGCTGAGATGCCTGAGGCATCGGCTGGGTCATCCCAGGGCATGAATGAATGGGGGAAGGAAAGCGAAGGAGTCTACTGTGATCTCGAATAATCGACAATCCGCCGTGATCTTGTATTGCGAGCGCTGCGCCAGGCGCTCTGTCCAACTATGCTTCGACGACCTCAGCCGGCAAGAGCTCTGCTCCGAATGCCTGAACCGTTTGACCAAGCGAAGAGGATTTATCACCAGGCCAACGAAGCCAAGACAGTAAGGATCCTCATGGCTCGCTCCTCTCTCCTGCTCGCGGCGGGACTGTCCCTCATCACGCTGTACCGGTGCGGTGCGATCCGGGACGGCGTTCTCCCTGAGAGACTCTCATGCCCGGTCGCTATTTAGAGCTGAAGCCGGTTCGCAGCACCTTCTGGGGGGAAGTTTCCCGGCTGGCGCTGGTGATCGGCCTCGAACAGCGCGTCCTCACTCTCATCGTCTCCTACGCCTTGGCCATCGCTCTTTTCTCCCTGGTCGTTCCCCTGACCGTGCAGGAACTCGTCAGCACATTTGCGTTTTCGATCGAGCCGGTCATGATCGTCACCCTCACGTTGATCATTCTGATCGGACTCCTCTTCATCGGCTTCTTCCGGGTCTTTCAGACGAGCGCGACGGAAATACTCTTTCAACGGCTCTACACCCGTATCGCTCTCGCCATGACGGAGCACTTGCCACGGGTACGGGAAGAAGTGTTCGTGCCCAGCTACGCGAACTACTTTGGAGAAGCGGAATTATTGCCGCGCGCCGTGGTGGTTGTGCTGGTGGACCTGATCAATGTCTTCATCTCAGGTGCTACGGGGATGGTGATTCTCGTGGTCTATCATCCGTATTTCCTTGTGTACAACGCCTTCCTGCTCGGTGGATTTGCTCTGGTGCAATTCACCTCCGGGCAAGGAGGGGTTCGAGCGACGCAGACGGTCTCACAACACCATTACGATCTCATGACCTGGATGCAGGATATCGCGCAGAACCGCCTGCATTTCAAGGCCACCCAGAGCGCTCCGTTACTGCTGAATAAAACCGACCGCTTGTTGGAGTCTTACCTTGCGGCGCGAAGGGTTCGCTCAGGGGTGCTGACCTGGCGCCAGTACATCAGCACGGTGATCTGGGAGGCGATTTGCCATAGCGGCATGATCGGCATGGGCGGATGGCTGCTGTCGATCGGGCAGATCACGCTCGGTCAGTTCGTTGCCGCAGAAGTGATCGTCGGCACGCTCCTTCTGAACCTCGATACGGTGACGCGTCGAATCTATGCCGTGACCTATATCTTGACGTCCTTCGATGAGCTGACGCGGGTGTTCTCTCTTCCAAAAGATGATCTGAGAGAGGAGGCGTCATTCGCACGGTTGCCCGATCCCACCATCCACGGACTGCGTGTGACGTGCAAAGACGTGGGCTTTGCCTATCCCCACTCCCCACCGATCATTGCGGGGTTCAACTTGGAGGTGGCTCCCGGGGAAAAGGTGGCGGTCATTTCTCGCACCAGCACGGGCAAGTCCACCCTTGCCCTCTTGCTGGCCGGTCTCTCTCGCCCGACCACCGGGGTGGTTCGATTCAACGATATGGATCTGCGCGATATGACCATGGACGATATCAATGCCGCCCGCGCACTGGTTCTCGATTCGCATCTCACGTTGTTCGGCGGGACACTGGAGGAAAACGTCTCACTCGGACGCCCGTCCGTCCGGTTTGAAGACCTGCGCTGGGCGCTGAAGTTCGCAGAATTAGATGAGGAAGCCGATAGATTGCCGCAGGGCCTGGAAACCCCGACTCTGGCAGGGGGGAAGCTCTTCACGAAGAGTCAGATTCTTCGCATTCTGCTTGCTCGCGCAATCGTCACGAGGCCGCAATTGCTTGTCTTCGACGGGACGCTCCATAACATGGAGCCGGATTTGAGGCAGATTCTGCTGCGGCGACTCTGTTCAAAAGAGGAAACGTGGTCTGTGATCTTCGTCACGAATGACCCTTCCATCGGAGAATATGTCGATCGCCGCGTCATGCTGGGGTGAGTTCAGCCGCGCGGTGGTTGCCCTCGGCTGCCAGACCGTTCGGCTATACAGCCCCAACCCTGCGTGGTAGCATGAAATCCTGCTCGGATCTTCCTATAGGACGCAGGTATGTTTAGACCTATTCCTGAAGCCGCTCTCCTTCGAAGGGCTCCCTATCGGTTGATCGCGGCGGTGCTGTTGATTTTGGCTTTGGTGGTGTCCGTCATCCTGCTCTTCAGTCTGGAACAGGAGAAACTTCTCCTGCAGGGCGTCACTCAAGGCAAGACGGTTCCGACGGATTTGTTTCCAGCGCTCTGGCAGTCGCGCCGCGACTTGACGCTTGTGGCGCTCCTCGTTTTTCTGGTGAGTGCGATCGGGATCACCGCGGTCATCACGTTTCTGCACCATGACAGCACCCTACGAACTCTCGAAGAAGTGAAGGGGCTGGCGCGCAATATCCTCGAGAGCATTCCAACCGGTGTCCTGACGCTGAACCGCAGCGGCATTATTACGGCCGTCAATCCCTCGGCTGAGGTGGTGTTGAAACGTGCGTCGACCGACTTGCTGGGCCATTCGTACGAATCCGTCTTTACGGAGGGCGATACCATCCGCAGGGCGCTTGATGCAGCGCTGCGGATCCATCGGCACATGTGTCAGAAAGATTTGCCCTATGAAAGCCGCGATCGAACCCTGCACACCATCCGCGTCAGTACGGCCGAGTTGACCGGAGACGATGGACGGCCCGCCGGCGTCATCCTCCAGGCGCAGGACGTCACGGAATGGTTGGCTCTTGAGCGGAGAGTCCGGGTTGCGGAAAAACTGGCGGCTCTGCATACCCTGTCTGCCGGGGTGGCGCACGAGTTGCGCAATCCGTTGAGCGCGATCGATTTGAATTTGCATCTCCTTGAGGAAGAATTCAAAGAGCAGGGGGGGCCGGCGAAACAGGCCGCGTATTACCTCCGCGTGTTGAATGCCGAATGCCGCCGCTTGTCGGTGATTCTCGATAACTTCATGAAGTTCGCGCGACCCGGCTCCATGGGTCTCCATGCGGTGGATTTGCCCGCCTTGATCGAACACATCGTGGCGCTCATGCGGTTCGAAGCGGAGGAGCGTAAGATTCAACTTGAGCAACGGGTGAGCAAGGATATGTCTCCGGTGCTGGGTGATGAGACGCAAATCAGCCAGGTGTTGGTGAACATCGTCGTCAACGCGTTCCATGCCATGCCGAATGGTGGGCGTTGCTGTATCGCTACGGAAGAACGCACGGAGGAAGGGAATCGCTTGGTAGAGATTGTCGTGAGCGACACGGGCATCGGTATTGAGCAGGAAGATCTGCCGCGACTGTTTGAGCCCTTCTATACGACCAAGTCGGGTGGAACAGGGCTCGGCCTCGCGATCGCCTACCGGATTATGCAGGATCATGGCGGGACCATTCATGTGACAAGTGTGCCGGGAAACGGCACCCAGGTGGTCATGCAATTTCCTGTTGCTGTCGATCATCAGCAGAGTGTTGCGGTGGGATCATGACGCAAGGGGCACATATTCTCGTCGTAGACGACGAGGTCAATATTCGTGGCGCGTTAGTGACGCTTCTTGAAAAGAAAGGTCACCGCGTGCGCGGGGCCGGGACAGGAGAAGAAGCGCTGGAACAGCTTGAGGTCGTCCCGGCCGATCTGGTGATGACCGACCTCAAGATGCCCGGGATCGGCGGCATGGAGTTCCTTCGTCGTCTGAAGGAGAAGTGGCCGGAGACGGAACTCGTGGTCATGACGGCGTATGGCTCGATAGATACGGCAGTAGAGGCCATGCGATGCGGCGCATACGATTACCTCACGAAACCCATCGATCGCGAGCGGTTTCCCATCGTGGTCGAGAAAGCGCTGGAGCGCCATGCGCTGGCGACGGAGAACAAGCAGCTCAAGAGCCGCCTGGACACACGCACACGCTTCGATCAGATGGTCGGTGACAGCGAGCCGATGCGGCGTGTTTACAACATGGTTGGGATGGTGGCCGAGAGCGATGTCACAGTGTTACTGACGGGGGAAAGCGGGACCGGAAAGGAACTTGTCGCCCGGGCGATCCATCATAGGAGTGCCCGGGCGAACGGACCATTTATCACGCTGAACTGCGGAGCATTACCAGAGAACCTGTTTGAAAGTGAACTGTTCGGCTACGACAAAGGGGCGTTTACCGGAGCGATGGCCACGAAGCTGGGGCGATTCGAACTCGCCCATGAGGGAACGCTGCTTCTGGATGAAGTCGGCGAGCTCTCTTTAAAATCGCAGGTGGATTTCCTTCGTGTCTTGGAGACGAAGGAATTCAGACGCCTGGGCGGAACCAAGGTGATCAAGGTTGATACCAGGATCATTGCCGCCACGAATCGCAATCTCGAAGCAGCCGTCAAGCAGAGTGACTTTCGCGAAGACCTCTACTATCGATTGAATGTCGTCCCGATCCACCTCCCGCCCCTGCGCGAGCGTGCCGAAGATATCCCGCTGCTCGTGAACCGGTTTCTGATCGCCTTCTCGACCCAGTACCGCCGCGAGCCAAAGGAGGTGTCACGTGACGCCATGCGGTTGCTCCGCCTCTATGCCTGGCCCGGGAATATTCGCCAGCTCCGAAATCTCATGGAGCGGCTGGTGGTCACGGTGAAAGATGCCATGATTCAGCCCGAACACTTGCCGGAGGAAATCCAGGCCAGCAAGGAGGATGCCCGCACGATGCTCGTGACGTTGGGGGCGCCCCTGGAACAGATCGAACGGGATGTCATCCAACGGACATTGGCCGAAGTGACGAATCATCGAGAGAAAGCGGCCAAACTCCTGGGCATCAGCCTCCGTGCGTTGCAGTACAAGATCAAAGAGTACGGCATCCGGGCCTAACGCTCACCACGTTGCGATCTCCCATGCAGTAGCAGGTCTGATGTCTGACTGCAATATTTGCAGACCCCGCCACCGGCGCTGCGGGATCATCTGCAAGTCCTGCAGATGGTGGAGAAAACACGCTTGCGCAATCTATAGGGAGAATCCGCTCCCGCTCGTAAGTATGCTATTTCTTTCATGCTCTCATTGAATGGCCGCAGACCGTGACCGCAGGCATCTTCCCTGCAGTATGTCATGCCATGCGTTGCGACGTGCCTTGAGCAGATGAGCATAGCCGCGCCTGAAAACGCGACTGGGCGAGTCGAGCTCGTGTAATCGTCGCAACCCTGTATCTGGGGATGGGAATCCCCTTGAACTCTTGACGTTCGACATCGCCATTGTGCTCATTCTGTTGGTCGCGGCGTATGGAGTATTGCCGGATGTCCGGGCATCATTCGATTGTCCTCAGATGGGGACCGCTCATCGCGTGCCCGGCTTGCATGTTCCTCTCCACCCAGAAAGTGAGCAAGGACTCCCATGTTGAATGAGTCTTGGATGGTGCGACTGGCTGAATTGCAAGAAGTGCTGACGGTCTTTCCCACCGATCTCGCCTCACGGTGTGATTTGGCTCTCCTACTTGAAAGACTAGACCAGCATGAAGAAGCTCAATTTAACTGGAAGGCGGTACTGGACTCTGATCCGAATAATCTCAAAGCTCGTGAAGGCATCGCCCGCTGCCGACGTCGAACGGGCCGACCGCTGCAATCTCTGCTATGAACAGAACATCGCTGTATGACGCTGTAGCAGGATGCGGAAAAAGTCCGCCAGCGGCGTTCTCGCATCGCTCAGCGGCTCACCGTACCGCAAGAGTACGATTCGCCCCTGTGCTCGCTGCGGCCTTGCTGGACGGCCTTTTCGCGCATCCTGCGAGGCTGTTCAACGTCGTCCCACACCGCGTATCTGTGGTGGCTTTGGGACTCAAAATGAGTTTTTCCGCAACCTGGTAGAGGAGAGCCCACATATGTATTACGCCATGACTGTCTTACTGCTTGTTGCGACCATGTGCGGAGAAGCCGTCTGGGCCTATGAAGCCATCACGGTTTCAGAGGGTGGGACTCTTACGGGCACCGTCAAGCTCGAAGGGACTGTCCCCAAGCCGAAGGGGTACAACCTCACGACCTTGCCGGACCAATTCTACTGCGGGCGCATTTCGGATGGGCAAGGCTGGCGCATCCTGCAACCGTTCCAGGTCGGGCCTGGAGGCGAGTTTCGCGACGTCGTGGTTTATCTGGAAGGGATCGACAAGGGCAAACCCTTCAGCGAAGGGAGCGTACCGCAAATCGATGCGAAAGACTGCCTCTTCGAACCGTTCACCACGGTTGTGCGGGACGATCAATCTGTGACAGTGGTCAACATGGATCCCGTCATGCACGACATTCAGGCGTATGAAACGTCCCAATTAGGTGCCCGCGTATTGTTCAATGTGCCGCTGCCCATGAATCCGCAACACCCGCGCAATCTAAAAGATCGCAGCGATGCCGGGATGTACCACAAACATATGGCCGGCCCGCCGATGAAGCAATTGGTCAATCTCAGCAAGGGTCGCCGGATCTTCGTCATGCAATGCGGCTTCCATGCCTACATGGAGAGCTGGGGGCTGGCCGTCACCAATCCGTATTTTGCCAAGACCGACGAGCATGGCCGGTTTACCCTGACCGATGTGCCGCCGGGCACCTATAAGTTGGTTGTCTGGCATCCCTACATCAGGACGACCGTTGAGCAGACGGTCACCATTGGTCCTAAGGGAACTGTTGACGCCACCATCGGCGTCCCGGCGCCGACGGGGCGGCTCTATGCCAACGAGGTGATGGAGCATCCGTACACTCGCTATAACGTGCTTGAGGAAACGAAGCGAGAAATCGATCCAATGATCCACAAGCAGGCGCACTAAATCGGGAGTGATCGGGGAGCGAAGCGCCAAGCCGTATCTGGTGGAGGCCGAACAGTAGAAGAAAAGGCGCGCTACCTCTGGCGACGCTGGCATGAGAAGAGAATGAGGGAGCCGGTCCAATTCGAGCCGGCATGGTCCCACGGAGGAGCCTCAGTTCGCATGAAGTGGTTTTCTGGGTACTGCTCGTTGTCCCTCATGCACGGCTGCTTCTCGGATATCAATTGATGTGTCCATCCGTCCATTGTAAGGTGCCGGGAAACTACCAGTGGGGGCGAGAAGATGTGTTATGTGCCTAGTTTCTGGGCATGCTTCTTGAGGATTATCCTGCAACGATGACCGTTCTATTCGTCGGCCTGCTGGCGATCTACATGGCCGGCATCATCTTTCCTCCCTGTTTCCCCGGGAGACCGAGGATTCAGAACCTTGTCGCGCATGGGCTTGCGATCGGGGCAGGTCTCGTAGGCACCGCTCTTGGGCTTGCCGGACTCCTGGCACCGGAGCCCTGGACAGCCTCCGCTGAATCAACAATACCTTTTCTCAGCTTTGCAATCCGCCTCGATCCGCTGGCGTCGTTCTTCGTCCTCACGATCTCCGTGGTCGGCCTTGCCTCGTCTATTTTTGCGCTGGGTTACGTGACTGAATTCTATGGTCGGTCGTCCCTCGGCGCAATGGGATCTCTCTTCAACGGCTTCTTGCTCGCGATGATGCTCGTCGTCATGGCCGACAACGGGTTCTTCTTCTTGATCGTCTGGGAGCTGATGTCGCTGCTGTCCTATTTTCTGGTGGTTACGGAACACGAAAAAGCCGAAGTTCGTTATGCTGGGTTGTTTTATTTTATCATGACGCACGTCGGCACCGCGTGTATCATTCTGACGTTTGTGATTTTCTCGCAGGAGGCCGGGTCCTTTTCCTTCGAAGACTTTCGTCATCCCGATCAACGGTTGCCAGATGGGTTGCGATCGATCGCTTTTTTCATGGCCTTGATCGGATTCGGGGCCAAGGCCGGCATCGTTCCCTTGCATGTGTGGCTGCCTTACGCCCACCCAGCGGCGCCGTCCCATATTTCAGCGCTGATGTCCGGCGTCATGATCAAGACGGCCGTGTATGCCTTGATCCGGGTGTACTTCGATTTTCTTGAAGGGGTGTTTCCCTGGTGGTGGGGCTTTACAGTGTTGAGCATCGGCGCGCTGTCCGCCCTCCTGGGCGTCATGTACGCGTTGATGGAGCACGACCTCAAGAGCCTACTGGCCTTTCACAGTGTGGAGAACATCGGGATTATCCTGTTGGGCATCGGCGCTGGCATGATCTTTCACACCTATGGGCTGCATGAACTGGCCGCGCTCGGCCTCCTCGCCGGTCTGTACCATACGATCAACCACGCAACGTTCAAAGCTCTGCTGTTCCTCGGTGCCGGCGCCGTGCAGTTCGCCACACACACGAGGGATATCGAGGAGTACGGCGGCTTGCTGCGCCGCATGCCATGGACCGGGCTGTTCTTTCTGATCGGTGCCGTGTCGATTGCGGCGCTTCCGCCCACCAACGGATTCGTGAGTGAGTGGCTGGTCTTTCAGAGCCTCTTTCTCAGCGTGCAATTGCCGACCTTGTTTCTCAAGCTGATGTTGCCGATCGCCGCCGCGATCCTGGCGCTGACCGGTGCGCTAGCGCTGGCCTGTTTCGCGAAAGCCTTCGGCATGGCGTTTCTGGCGCAGCCGCGCAGCGCCCATGCCCGGAAGGCGGTGGAAGTACCGGTGTCGATGCGAATCGGAATGGGGATCCTCGCGGGGAGCTGTGTGGTACTCGGACTCGCTCCCATGCTGGTCGTGCCTCTGTTGGATCGGGTCACCGGTCCGTTGACAGGGGTGGCGATCAGCCAAAAAGTGTTGGCGCTTGACGGCTGGGTCGTGGCCCCGGTGACGGTGGAATTCTCCAGTATCTCGACGCCGGTGTTGGCGGGGCTCCTGGTCGGCGCCGGACTGCTGGGGTTGTTGATCGCTCGCTGGCTCGGGAAAGGGGTGCCGGCGCGTTACACCAGAACGTGGGGCTGCGGGCTCCCGCTCACGCCGCGTATGGAATATACCGCCACCGGCTTCGTGCAACCGATCAAGCAGGTGTTTGAGACGGTCTACCAGCCGACGGTGAAACTGGAGCGGGAATTTCTGGAGCAGTCGAAGTACTTCATCCGGCATCAGCGAGTGGAATTTCACACTGAACCACTCTTCGAGACGTATCTCTACCGGCCGGTCGTCAGGAAGCTGCTGGCCCTGGCGGAGCGCCTACGCGTCATTCAGGTCGGGAGCCTGCATCTGTATCTGACCTATATTTTTGTGACGCTCGTCTTGTTGTTGCTCTGGGCGGGGTAGCTCGCGCCGGACGTGTCGAATGGGGTGATGCCGGTGTACCGGCGTGGAGGTGAGACGTAGGATGCAGGTGATGGTGCAAGTGGTGCTGATCGTCGTGCAGTTGATCATGCTGCTCGCCCTCGCTCCGTTCATCGTCGGGGTGATCCGGA
Organism: Nitrospira defluvii; assembly: GCF_905220995.1. Taxonomy (NCBI): domain Bacteria; kingdom Pseudomonadati; phylum Nitrospirota; class Nitrospiria; order Nitrospirales; family Nitrospiraceae; genus Nitrospira; species Nitrospira defluvii. The sequence goes on from NZ_CAJNBJ010000001.1 coordinate 1,284,931, forward strand.
AGGTCAAAGCCAGGCTGCAATGCCGTCGCGGTGCCGGCCTCTTCCAACCCTATGCCGACCTGGCGAAACTGTTCCGCAAACAGCCGGTGCGCTCCTCGACCACATCCTGGATTTTTGCGGCTGCCCCGTACATCGTATTCGCGTCGACCGTGGCGGCAGGCTTGTTGATGCCCGTGTTCCTCTCCCACACGCCACTCAATTTCGCGGGCAACATTATTGCGCTGGTGTATCTCCTGGCCCTGGGGACCTTTTTCCTGATTCTGGCCGGGCTGGATGCCGGGTCGGCATTCGGCGGCATGGGCAGCAGCCGGGAGGCGATCATCGCGACCCTGGCTGAACCGGCGATGATGTTGTCCATTTTGGCCATTGCGCTGACGGCAGGGTCCACGAATTTGAGCACGATCGTCCACCAGTCGGCGTTGCTTGAGGGCGTGGTGCTGGCTCCTCCCGCGCACCTCATGGCGCTGGCGGCGATGTTTATCGTGACGCTGGCGGAGACAGGGCGTGTGCCGGTGGACAATCCCGCGACCCATCTCGAACTGACGATGATTCATGAGGCGATGTTGCTGGAATACTCCGGCCGGTATCTGGCGTTGATGGAATGGGCGGCGGGAATCAAGCTGTTGGTATTGTTGACGCTTATCGTAAATGTCTTCGCCCCTTGGGGCATCGCGACGAGCCTGGCGCCGGCTGCCCTGGCGACGGGCACCGTGGTGTATGTGCTGAAAGTGGCCGGGCTGGCGGTCGTCATCGGGGTGATTGAATCGATGTTCGCCAAGTTGCGGCTGTTTCGCGTGCCGGAACTGCTGGGTGCGGCCTTCATTCTGGCCCTGTTGGCGTTGGTGTTTTTCTACACGTTGAGAGGATAAGGCGGTGTCGGAATCCACGCATCTCGGGTCGCAGTTGGTCAACCTCTGCTCTGTGCTGTTGCTGTTGAGTTGTTTCGCCATCGTCGCACAGCGACGGCTCTCGGCCTGCGTGGATCTGTTCGCTTTGCAGTCGTTCTTCCTGGCCTGCACGGCGGCGTTGGTCGCGTTCCTGACCGGGCATCGGCACATCTATTTTGCCGCAGCGTTGACCGTGGTTATCAAAGTGATCGTGTTGCCACGGATTCTCCGGAAGGTCATCGAGCGCCTGAATGTGTCGCGGGAATTGGTCATGAACATCAACATTCCGGCCGGGTTATTGATCTGTGGCGGACTGGTGGTGGTGGCGTTTTTCATCACGCAGCCCATCATTCCGCTGGGGTATCTCCTGACTCGGGATTCATTGGCTCTCGCCCTGGCCATTATTCTGATCGGATTCTTTACGATGATCGCCCGTAAAAAGGCGGTCACGCAAATGGTGGGATTCCTGGTGATGGAGAACGGCGTGTTTCTGGGCACCACGGCAGCGGCCTACGGCATGCCGTTGATCGTCGAATTAGGAGTGTTTTTTGATGTACTCGTCGCGGGCCTGATCGCAGGGATTTACACCCATCGACTGCAGGATGCCTTCGACAGTGTGGACACCAGCGAGCTGACGGCATTGAAGGAATGAGCGGAGTGATGAGCGACGTCTTGGAAGCGGGTGCCACATGTGGCCGGTGATCGTCTTGCTGGCGGGGCCGGTCCTCGCCGGGTTATTGAGCCTGGTGATCCGCCGTGCCCGGGTGTTGCACGCCGTGAATTTTGCAACGATGCTGGCATTGGGCGTCGCCGAGACCGTCTTGACCAGACAGGTGTTGGCGGAAGGAGCGGTCACGACGTTGGGCGCGCTCGTCTATGTGGATGCGCTGTCGGATTTTATTCTGATCATCATCACCGCCATCGGACTGTCCTGCTCGTTGTACATGTGGTCGTATATGGACGAACAGGTGGCGCGTGGCGTGATTGCGCCGAAGCATCTGGGTGTCTTCTTCTTTCTGTTTCATATGTTTTTGTTCGCGATGGTGGCCGCGACGATGGCCAACAGCCTCGGCGTGCAATGGGTGGCGGTGGAGGGCACCACGCTGGCGACAACCTTCCTGATTGCCTTCTTCCGGAGGCGGGAGTCGCTGGAGGCGGGCTGGAAATATCTGATCCTCTGCTCGGTGGGTATCGCCCTGGCCCTGTTTGGCGTCGTGCTGACTTACTACTCGTCGGTGCGGGTGCTCGGCGATGCGAGTTCGGCGTTGAACGTCACGGAGTTGATCGGAGTCGCCGATCGATTAGACCCGAACGTCCTGAAGCTGGCGTTTCTCTTTATTCTCGTCGGGTACGGCACAAAGGTCGGCTTGGTGCCGATGCATACCTGGTTGCCGGATGCATACACGGAAGCGCCAGCGCCGATTGCGGCGATGTTGGCCGGGGTCTTGGAGACGGTGGCGGTGTATACGCTACTGCGCAGCAAGGCCATCGTCGATCAGGCGCTCCCGTCCGAATTCACCGGAAATCTGCTGCTGGTCTTCGGGTTTGTGTCGTTTGTGGTGGCCTCGCTGTTTATCCTGCTCCAGCACAATTATAAACGGCTCTTTGCCTATTCGAGCATCGAGCATATGGGGCTGGCCATGATCGGCTTCGGGGTCGGCGGACTCGTCGGCACGTTCGGCGGGCTCTTCCATCTGCTGAACCATGCCCTTGCCAAGGCACTGGCGTTTTTCGTTGCCGGCAATATTCACCGGCGGCATGACACGTTGGAAATCGACGATGTGCGGGGTCTGGCCAAGTCTCAGCCGGTCACAGCGGTGGCGACGCTGGTGGCGGCTTTCGCGCTGGTCGGGCTGCCTCCCTTTTCGCCGTTCGTGAGCGAGTTACTGGTGGTATCGGCCCTGTCTGCCCAGAACTTCGCCTCCGATACGGTGCATGTGGGCCGGTTTGTGGCCGTGACCATTTCGGACGAGATGCGTAGCGTGGGGCTCGTCGCCGTGTTCTTGCTGTTTGGAGTCGTCTTGTTTGGAGGCATGCTGTCGAAAATCGGCTCCATGGTGTGGGGCGCTCCACGGGAGGGCGTCGCTCGAGGCGAGTCCTGGACGGTGGGACATGTGCCTCTGCTGGCCATGATGGTGGCGTTGATCGGCTTAGGGTTCGCACTCCCTGAGCCGGTACGGACATTGCTGGCCCGGGCTGTCACGGTGATCGTCCAGAGGTAGCACATGAACGACGGATCGGGAGCGGTCGAGCAGATACGAGGGGCGTTCGCCCGGGCCATCACGGACATCGGTGCCGTTGACGGTGTGCCGATGCTGCGGTTGCGGAAGCAGGACGTCCCGGCGGTCGCCCGCTATATCCATACGGATCCACACTTGCGCGGCTCGCTTTCGCTACTTTGGGCTGTCGATCACCGCCCTCGCGAGGCCCGCTATGAACTCTGCTATCTGTTCACGCTGGCGGAACGCAAAGACTGGCTGCTCCTGTCGGTTGATCTCACAGGAGGCGAGCGCGAGTTTGCGTCGATCACGCCGGTGGTGCATGCGGCAAAGTGGTACGAACGGGAGATTCGTGATCTCTTCGGTCTGATTCCTGTTGGCCATCCGGACATGCGGAGGTTGGTTCGTCACGAACATTGGCCGAAGGGGTCCCATCCGCTGAAGAAAGATTTTGGATGGGATCAGGTGCTGGGCCGCATGCAGGGAGAGTACGCGTTCAGGAAAATTCATGGCGACGGGGTGTTCGAAATCCCTGTCGGCCCGATCCATGCCGGGATCATCGAACCAGGCCATTTCCGGTTTTCGGTGGCCGGCGAACCGATCCTGCAGCTCGAAGTGCGTCATTTCTGGAAGCACCGTGGGGTGGAAAAGCTGTTCGAGCAACAGCGCCTGACGGAAGCCGTGACGCTCGCGGAGCGGGTGTCCGGCGATACCTCAGTCGGCCATAGCTTGGCCTATTGCCAGGCGGTGGAGAGGCTTTTGGGGGTGACGGTGCCGCCGCGAGCCCGGTATCTGCGCAGCATCTTTCTCGAACTCGAGCGGTTGCACAATCACATCGGCGATGTCGGCGCCATCTGTAACGATACGGCCTATGCCCTGGCGCATGCTCACTGCGGCCGGATGAAAGAACAGCTCATGCAGCTGAACGATCGCCTGACCGGGTCACGGTTCCTGCGGGGGGTGAATACGGTCGGCGGAGTGTCGATGGACCTCTCCGGCGTGCAACTGTCACAAGTCGATGCGGAGTTGCAGGCCATTGAGCAGGAGTTTGCCGGAATTGAAAAAATTCTGTTTGCGAATGCCTCGCTGACCGAACGATTGGAGAACACGGGAGTGCTGTCCGAACACATCGCATGGGACCATGCGGTCATGGGGGTCGTGGGCCGCGCGTCCGGTATCGACAGAGATCTTCGTCGAGATCGGCCATTCGCCGCGTATCACGAGTGTCAACCGACGGTGGCCGGCTATCGCTACGGAGATGTCCGTGCCCGCATGCGAGTGCGCCTGGATGAAGTGCATGACTCGGTCCGTCTCATCCATGCGCTTCACCGACAATTGCCGTTGGGGCCGCTCATGGTCCAGCCGATCCGGAATCCGTCGCCGGGTGAATGGGCAATCGCGGCTGTCGAAGGTTGGCGCGGCGAAATCCTGTATGTCGTCATGGCGGGAGCGGAGGGGCGGATTCACCGGTGCAAAGTCCGTGACCCGTCGTTTGTGCACTGGCCGGCGATTCAGTGGGCGGCTGTGGGAAACATCGTGCCGGATTTTCCGTTGATCAATAAAAGCTTCAATTTGTCCTATGCAGGCAATGATCTGTGAGAAACTAGCCTTGAGCAATCCGCTCTGAGCAGCCGGTTCCGAGCGGCCACCTGATCGCTGACTGCTGACGGCTAAGGAGGTGCCATGTTTCGGATCATTAAGAAGAGTCTCGCGACCGGTGTCGTGACGGGGCAGTATCCTGCCGCGAAGTCCCCTTCTGAGCCGGTGAGCCGGGAGGCGATCGAAAAGGCGAAGTCGTTCAGGCGATCCCTGACGATCCGTGAAGTGGACACCGGGTCGTGCAACGCCTGCGAGATGGAAATGAATGCGCTGGCCAATCCCGTCTACGACGTGGAGCGGTTCGGAGTGCACATTGCGGCTTCGCCGCGTCACACCGATGCCTTGGTAGTAACCGGGCCGGTGACCGTCAACATGGAGCGTGCATTGAAGGATGTCTATAAGCAGACGCCTGAGCCGAAGCTCGTCATCGCGCTGGGGGATTGCGCGATCACCTGCGGGGTGTTTAAGGGCAGTTATGCGGTGACGGGTCCGGTAGAACGTCACATTCCGGTCGATGTCCGTATCCCCGGTTGTCCTCCGCGGCCGGCGGAGATTCTCGCGGTGTTGGACACGCTCCGGCACGAGCCTGCCGGTCCGGGCACGTGATCAGCCGCGGGCGCACTGCATGTACTTTTTCGGTTCCTTTCTCTCCGCGATTCGTTTACATCTCTCCTGATTCTCGATGACCTGAGTGCGCGCATCGCCAAGGTGTGATGCGTGCTGGCTTGTGAGTGTGGGATGGCGCTAGTTCAGTATTCGAGTACCCCTGTCAGGGTAAATCTCCGGAATGTTCTGCGCCGGTGGACGATGTGGCTTGGCGGGGCGGCCTTCCTGTGGAGTTTTGTTGTCGCGCCAGCCTGTGCCGAAAGTGTTCCTGCGACGGATTCGTCACCTGAAGCCGATGAGGCGGTCTCGCTCTGGCATTACGGCGCGTATCTCGATGTCGGCTACGTGCTCAATTTCAATTTTCCCGAGAACCATCTCTGGCGGAGTCGTGGGACGGCGGTGCGGCACAACGAGTTCGTGCCGAATATGGCCCTGGTGTATGTTCGGAAGGATGCGAATGAGTCATCGCGTTGGGGGATGGAACTCGGGATGCAAGGCGGGTACGACTCCGAACGATTCGCGTTTTTGCAGGGGGAGCGTGAGGTAAACGGGGCGGATGCGCTTCGGCACATCCATCGGGCGAATGTGTCCTACCTTGCCCCGGTCGGCAACGGTCTCACCATCACTGCCGGGTTGTTTAATAGCCTCATCGGGTATGAATCGCTGTACGCGAAGGATAACACGAATTACACCCGCTCATGGATCGCCGACAATACGCCGTACATGATGTTCGGCATCAATGCGAAATATCCACTCAGTGACCGGTTGACCGTCGCTGCGTTTGTCATCAACCGATACTTTCATCTCGCGTACACGAACGATCAGCCGTCGTATGGAGGCCAGTGGTCGTATCACGCGACGCCGCGGCTCACCCTGACTCAAACGTTGTATGGCGGTCCCGACCAGACCAACACAGCCGTGCAGTTCTGGCGGTTCTACGCGAATCACATAGTCGAGTGGAAGGGGGACGCTCTGACGCTTGCGGCTTCCTATGACATTGGAACGGAGAACATCGCCGATCGTCCCGGGCATCCTCGTGCGTTCGTCACTGGTGGGAATATCGTGGCACGGTGGCATGTGACTGGCCCCTGGACTCTGGCAGTGAGACCGGAGTTCTATTGGGACCGAAACGGGCGCTGGACGGGGTCGGAGCAATTCGTCAAGGCCGTGACTTCAACTATCGAATATCGAATTCCCTACAAATGGACCAACACCACGGTTCGGCTCGAGCATCGATGGGATGAATCGACCGGAGCAGGCGGGGGATTTTTTCGGCGGGGTGAGGTACAACCCGGCGTGCTGAGTCTCACGCCGAATCAGCACCTGGTGTTGTTGGGGATTCTGTGGACCTTCGATAGCCCGTGAGCCGGCGCTGAAACTGGCTTGGGGCTTCGTTCTCGCCTCGATCACGCCCTCGAAGCCCTGTCTGAAGTACGCCTCAGCCTGTTTGCTCACTGCGGCCTCGCCCTGCAGCCCTATAGAGTGTCCGCGCCGCCGCTCAGTCAGGGACGCGCTGTTTTTCTCTCAAAAGCCGCAATGTATCGGCGAGTTCTCTGCCGAACCTTGCCATCGCGACATCCTTCGCCTCGGCCACAGCAGCCTTGTCGTCGAGTGACGGCGCCGGGCCGATGAGGGTCGTTTCGCCATCGGCGGTTTGTGTGCCGTACAGGGCGCCGGTGCGAACATCCCAGAGTGTTCCCTCCACCATGAACAGGGCATGGCTTTCCGTGCCGTGCGCAAAGTAGGCGCCGATGCCGGTGGCGTACCAGGCGGCATGCCCGTTGTTGTAGCGCTCCACGGCGGAGGCTCCATCGATGATGAGTAACGCATCGGCATTGTAGCGCGCGGCGGCCAAGCGAATGTCGCGGAGCGTGCTCCCTTGGACCGTGGAGTTTGCCAGGAGAAATGCCTGTTGAAGAATACCTTCCTCCTGCACCGACGCGAGCGCCCGCTGCAGGCGGTCGGCATCCGCCCCCAACCAGTTTGCGCGTTGTAATGCCGGCCGGCTTGGAAAATCCCGGTGTTTGAAATAGATAGCCAGGCGATAGGGGGTCGGCAGGTTCGCTTGCAAGGCCATGGTGGCAGCGACATCGCGGTCCGTGACTACCTCGGGATGATCGTGAAACGATTCCTGCAGGATCTGGCGGTTGAGCCCTCGACTGCCGCTGCAGGCAGAGAGACTCATCACTCCAACGAGTACCAGAACGATGGGTAGTGTGGCTCTGTTCATGTCTCTCCTGCGGTTACCGTGAGGGGGAAGACGCGGACTCTTGGCCATGCGACAGAGCTTCCAGTGCCAGCATGAGGGCATGGGTGCCGGAGCGGCCATGGCCGAGCGCCTGGACCTTCTGATAGAGCTGATGCGCCAAGGTCAGACCCGGCAGCGTGAGATCGCGTCGCCGCGCTTCTTCCAGCGCGATGCCCATGTCCTTGACGAAGTGGTCGACGAAAAACCCGGGATCAAAATTTCTCGCCAATATGCGCGGGGCCAGGTGGTCCAGCGTCCAGCAGGCGGCAGCCCCACCGCGGATCGACTCCAACATGCGTGGCACGTCGAGTCCGGCGCGGTATCCGTAGAGCAGGCTTTCACAGACGCCGACCATGGTGCCGGCGATCACGATTTGGTTGCACAGTTTGGTATGTTGTCCTGCGCCGGGCCCGCCCTGGTGGACAATGTTCTTTCCCAGACATTCAAACAGCGGCATGACGGCCTGCACCGCCTCGGTCTCGCCGCCGACCATGACGGAGAGGGTGGCATTGCGCGCTCCGACGTCACCGCCGGACACCGGCGCATCGAGGGCTGCAGCGCCATGGGTCTGCGCGGCTTCCGCGATGGCAGAGGCCAGGGACGGTTCCGTCGTGGTCATATCGACGAGCACCATCCCGGGACGTGATCCGGCGAGCACGCCCTGCTTTCCGAAGTAGACCTCCCGCACGTCATTGGGAAAGCCGACCATCGTGAACAGCACGTCGGTTTGCTCTGCCACGGCGCGGGGTGAATCGGCCCAGGTGGCTCCCTTTGTCAGGAGCGGCAAGGCTTTGGTGCGGTTGCGGGTGAAGAGCGTGAGACGGTAACCGGCGTGCAGTAGGTGTTGGCACATGGGCCCGCCCATGACGCCGGTGCCGATCCACCCGATGCGGGTCGTGGCTGGAGCCGCCAGGCCGGGAAGTTGGGGAGGGAGAGGTGAGGTCATGGGCTACTCTACCAAGGGGGTGATCCGGTTGGCGATCGCTTGCACGATTCCCTCTTGATCCATGGCGATCTTCGATCCTTTGAAGCTTAATGCATATCCTCCGTGGCTCGGGGCTTGTATGGTGGCATCCACGACCACACGCGCGCCATCCTCCACGTCTGGATCTTTCACCATCGGAACTCCGCAGAGCCCTGGTACGGCGACGGACAGCGTTGCAGTGTCATCCTCCAGGTTGAACAGGTAGCCCCCATAGCAGGTCGAGCCGGCCGGGATTTCGTAGGGATCGAGCGGCTGCACCTGGCGTACGGTTCCCTTGAGCGTGACTTGCCGCAGATGGAACAACGCGGGGTCCGCCAGCACCTCCTGTACGGTGAGGACTTCTTGTGCCCGGCCTAGGCCGAGAGGTGACAGGAACAAGAGCGTGGCGTACGCGAGCAGGGCGGTCCTGAGGCGTGGCGCAGTGGAGAGAGTCAGGATAGTCATTGCGGGCATTCTAGCATTGTTTGTTTCGAGGATCCCTCTCATAGGCTTTCGCGCCGCGAGTCGATATAATCGCCACGACCATGAGGGAGGTAGATCAATGAGCGACGTGCAACGGCAGGTGGAGACCTACATTAATGACAGTCGTCCGCAGTATGAAGAGATGCTCGGGCAGGCGGTGGAAATTCCTTCCATCAGCATGGATCCCCGGCATGCTCCCGACGTGCACCGCATGGCCGAACTCGCTGCACAGTACCTGCGGGCTGCGGGCGCCGAGGCGCACATCGTCGAGACTCCGGGATATCCGGTGGTGTCGGGCGGTTGGACGGTCGATCCCGGCTATCCCACCGTCACGGTCTACAATCACATGGATGTCCAGCCGGCGCAGGAGCCCGAGTGGAAACAGTCTCCCTTTGCCTTTCAGAACGACAACGGCATCTACCGAGGACGTGGTGCGACGGATGATAAGGGGCCGGCCCTCGCGGCCCTGTTCGGCGCGCGTTATGCGATCGACCAGGGGGTGCCGATCAATGTGCGGTTTCTCTGGGAGCTGGAAGAGGAGAACGGGAGTCCCAGTTTTGCCTCGGCGATCAAGAGCCGGGCGGCGATCCCGCGTCCCGACTCAGTGGTCATTTCGGATACGATCTGGCTCTCCAAGAATCAGCCGGCGATGCCGTACGGATTGCGGGGGTTGCTCGGCGCGCGCCTGGTGCTGCGAACCGGAACCAAGGACGCTCATTCCGGTGTGACCGGCGGGGCTGCTCGTAACCCGCTCGTCGAGTTGATGGACATTGTCCATGCCTGTGTTGATGCCAAGACCGGGAAGGTGAAGATCCCAGGGTTTTATGATGAGGTCGTGCCGCCGACAAAGGCTGAGATCGCGAGTTTCCTGAAGTCGGGTTTTCAGGTGAGCAAGTTCAAGCAAGCCTACGGATTCAGGACGTTGCGCACGGAGGATCCGGCTGAGGTCATGCGGCGGATTTGGGCCGCTCCCACGTTCGAGGTGCATGGGCTTACCGGTGGCTATCATGGTCCCGGCGTCAAGACCATCGTGCCCGGCCATAGCGAACTCAAAATCAGCATGCGGCTGGTGCCGAGTCAGACTCCTGAGAAGGTCTTCACCTTGCTGAGGACATATGTGGCCAAGTTGAATCCCGCGGTGAAGGTGGAACGAGAGGGCATGTTGCACCCGTTCCGGGGTGCCTTCGAGGGGCCGTATGTCGAGGCGGTGAAGCGTGCGGTGCAAGCCGGATTCGGGAAGCAACCGGCGTTCATCCGTGAAGGGGGCTCTATCGGCGCGGTGGTGACGATGCAGAAGGCCTGGAAGGTCCCGATTCTGTTCATGGGCCTGAGTCTGCCTGAGCATGGCTACCATGCGCCCAATGAGTATTTCGATTGGGGGCAGGCCTCCGGCGGCATCAAAGCATTTTCCCATTATTTTTCGGAGTTGGCGAAGATGGCAAGGGGATAGAGTGATCTGGTGGATCTCCCTTGCTCGCGCAACGCGCGGTCTCACAGACCCTCGTTGGGCGCGCGCAGTGGGAGCCCAGCCAGGCCACTGGCATGGCATCACGTGCCGTATACAGCAAGGATTCACAGATCGTTTTCGGAATTGGCAGGAGGGCGATAATCGTCCCTCGCCCCTCGGACGCTGCTTCGAGTGCGCAGATCGCGGTATTTTTGAAACATGATACACATCATATTTTATTGCTGGTAACCTCGGTATCCTGCCAGTGTGTCTCAATGGATCGGTGCCCATTCACACTAACAGGAGGAGCCGCAGTATCATGACAGGATGCAATACCCGCTTTCGTCAGTCGGTGATCCGCACGGTTTTGGGGCTGGCCGCAGTCTCGGGCCTCGCCATGCAGCCGGTCGAGTCCGCGTTCGCGAAAGTCGTTGAAGTTTCCATGACCGCCGTAGAAACGAAGCTCGTCATCGACGGCGAGGGACATACATACGATGCCTGGACGTTCAACGGGCAATTTCCTGGTCCGGTGATTCGAGTGCAGGAAGGCGACGAAGTCGTGTTTTCGCTGACGAATCCTGAAACCAACGGGCGTCCCCACTCCATGGATTTCCATGCCGCGGAGACCAACTTCCTCGAGCATTACAAGGAAGTGCGCCCCGGTGAGTCCTTGCAATATCGATTCAAGGCGAAGTGGCCGGGCATCTTTGCCTATCATTGCGGCGCGTCTCCCATGATTCAGCACATCGCGCGGGGAATGATGGGGGCGATTATCGTCGATCCCAAAGATCCTAAGGCGTTGCCGAAGGCGGATCGGGAATACGTGCTGGTGCAGAGTGAGTTATTCAAAGATCCGGACGATGCGGACGCCATGTTCGATCGCAAGTACCAGCATGTGGTGTTCAACGGATCCGTCTTCCGGTATGACCCGGTGCACAGCAAGGCGGGAGGCGATTTCTTAGACGCCAAGCCGGGCGAGCGGGTTCGGTTTTATTTTGTGAACGCCGGCCCGAACAACGTGTCAGCGGTCCATCCGATCGCTGAGATTTGGGACGATGTGTGGGAAAGCGGCAATCCTGCCAACCATACGCGCGGCGTGCAGACTCAGCTGATTCCACCTGCCGGCGCGGCGATCCTCGATATGGTCCTGGATAACAATGACGGGGTGTATCCGATCGTCACCCACTCCTTGACCGACGCGCTTCGCGGTGCCATTGCACTGTTGAAGGTGGACAAGGATGCAAGGCAGTTGCCGCTCATGCCGCTTGTGACGCCTGCTAAGTAATCGGCGCGCCGCGTCTCGCGCCACTGACGACAGGCCGGGCGGCTTCACAGCCGCCCGGCCTACTTTTTCTTCCGACTCACCAACTTGTACAACATCGCAAACTTGATGGCGTGCCGGTGCGGCCTGATAGTTCACGCCTGGGCGAGAGTCGGGCGCGGACGTCGTCTGCAAAGGGGCAGTTCATGATGGATTACGTGAGCGAGCTCATGTCGATGACGAAACGATACCGGACGTCACCGCGGACTAATCGATCGTAGGCCTCATTCAGCTGCTGAATCGGGATGACCTCCACGTCGGCCCCGCACTTGTGCTTGGCGCAGAAGTCTAACATTTCCTGCGTTTCCTGAATGCCGCCGATCAATGATCCCACGAGTCTTCGCCGTTTGAGGATCAACGGAAAGGCTCCCAGTTGCGCCGGTTTGTCCGGCACGCCGACGAGGATCATCGTGCCGTCGGTCTTGAGCAATTCCAACTGCGCATCCAGATCATGAGGCGCCGAGACCGTGTCCAGAATGAAGTCGAACCGTTTGGCCAGTGTGGTGAATGTCTTGGGGTCGGATGTCTTGAAGAAGTCTGTGGCCCCCAATCGCTTGGCGTCGTGACGTTTTTTGCCGGAGTGGCTGAGCACGGTCACGTGAGCGCCCAAGGCCTTTCCGATTTTGACGGCCATGTGACCAAGTCCTCCCAGGCCGACAACTGCCAGGCGATGGGTCTTGCCTACTCCCCAGTGGCGTAAGGGGGAATAGGCGGTGATGCCGGCGCACAGAAGCGGTGCGGCTTCCTCGGGACGTAATTGCTTGGGGATGCGAAGGACATATCGCTGATCAACGACCAGCTTGGTGGAATACCCGCCATAGGTCGGAGTGATGCCGTCCCGCTCCTTGCCATTGTAGGTAAAGCTCAGATGGCCTTCGCAGTACTGCTCTTGGCCTTTCTTGCATTGCGGGCAGGTCCGGCAGGAATCGACGAAACATCCGACTCCGACCATCTGGCCGACTTTGAATTGCTTGACCGAGGCGCCGACCCGTTCGACGACTCCCACGATTTCATGCCCGGGCACCATGGGGAAGATCGAGCCGCCCCATTCATCTCGTGCCTGATGCACGTCCGAATGACAAATGCCGCAGTACCGGATGCCGATCAGTATGTCCTGCCGGCCTACCTCTCGGCGTGAAAATGTGAAGGGAGCGAGCCGGGATTTCGCGGTGCGAGCGGCGTAGCCTCGTACGTCGATCATGGTGTGTGTTCCTTCCGATCTGGTTTGGGGGCGGCGCGTGACGGTCGGATCGGTTATGGCGTGGGTGCCGGTGGAGAATGCTCCGGTTCGAGCGTGACGCCGATTGCCGACGGGTCCTGCTCCCATGCGCCGGGTGCGATGAGGCCGAGCAGCGGTAACAGGAAGAACGCTCCCCCGATCACATCCACGAGGCCGACGCTGCTGAGTTTTCGGCCTGTCACTCTGGTCTGTGGCGTATAGCCGGCTTTGTGTATCTCCACCGTGAGGTCCCCCCGGCGTGGGACCTGGTGCTGCAGCGGCGTCGTCCCGGCAAGGGTCCCGTTGATCATCACGTCCGCCCCCGGCGGTTCAGAATTGACGATCAGCGGTTGTGACGTTCCACCAAAGATCGAGCAGCCGGCAAGATGCAGGCAGCAGGCGAGCAGCATCACGGCTGTGGCGGTCTTCGGGGTGCTTGGGTTCCGGCCTCTGCATGGCATAGGGATTCCCTGGCGACACATCCGCGACATCGTTACCACAGCTATCCGTAGTTGACAAGGTATGAAGGGGAACGGAGAGGGCGCTCACATGGGTCATCAAACAGACCGGCAGAGGCTGGTATTGCCCTCTACCGGTCCAGGGTGTGTCGGTTAGACTGGGGGAGTCGTGGCGAGGATGGGAGCGAAGATCGGATCGGCGTCGAGCACCGCTTTCAGCAGTCCGGTGTGCAGAAAGTAGCGCCACACTTCATCCGACTTGCCGGGGACCTCATCAAACCACCGTTTGGCTTCGGTGAGGTGGTGCAGCATCTTCGTCTTGTCCCCATAGTTCGGCAAAAAGATCATGGCGTAGGCCATGGCGTATTCGGCCAGAAATTTGTCGAGCGGCAGTTCGGCATAGGCCAAGGAGGCCTCGGCGTTGGCATAGGCTCGTGGGGTTTCCGGGTCATGCAGAATACGGTTCCAGGAGACCTTGTTGATGCGAGACCAGGCGAGTTGGAGCAAGGCCTCGGCTTTGGGCGTCTTGCGGTTCTCCGGAATGTCTTTGACGAGAGCTTCGAATGTTTCGACCATGGGAATCTGGTCGTTGTTCCATCGATAGGCCACCCCGAGTCTGAACCGGTTGTCCAGTTGTTCCGGCCTGATTGTGGTCAGGGTTTGGAGGGCCGGTATCAAGCGATAGAGGAGGTCGGCCGGCGTGGGTTGGGAAAGGCCGCCCATTTCCATCGCGTTTGAGAGATCCATCCGGAGGCCCTGTGCATAGATGTTCCAGTAAAACTCGTCCACCACGATCCCCAGCGCCGGATCTTTTGCCGGCACCTGATGGGCGCCTCGCGCTTCAAACAGGAGAGCGCTGTAGAGATGCCGAGTCAGGACTGTGAGGGCGTCCGGCTGTTGCGGGTCGATGATCAGTACCCGGTTGAGCAAGGCGACTCGATCGCGGAGCTCGGGGAAAATAGCCGCGCGCGCGGCCGCCGCGGTCAGGACACCCGGTTGGTCGTTCGGCTCCCACCAGGCCAGGGATTCCGGCAACACCCGGCTCACTTCGGTGGTGAACGGGATTTTATCTGCGATCATGCCTGGCGCTTCCGGTTGTGACGCCACCGGCAGGTTGAACACCGCCGTATCGCCGGGGAATCCATGTTGCTTCAGGCCGGTAAAGACGACCCACTGCGTGGTCACGGATTTCAGCGCTCGCCGTGGGCGCTTGATCGTGCTCGTCCATTTCACATGGCCCGCGGCGTAGCTCACGGGCGAGGTGAGGGGGTCCTGATACTGAATCGCAAGTTGCACCAAGGTGGTCGGAGCCGCCAGCACTTTGCCGGCGCGTGTCAGCTTGAATGAGCCGGATGGAATCGTGCGGCTGCCGAGGGCTCTCACATGGAGGCCGCTGCCGGGCGGGGAAATCCCCACCACATCCGCTACAAAGGCGGAGGCTGGGGCTCTCGGGAGATCATCCCCGAAAAAGACCAATGGACCTGTGCTCGGCCATAGAATATCCATGGCAATGTCCGACCGTTTCAGCATCGGCGCATAGGCTTCGGTCAGGGTTTGCCAGCAGGCATCGTAGAAGGCATCTCCGGCTGGGGCAAACTGCTTGGCCTTTCCCTGAAGGGCTGTCACGAAACGGTACTGGCACGCAAAGTCCAGCTGTCCTGCTGTGACTCGATCACCCTGCGAAAGGGCTTCGGCATACCGGATGGCAGTCTGTATGGCCGGTGTCGTTTTGACTGTGCCGGCTTTGGCATGTCCCTTCGTGCCGCTTGCCGGTGCCGATTCGGCCGTTCCGGCCCAGGCCCCGAGCGCGACCGCGAGGGTTGCGATAACAATCGTCTGTCGTCGATGGAACAGGTTCCCGAGAATCATGCGAACGACCTCCCGTGAGGATGAAAAGAGGATCACTCTATCATGGGGCTCTTTTCAGGCGAAAGAGGCGCGATCGGGAAGAGGACGGGTTTAGGGGGCAGGCGGAGGGGGCGTGGAGGATCGGCTGAACCGCACCAGGAAACGAATATAGTGGAGCGCGGCCTGTTGATCTTCCACCGCTAACCGGTCTTGCCAGGCCGGCATGGCGGTGCGGGGCTTGCCATGCGCGATCGTGCGCAGCAGTTCTGTATCGGTTTTGGCGGAGGTGGCGGCCGACACGAGATTGCCGGGGCGTGGCGAGAGGAACGGGGCCTTGGGCCCGTCGCCTTTGCCGGTTTCTCCATGGCATTCCATGCAATGCTCGCGATAGATGATTTGGCCGCGATCAAGCACGTCCGAAGGCTGGGCCATCAGCAGCGCACTGCCGCTTCCGACCAGCACAAGCGCGAGGAACAGGCGGTCGGAGAACGGAGCCATCACGTCCGGTCACACTGCGTCGGCAGCTTTTAATATCTGGAGGCGGAGGGCGGCGCGATCTTTTTCAGAGAGGGGCGGTGAGGGGCGGTGCTGACACAGGCGGACCGTTTGACGCAGGGAGTCGAGGAAGACCTCGCAATTCGGGCAATCGCCAAGGTGCAGGCGAATTTCCGAGCAGACGTCGCCCGAGAGCTCGTCGTCCAGGTAGGCCGAGAGACGTTCGAGGACTTTCACACAATTCCGCTTACGGTGACCCTGGTGAGGGGTGGGCTTGCGAGTGCCTGGATATGTGCGTACGCGGTCTGCCATGGTGGTGCTTCTTCTTGACTATACCAAACTATCGGTGTCGGGTGGTAACGTCCTCGTGCCCATCGACAGTCAAGCCTTTGCCGCTCAGTTCCTTTCGGACAAACAAGCGGGCACGGTGCAGGCGGGACTTGATGGCGCGTTCGTTCAGCCCGAGAATGCCGCCCACCTCCTTGGCGCTCAATCCTTCCATGTCGCGCAGGACCAGGACCATGCGGTATTTGCGTGGCAGTTTGGCGATGGCCCGGTCAAGAATCTGGCGCAGCTCCTTATTTTCCAGCGCTTCTTGAGGGCTCAGGCCCTCCATCGGGATCTGTAAGGAAAATTCGCCTTCCGACGTCGGGATGAACTCGGTGAGGGACAACTCGCGTTCCGGTTCTCCCTTTCGCTTGCGTCGCATGCGCTGGCAGGCATGGGACGCGATCGCGTAGAGCCAGGTCGACACTTGCGAGTCCCCGCGGAAGCGGTCGTACGCGCGATACGCGTTCAGGAATGTCTCTTGGACCAGATCTTTGGCCGCCTCCGCCTCCCCGCACAGGCGATAGGCGAAGCGGTACATCACATCGACGTTGTCGCGATAGAGCTGGTCGAAGGGACGGGCAGTGGGGGAAGACGCGCCATGGCCGTCTGTTGAGCCGGACTCACTGTGCTTCCGTGCTGCCATACGCGGAGGCGAGTCTACGGGCCACGTCCAAACCCTGTCAAGGGAGCGGAACCGACCCCAACGTGGCTACGGCCGCAGTTAGGGGACGCGACGGATCTCGACGAGTTCACCCTGCTGGCCCAGCTCCACAGTAATCGGCACGCCTTCTTTCATCGCCGCGAGGGAGGGTGGTCGCTGTGCGAGAGGAATGGACTGCGTCCCTTCCGGGCTCTGCATGATCAGCGCGTTCTGCCCATCCTCGTACGCCAGCGGGCCGGATAGGAACCGGCGGGACGGGGTGGTGAGGCCGTCTTGATACAGGTCGATGGCCACGTGCCGATCCTGGACCCAGACCGACATCTCCTGCCCAACCTTTGCGTTACGGACGCCGGTTTTCGAGCTGACGGTCACGATGCCGAGCGAGGTTTTCAGGAAGACATAGTTCGATTTCAGTTTGGAGACCGTTCCATTTAACAGCAGCTGGACGGCCGAGGTGTTGCGGGGAATCTGGTTTACCTGAAGGTCGAACTGCACGTCGTGCAGGCCGCGAACGGTTCCCGCCCCGTCGACTTCGACGGTCAACGGCTGCTGGTCCGAACGGCCGGCGATTTTCGCTTCAAATACGCCGAGCGTGAAAGACCGTTCGCCGTCCGGGGTCCAGAGCGTGACGGCATGCTTGTCCGGCGTCGTGAAGTTGGGCATACCGGTGACGTAGCGGTGCACCAGTTTATCGGCGCTTCTCTCGCGAATATCAACGACGCTGGTGGTGCCGTGAACATACAGCGTGATCTTGTGCGAGTTCTTGATATCGCGCAGCGTGGTTTTTGAACTGAGCGAGAGCGGGCCGATCGGGGTCTGCAGGAAGATGATTCCGGGTCTGGACCGCCAGATCGAGCCGGATACTCGCACGGATGGCGAGACCGGTGCCTGCGGTGCCGGTGCCTCGGGCTCAGCCGTTTCGGCAGGGACGGGTGCAGGGGGGGCCTCGCCGGATTCAGTCAGGGGCGGCGGTTCGATGAGCGGTGTGGCTGTATCTGCCCAAGTCGGTGCCGCCAGACACACCAGGGACACACAGGCGCGCCATGCGAGAGAGAAACGCAGCGATCGCTGTTGGGAATGCACGAAGGTAGCCATAGTGTTCGTCGACCGATTCTGTGTGGAATGGTGTGACGCCGATTGAGCGGGGGAGAAACCAGTCATCCTCTTCGAATGACGAGTCCTGCCGGATCGTGCGTGGCGTACAACGTCTCCTGTGCGAATAACATGCTGGTCGGTGTGAGTCAAGTTGAAAGCCTCTCGGCACGGCCGCTGAGAGGTTCGTATCGGCCCAGTGTCAGGTCTCGCGAACTGAGAGCGAGCACCCGCGCGGAGACGAAGTCATTTTTTGCGGACCATCAACCGAATGGGCGTGCCTGAAAAATGGTATTCCTTGCGGATTTGGTTCTCAAGAAAACGCAGGTAGGCCGGAGTCATGTTGTCAGGGTGTCCCACAAACAGGGCAAACGCGGGAGGGCGTGTCGCAACTTGCGTCATAAAGGCTGATTTGCTGGCCTTGGCCGGTTTGCCTTTTCGCACCGGCAACGGATGTTCTTCCAGGAGACCCTGGAAAAACTGGTTCAAGCTGCCGGTGGGAACCCGCTTGCAAAAGGACAAGTACACCTGGTCGATCAGGGCAAACAGGCCGCGCAAAAAATCCTGTCCCAGCGCGGAGATGAACAGCACCGGCGCCCAGGCGAGGAAAGGAAAGCGGCGTTCGAGGTCCTGTTTGTAGGTCTCTCGGGCGCCCACGTCGTCGGCCTTGAGGTCCCACTTGTTGACGATCAGGATGCAGGCGCGCCCCTGTTTGAGGACCAGGCCTGCGATCTTGGTGTCCTGTTCCGTGACGCCCTCTTCAGCGTCGAGCAGGAGCACCGCCACGTCTGAACGGCCGATGGCGCGCAACGAACGGGCGACGCTGTAGCCTTCAATGCCGCGCTCCACGCGGCCTCGCCGACGGATGCCGGCGGTGTCGGTCAACACATATTGACGGTCCTTGAACGTCGCTACCGAATCCACTGGGTCTCGCGTTGTGCCGGGCACATTGCTGACGACCACCCGCGTTTCACCGAGGACCGAATTGACCAGGGTGGATTTTCCGACGTTCGGGCGTCCCACGATGGCGATCCGAGGGATCTCCGACGCGGTTTCCTCCTCGGACAGTTCCACCATGTGAGGAAACAGGTCGTCAAGCAGCTCGGCGACGCCGATCCCATGTTCGGCCGACAAGGGATAGAGCTGTTCCTGGCCTAAGCGATAGAAATCGGCGATGAGCGGATCGGCCTTCGGTGTATCCACCTTGTTGATCGCATAAAACACGGGCTTGTCCGTTCCACGCAAGGTGGCCACGACCTCTTCGTCCGGCGGAGTCAGGCCGGCTCTGGCGTCGAGGACGAGGACCAGGATGTCGGCTTCGGCAATGGCGAGTTGGGATTGTTGCCGGATCAACGACAACATGCCCTCCTGGGCCGTCGGATCAAGTCCGCCCGTGTCGACCAGTCGGAAGTGCCGGTTGCGATAGGTGGTATCCGCATAGTTGCGGTCTCTCGTCACGCCTGGGACGTCGTCGACGATGGCGGCTCTCGTTCCGAGAATGCGGTTGAAGAGCGTCGATTTGCCGACATTGGGCCGCCCGATCAGGGCGATGATGGGCAGACGACCGCCTTCAAGCGTGAAGAGTGGCGTAACGGGACCACGAGCGGGTTTTGAGCGGGGCATGGTGAGGGACGGTAACACAGAGATTTCAAGGAACACAATCACTCGTCATCTCCAACGGGTCTCCGGTATACTGCGGATATGCACCACCAAGCCGGTCGGCCTCCTCAGACGCTTGATTGGACTCAGATCGACGATGTGTTGCTCGATATGGACGGCACGCTGTTGGATCGCCATTTCGACAACTTCTTCTTCGAGGAGGAGCTGCCGAGACGGTATGCCGCGAAGCATGCGCTGCCGTTTGAGGAAGCCCGGGACCGCTTGATGGGCATGTATCGTTCCGTGGAGGGAGAACTGGCCTGGACGGATTTGCACTACTGGACGGA
Source organism: Nitrospira defluvii (assembly GCF_905220995.1). Classification (NCBI taxonomy): domain Bacteria; kingdom Pseudomonadati; phylum Nitrospirota; class Nitrospiria; order Nitrospirales; family Nitrospiraceae; genus Nitrospira; species Nitrospira defluvii. The sequence continues at coordinate 1,304,754 of NZ_CAJNBJ010000001.1, forward strand.
GCGGGTGGACATCGACGTGGTGGCCATGCATCGCGAGCTCGACCATATGATCGGCTTTCTCCCCGACGCAGAGGAGTTCCTGATGTCGTTACGGCGATTGGGGAAACGCGTCACGATTCTCACGAATGCGCATCGGGCGGGAGTCGAAGTCAAAGCCGCCAAGACAGGGCTGGACCGGCAGGTCGATCGTATCGTGGACGCCTTCGAGGTGGGATGGCTCAAGATGCGGTCTGAATATTGGCCGACCTGCCGGGAACTGGTCGGATTTGAGCCGTCACGCGCGCTCTATATTGATGACGACGAGCAGTGCCTCGCGGCGGCTGCGCAGTTCGGCATCGGCCGCATCCTTCATCGTTCGAAGTCGAGTTCGCAGGCGTCCGCGGTCCCTTCCTTGCGATTTCACTCCATCGAAACCTTTCAGTCGATTTTGCCGGGGTAGGGCAGTCCCCCTGTTTCTTCGCCAGGTGTGTTATTTGGCCGGATCGAGTAGCTCGCGCAATTTCCTGGCTAGTTCCGTGGGGAGAAACGGTTTCTGAATGAAGCCGGTGCCCGGTTCGGCGAGGAACGTCGGCAGCACGCTTCCTTCCGCATATCCCGACATGAACAGGACCCGCAGCTCCGGCCATTGTTGGCGGAGGCGCTCGGCCAACGCCGGTCCCGTCATCTGCGGCATCACCACGTCGGTGAGCAGGATGTGGATGGGTGTCTTGGCTGCGGCCACGAGCCGCAGCGCTTCCTGTCCGCTGGAGGCTTCCAATAGGGTGTACCCGTAGTCGGACAGTGCCTGGGTGAGCAGCAGCCGCACGGCCTGTTGATCTTCCACGAGCAGGATGGTTTCCCGGCCGCAATGCGGTCGGGAGGCGGGAGGTGGCCCAACGGCCAAGGGGGGCGCCTCGGCCGACGGAAAATAAATGTCGAACGTGGTGCCCTCGCCGGGGTTGCTGTCGGCAAAGACGAATCCCTGGCTTTGTTTGATGATGCCATAGACTGTTGCCAGCCCCAGGCCCGTTCCCTTGCCCTCTTCCTTGGTCGTAAAGAACGGCTCGAAGATATGCGACAGGGTGGCGCGGTCCATGCCCGTTCCAGAGTCGCGGACCGACAGGTGTGTGTAGCTCCCCGGGAGCAGGGCCGGATGTGGCACCGGCGTCTCCTCGGTAATGAGCAGGATGCGCGTGCTCAGCGTGAGGGTCCCTCCGTGAGGCATCGCGTCCTTGGCATTGACCGCCAGATTCAAGATCACTTGATCGATCTGCCCACGGTCTGCGCGGATGATGCATGGTTGCGGTGTGAGATCCCGGATGAGGACGATATCCTCACCGATCAGCCGCTCGATCATCGAACTGATCGACGACAACGCCTCGTTCACATCGAAGACTTGGAAGGTCAGGACCTGTCTCCGGCTGAAGGCGAGCAGTTGTTTGGTGAGCGCGGCCGCCCGCTGTCCGGCGGTCAGGATCTCCGTCAGCGAGCGATGCAGCGGATCTTCGGCCCGTACCTGTTCCAGAGCGAGGGTGGCACACCCGTTGATGACCGTCAGCAGATTGTTGAAGTCGTGGGCGACACCGCCGGCCAGCCGGCCGATGCCCTCCATCTTGTGGGCTTGCCGGAGCTGCTCCTCCAGTTGTTTGTGTTGCGTGACATCGATGAAGAAGCCGATAGACCCTGTCGTCTGACCACCGGGGCCCTGGAGCAGCGTCCCCCACATGTTGACGTCGATGACGGTGCCGTCCTTGCGCTTCCGGCGCAGTTCCAGGCCCCGTGGCGCGCCTCCGCTCATGACCGAGGCCCACAATGCATCGGACTCCCCCTCCTGCCCGGATGGTACGTACGGAAGTTCCTGTCCGATGACCTCTTCCCTGGTCCAGCCGAACAGGGAGGTGGCGGCTGCATTCCAGGTCGTGACATGTCCGGCCTGGTCCAATTCGATCATGGCCAGCGGGGATTCTTCGATGATCGTCTGCAGGTGGGCGGTCATGCGGCGTAGTTCACCGGTGCGCTCACGAACATGTTGCTCGAGCGCTTCTTGGGCCTGTCGGCGGTCGGCGGCTTCCAGCGTCAGGGTGGCCATGGCCGCCAGTGATGCGGCGAAGGCCTCTTCCTCGCTGGTCCAGGTTTTGGGCGGGCCGATATGTTCGAGGCACAAGACCCCGACCACGCGCCCATGCCGGCGAATCGGAGCATCCAGCATCGCCACGATGCCGAGCGGGGCCAGGTAGGATGCAGTGAGTTCGCTGGTGCGGGGATCGGTCTGGGCCGCATGGGCGGCCAGGGAATAGGGTTCGGTTTCCAGGGCTCGAAGGTATGCCGGGTATTGTGTGGTGGACAGGGTGGCTCCACGCAGGTGGCGTGTGGGGGTGGCTTCGAACAGGTCTTGTAGGATCAGCGTGGTTTGGGTCTCGTCGAAGAGCCAGATGCTTGCCCGCTCGACGGCGAATGTGGCTGCGGCATGCTCGGTCATCACAGGAAAGGCCTGTTGAGGATGTCCGCTATGAATGGCCGGATCTTCGGCCAGTTTGTGGAGGACCGATTGCTGCGTCGCGAGTTGTCCCAGGCGCTGTTGCTCGATCTCTTGTCGCTGCTTCTGGTCCGTGATGTCTTCTGAGATTCCCAGGAGATACCGTGGCACGCCGGTGTGATCGTAGAGGGGAAGTTTTTTGGTATGGAGCCAACGCAACCCGTGGTCCTTTGTCTGAATCGGTTCGGCTGGAATGTCCAGCAGGGTCCCGCCGGTCAGGACCTCACGATCCCGTGCAGTGAAAAACTCCGCCTGTTCGCGGGGGAAGAAATCATAATCGTTCTTTCCCAGCAGCGCCTCCCGCGGAATGCCGATCAGCTGTTCCCCGGCCTTGTTGAACTGGACGAAGCGCAACTCCCGCGCGTCTTTAAGAAACACCATGTGGGGAATGTGTTCGACGATCGACTCCAGAAGTTGGCGCGTATGGGTCAGCGCGTCTTCCATGCCTTTGCGGTCGGTCACGTTTTCGCAGACGATGACGATGTCGACCCGGCCGTCTGGGTTCCGGACGGCTCGAGCGGCTTCTCGCACCCAAAGATGGCTGCCGTCTTTCCTGATTTTCCGGAACTCCCAGCGAAGCACGTTACCCGGATGGGCGAGACAATCATCGAAATGCTGCTGCATTCTGGCTTGATCGTCCGCATGGACGATCAGGGACACGGGCTGACCGATCAAAGTGTCCGCATCATACCCAAGTTCGGCGGCAGCGGTGGCGTTGACCGTGAGGAGTGTGCCTTTCGCGTCGACGGTCAGCAACATTTCTGGGCTGCTCTCATACAACGCCCGGTAGCGTTCCTGGCTGAAGCGCAACGCTTCCTCGGCCTGTTTGCGTGAAGAGATGTCACGCATCACGGCTTGGAACCCGATGACCTCCTGGTCGCGCAGCAAGAGCTGCACGTTCTGGCCAACCCACAGCGTCTGGCGGTTTCGGGTCACCAGCGGGAATTCGTAGTAGGTGCTGGGAATCTTTCTGAGAAACTGGCGGATGTAAAAATGCTCGGTGGTACGGCGGTAGTGCGGATGCACCAGGTCCAGCGCACGGTGCCCGAGCATTTCTGTCTCGTGATACCCCAGCAGGCGGATCACGGCGGGATTGATGAACGTGAACCGGCCGCTCCGGTCGGTGCGGTAAATGATGTCCTGTGCGTACTCCATGATGAAACGATAGTGTTCGGAGTGGACATTCAGGAGTAGCGCGGTCTGTTCCCCTTCCTCCAATTGCGAGGCGAGTTGATCCACGAGTTGTGCGTTGTGGTATTTCAGCCGGAGAGTTTCGAGCACGGTGTTCGAGGTTCGGGAGGCGGTATAGATCATGAGCAAGGAGAACAACAAGGTGCAGACCGCCATGGGCAGGGCCTGCGCATGATTGAGAAAGAGAAAACGCAGAATGAGCGGCGTCAGGGTCGGAAGGGCAAACGAGAGAAATGCATCGAAGCGCGCCGACAGCGTGGAGGAGGCACCGGCCGAAACCCCTGCCAGCACGAAGGCCAGAAATACCTGGTGGGTGGGAGATGATTCCGGAAACAGGATCAGCGCCGACGCGCCCCATCCGACTCCGGCCAAGGTGGTGCCGGTCAGAAATGCCCGGTGCCAGCGTCGGTTCGTGGTCGCGGTCGGCCTGGTAGCCCTGAATGATCTCGCCAGTAGGTAGCGACCGGTCGCGAGGATGACATGATAGGTCAGCCACGCCAGGAGCTGGTTGTGGGGCAGCACGTTCCAGTTGACGACCACCAGCGCGAATGCACAGCCGAGTCCGGCCGCAAGGGCCGCCGGCATGCTCTCGTAGAGCAGCGTGACCCGCTGCCACATCAGGTTGGCGTCCATGGCTGCATCGATGGGTTGCGGGATGGCGGACGTGGAAGAAGGTCGGTCGCCGGGAACTGGTTGCGAGGAAGCCATCGGGATCACTCCCGCTTTGGGGACGGACGACTGCGAGGCACGTGCGTCATAGGCTGCAGTCTACAAAATTGCCGTGAGGGATACAATTTGCGAGATCTCGTTGGTTCCACTTAAGTGATGGTGCTAGGAGCTGGCGATGCCACGGTAAAGCTCGCCGCCGATTCTGGGCACGCCGGGCAGGACGTCTCGATCGAGCTGTTCGATCCGCAAGCCCGCCTCGATCACCAACCGGTCGATTGGCCGGTTAAGATTGCATCCGCAGGCCAGGTGACGTTGCAGTGGATTGAGACGATCCTGCCAGCGGGCGGTTGCAGGATCGTCGCTCCGGCCGTGTTCCAGAAACAGGAACCGTCCGTTTGGCTTGAGGACCCGCCGAACTTCGCGCAACGATCGCAGCGGATCCGGGATCGTGCAGAGCGTGAAGGTGCTGACTGCGCAGTCGAACGTGCGATCGTCGTACGGCAGCTCCTCTGCGGTCACATGCTGGAGATGGACCGGAAATGGGGCGCTCGCGACTCGCTGCGCCACACGATCGGGAAGGAGCGGGGCGGGGTCGACCGCATACAAGGCGGTGACGGTTCGAGGGTAATGCGGCAGGTTCAGTCCGGTTCCAAAGCCGATCTCCACCACGTTGCCATGCGCAGCGACAAGCAGACGGCGACGCTCGGTTTGGAAACGCTCTCCCCGGAGCACCCAATCCATGAGTCGAGGGAAGATGTAGGTCGCGTACATGGCGTGGGCGGATCCCGGCGATGGATGAGGGAGCCTGTCGTGTGTCGCTGTCTTCTCCGCATTTGACCAGGAGTCGGACCGGGGATCAAGAGGCCGGGATGTGCTCTGCGATACTGCGCTGGCCGGACTCATCCTTGTCGCTCCGTGCCGCGTATGCTAGAGTCGTCCGTTCTCTCGCCGAGTGCGAATGGGCGCCTCGCATGTGATGTGAGTAGGATGAGTAAATCGTACGATCACCAGGCTCTTGAGTCGAAATGGCAGGCCTATTGGGAGACGCATCGTCCGTTTCGAGCGTCGGATGATCCCTCGAAGCCGAAGTTTTATTGTCTCGATATGTTCCCCTATCCCTCCGGGTCCGGCCTGCATGTCGGGCATTTGGAGGGGTATACCGCCACGGACATTGTGTCCCGGTATAAGCGGATGCGCGGGTTTAACGTCTTGCACCCCATGGGCTGGGATGCATTCGGGCTGCCGGCCGAGCAGTATGCCGTGAAAACCGGGGTTCATCCCGCCATCACCACGGCGCAAAATATTGCAACCTTCAAGCGACAAATGAAGCGCGCGGGTCTCTCCTATGACTGGGAGCGTGAGCTCAGCACCACCGACCAGGATTACTATCGTTGGACCCAGTGGATTTTTCTCCGGCTGTTCGAGCGGGGGCTGGCCTACGTGGCCGAGGTTCCGGTCAATTGGTGCCCGGCATTGGGAACGGTGCTGGCCAACGAGGAAATCGTCGACGGGAAAAGCGAAGTCGGCGGATTCGATGTCATCCGCAAGCCGATGCGGCAATGGGTCCTGAAAATCACCGCCTACGCGGAGCGGTTGTTGGAAGATCTGAGTCTCGTGGAGTGGCCGGCCAGTACGCTGGAGATGCAAAAGAATTGGATCGGACGCTCCATCGGGGCCGAGGTCGATTTTGCGCTTGCCGACGCGCCGGGAAATCTTCGCGTCTTTACCACCCGCCCCGATACGCTCTTCGGTGCCACCTATATGGTCCTGGCCCCCGAACATCCGCTGGTCGATGTGGTGACGACTCCCTCGCAACGGGCGCAGGTGATGGACTATCGCGAAGCCGCCGCCCGGAAGAGCGACCTGCAGCGCCAGGAATTGGAGAAGGTCAAGAGCGGCGTCTTCACCGGCGGCTATGCGATCAATCCCGTCAATCAGGAGCGGCTGCCGATTTGGATCGCCGACTACGTATTGATGAGTTATGGCACCGGGGCCATTATGGCCGTGCCGGCCCACGATGAACGCGATTGGGCCTTTGCCACGCAGTACCACCTTCCGATTCGCGAGGTGATTCAGGGCGGGCAGATCGACAAGTCCGCCTTCGTCGACACGGATCGCGGCCGGGTCATCAATTCGACCACCCCGGACGGGTCTTGTTCGCTCAACGGGTTGTTACCCAGCGACGCGATCCCAAAAATGACCGCCTGGCTCGAAACTGCGGGGAAGGGCAAGAAGACCATCAACTACAAACTCCGGGATTGGCTGTTTGCCCGGCAACGGTATTGGGGCGAGCCCTTTCCGATCGTGTGGGTCGATGGAGAGCCGCGACCATTGCCGGAGGAGCAGTTGCCGCTGCCCTTGCCCGAGACCAAGAACTTCAAGCCGTCCGGAAGCGGCGAGAGCCCCTTGGCCAATCTGGAGGAATGGTTGAATGCGACGGACCCCGCGACCGGCAAACCGGCGCGGCGCGAGACGAATACCATGCCGCAGTGGGCGGGTTCCTGCTGGTATTACCTGCGGTTCATCGATCCGAAGAATTCCCGGCAGATGGTCGATCCGGCGAAGGAGCGATACTGGATGCCGGTGGACCTGTACATCGGCGGCAGCGAACATGCGGTGTTGCATCTGCTCTACAGCCGGTTCTGGCACAAAGTGCTGTTCGATGCGGGAGTGGTCAGTACTCCGGAACCGTTCAAGAAGCTGGTGCATCAGGGCATTGTGTTGGGGGAAGACAATCAGAAGATGTCGAAATCGCGCGGCAACGTGGTGAACCCGGACGACATGATCGACCAGTTCGGTGCCGATGCGGTGCGATTGTATGAAATGTTCATGGGGCCGTTGGAATCCATGAAGCCGTGGAGCACGCGCGGCGTCGAAGGCATTACACGATTCCTGGATCGTGTCTGGCGCTTGATGATCGGCGAGGATGGTGCGTTGAGCGCGGCAGTGACAGGGGCGGCACCGACGCCCGAGCAGCAGCGGCTGCTGCACTACACGATCAAGAAAGTCACCGACGATATCGACGGGCTGCGATTCAACACCGCTATTTCGCAGATGATGGTGTTTACGAACGAGATGACCAAGCTGGAGCAGCGACCTCGACAGCTGCTGGAACCCTTTGTTCTGCTGCTGTCGCCCTTCGCGCCCCACCTCAGCGAGGAACTCTGGGAGCGTCTCGGGCATGCCCCCAGCGCCGGTCAGCAGTCCTGGCCGGAGTTCGATCCGGCCCTGGTCGTCAGCGACCGCTGGACGATTCCGATTCAGGTGAACGGCAAACTCCGCGGCAAGCTGGAGGTGGATGCCGGCACGTCCCGCGATCAGCTGGAGCCCATGGCCAAGCAGGAAGTTGCTGAGTGGCTGCAAGGGAAGGAGCCGAAGAAGGTGATCTACGTCGAGAAGAAGTTGATGAATTTCGTGGTGTGAAATGGTTCGTCTGGACACAGGGAACAGAGATCATGGGTGCCTGCGTGGCTCGGCCGTTCCCGGGTATGTGTTCCGTGCGACCGGTGTCGTGACCCTGAGCCTGTTGCTCAGTGCGTGCGGCTATCAGTTTCGAGTGCAAGGCGCCGGTCCGACGGTCGGCGGGGCGGCGGAGCAGACGACCAAGCGGACACAGACTCCACGGTTGGCCATTCTTCCCATCTCCAATACGACGTATGAGCCGAATTTCGAGATCAAACTCGCCAACTATCTGCGCCGGGAATTTTCGGCGGGGGCGGGGGCGGAAATTGTCGGCCCTTCGGCCGGAGCCGACTTGTTCTTGTCCGGGCAAATCATGCAAATCCTCCTGCCGACGCTAAGTTTTGATCAGACTACGACCTTTGAAAGCCGTGTGGAAATGCTGGTGAGTGTGAAGATCGAGGAGGCGAAGACCAAGCGAGTCGTCTGGTCGCAGGTCGCCAAAGGCACCTCGGAGTTTTTTCTCACCCAGGACCTGCAATTCAATCGGGTTCTGCAAAATCGCGCGCTTGAGCAGGCAGGGCGGTTTGTCGCGGAAGATCTCGCGTCACGCTTTTTGCTGTTTCTGGATGCGGGTGAGTTAGACAAGGTGCTGAAGCGCTCGGTGAAGGCGGAGGCTGGCCAGGGTGTCCAGCCACGGCCCGAGGCGGCGCGATAGGGGGACGGAAAGGCTGTCGCGGATGGGTGCCTCGGTCACGAGTCTGGAATTGTCTCAGGCGCTTGCGCGGAGTGGAGTCGGGCCGCTGTATGCGGTAGTCGGGGAGGAGGATTATCTCCGCGACCAGGCCGTCGCCGCATTGCGAGTCGCCGCTCTCGGCTCAGCTTCGGACAGTGGGTTCAATTACGATATCTTTCATGGCGACGATGCGGCGGTTGAGGACGTGTTGGCCTGCGCGGCGGAGATTCCGGTATTCGCTGAGCGCCGCGTTGTGGTCTACAAAACGGTGGAGAAGCTCCCGGCGCGTGAGGGGGAAAAGCTCCTGTCCTATTTCTCGGCTCCGAATGACACGACGACGCTGGTCGTCGTCGCGGTGAAGTTGGATGGGCGGCTCAAGTGGACCCAGGCGCTGACGAAGCAGGCGGTGTCGGTCAGTTGCGCGCCGCTGCGTGAAGCCCAGCTGTCGACATGGATTCGTCAAGAAGCGGTGGCCTTGGGGGTACGCATGCAGGATGACGCGATTCAGTTGCTCAAAGAGGTAGGCAGCGAATCGCTCTATGCCGTGAAGCGGGAGTTGGAAAAGCTGGCTGCCTATGTGCCGTCCGAGCGAACTGTCCAGTCGGCGGAGGTGGAGGCGTTGCGGGGAACCGAGCCGGGCGCGTCGGTGTTTGACCTGATGAACGCCATCGGTGCCCATGATCATGGGCGGGCGATGCGGATTCTGACGCGCAATGTGGAGAATGGAGAGGCGCCGCTGCGCATTTTGGGAGCGTTGGTCTGGCAGTATCGGCGACTGTGGAAATTGAAAGAGCAGATGAAGTCGGGAGGGCGTGAGGGCGAGGCGGCGCGGACGTTCAGGATGGACCCATCACGGGTGCGTGGGTTCTTCGCGCAATTTCCAGATACGCAGTTGACGCAGGCGTTTCAGTGGTTTTTGGACACGGATTCGAAGCTCAAAGGCGGGAGCGGGAGCAGTCCTGTCCGTGTGATGGAAGATCTGTTGTTCCGACTCTGCGGACAGCCGTCAAAACCGACAGCATCGGTGGAGCGGATGCAAACGGCATCACCGGCCCCGCGCCCGTCGAGTTCGAGACCGGTGTCGAATGTCAGAACAGTTACGACGCGGAAGCGGTGAGTGCGTTCACTCGAACAGCGAGCCGAGACACGCGGCGTGAGGCCGTGTTGGGCTTCAGGACACCTTTGGTGACCGCTTTGCCCAGGGCTGCCGTCGCATCACGCAAGGTCGCCTTGGCTTCTTCCGGTTTCTTGGCCGTGATCGCATCCTGAACCTTGCGGAGGATGCTCCGGACCGAGCTGAGGGTGGCGCGATTGCGCAACCGGCGCTTCTCAGATTGACGGGCACGTCGGATCGTGGATTTGTGGACAACAGGCATACGGAATCTCCTACGTTCAAAGCTTGGTCTTGTAGCACAGGTGGAGAAGATAGGTCAAGGAGAGTGAACGAGGGAAAGGAGTCAGCCGGGTTGCAGGGGGGGCTTCCCTGGTGGCTGCGGCGTAGTTATGAACACGCACATCGATGCTCGAGATCGGTTAATTGTCGCACTGGATGTCCCTTCGGCTGCCGAGGCCGAGCGGCTGGTCGATCGCATGGGAGACCAGGTGCGTTTCGTAAAAGTGGGGCTGGAGCTCTATACGGTGGCGGGACCCGACATCGTACGGATATTGGTGGACCGTGGAAAACGCGTCTTTCTTGACCTCAAATTTCTTGATATCGAAGAAACCGTCCGGCGTGCGACTGCCAGGGTTGCCGCGATGGGAGCCACCTTTTTGACCGTTCATGCGAATCGCAAGGCGTTGCTGGCTGCCGTGCAAGGGCGGGGACAGTCGAATCTCAAATTGCTTGCAGTGACGGTTTTGACGAACTTCGACGGAGAAGATCTGCGTGATATGGGCATTCAGCGGAGCGTCAGGGATCTGGTGACGGCCCGAGCCCAGTTGGCGGCGCAAGTGGGGTGTGACGGGGTCGTCGCATCAGGAGAAGAGCCTGCGGCAATTCGCGCCACGGTGGGTCCAGGGTTGATCATCGTCACACCGGGGGTCAGGCCGGCGGGAACAGGGACCGACGACCATGCTCGGGCGACCACTCCCACCCAGACTATCGCGGCCGGTGCTGATTACCTGGTGATAGGTCGACCCATTCGGGATGCAGACGATCCTGCGCTCGCGACGGCGGCGATCCTGGCAGAAATGCAGACGGCGTTCGATCGCCGAATTGGATAGCGGCCCAGGGTGTGATGCTCTCGCCCCGTTCGTCATCCAGAGGTGTCAGCTGGTTGGGAATGGGGCGGGCGGTTGCGACTGTTCTTCGTGGTTTGTTAAGATGCGCGTCCCTGTGGGTGTGTGCGGTGGGTGTAGCTCAGCTGGTTAGAGCGCCGGATTGTGGATCCGGAGGTCGCGGGTTCGAAACCCGTCACTCACCCCAACCTCGTGCGGCCGGATTGTTCGAACAGGAATATGATGACCGGTGGCAACAAACATCTGACTCCGCTGGTTCCTTCTCGCCCCCCAGTCGCTCTCAGTACCCGCTTTCAGGTTCGATCGTTTCGGCGCTTTCCTATTCAATGCTCGGTGTATTACTCCTGTGATGCGTTTCAAGGAAGCGGGATGGCCTGGAATCTCTCCCTCAACGGCTGGCGAGTCGATGGGACGCATCCGGTTGAGCCTGGGATGATGGTCACGCTCTGCATCTTTCTCCCTGATCACCATCCCACGGTGTTTGTTGATCGGGCGGTTGTCCGCTGGTCCCGGGGCCAGGAATTCGGGATCGAAGTTGATTCGATCAAAGCCGATGAGCGGGCTCGGCTCGAACAGTTTGTGACAGCCCTCGTCTAATTCCTTCCCTGGCGGTTTCTCCCCACACATGCCTGCGTATCGAGACGGGTGCCTCTGCTGGAGAACGAGAATCTCCTTGGTCATTGTCCGCAAGTTGAGTAGACTCGACCATGGTCGGGGTTCTTCTCGTCCACAGCCAACATTGTTGCTCATGACCATGGCCAAGTCACACACATCTCGTTCGCATTCGCGCGTGCCGGTCAGCTGCTTTCTCTATTACCTCGGGGAAGGGCTGGTCGGGACCGGCAAGGTCTGTGATCTTTCCGTCAAGGGCTGGCGGATCGAGGGGGATAAGCCGGTCACAGTCGGTATGAAACTCACCCTGCGGGTCTTTCTGCCCGATCAACCCAAGGCCATTGATGTGGAAGGGGTGACGGTTCAGTGGGTGAAGGATCGAGTGTTCGGCCTCGAAACGGTCAAAATGAACGCCGGCGCGGAAGCGCGTATTCACAGATTTGTCGAGTCAGTGGTGAAGTCTTCGGATTCCTCCCGCGTCGCCTGACCGGGAGGGCAGGTCCCTCACCTCATTGGCCGTTCCGGCCTTCCCGCGCATCCTCGCCCCACGATCGGTTGGCTCATGCAAGTCCCCCACTTTCGGGGACTATCCCGCAATCTGTTGTTTTTCATATTCTGCCGAGGCGTTTGCTTGGAGGGATGATGGAACAACAGAATCGCCCGCGGTTTATTATCGAGTGTACCGGATCGCGTTCCGAGGACGGATTGCTGGTGTGGAATGGTCGAATGCTGGACCTGTCCATTCCGGGTTGGTCGCGAACCGGACTCAAAGGGTTGCAAGCCGGGGATCTCCTCCAATTGCATCTGCATATTCCTGGACAGCCGAGGCCGCTGTCCGTGAGGTTGGCAACGATCCGTTGGGCGAATGACTCTCGGCTCGGGGTCGATCCCATTCTCATGGATGCCGATGATCAACTTCGTCTCAACGACTTCGTCAGCGCACATGTTCCTCTGCCGCCGTTCAGTAGCGATCGACGAGAACAGATTGTCATTTCGGATGCCGGATAATTCGGTCGAACCTCGTCCCATCTGGCCTCTCCCCACCTGCCGTCGTTCGAATTCCTCGCTGCAATCATATTGCAAGCATGAAGGCATCAGCCCAATGTCCAGGTGCCGCCTCGCTATGCGGAAAACAGACGCAATGGGTCCGGTTCGGTTTGCGTCGTTCGCTGCTGCACGCATATTCAACCAACGGTCGGTGTCGCGGTCGATTGGCTTGACATCGTTGGGTAAGATGGTGTCTCTTAGCTAAGAGACATTTGTACACACACCTGCCTTTCGCCGCTTCTGTTCGGTCATGTCATAACAGTGTTGCCAGGGCGGAGGCGTGCGAGAAAGACGTATGACGCCTGGCTCCAATCTTCCTGATACCGCCCATACCACGCCCCTGACCCCGGAAACGGAAGCGCAGGTCGACCAATTCGCCCAGACGGATATTTTGGTTGGCATTCCCAGCTTCAACAATGTCGAAACGATCGGTCATGTGGTCAAGGCGGTGAGTGCCGGCCTGGCGAAATATTTCCCCGACGCCCGCGCCGTCTTGGTGAATTCGGACGGTGGGTCGACCGACGGGACGCAGGAAGTGGTCGCCCAAGCGGTGGTCGACCTGAAGACGTTGTTTATCGGGGACCAACAGAGTTCGCTCCATAAGATCATCACGCCCTATCACGGGATTCCGGGAAAGGGCAGCGCATTTCGGACGATCTTTGAAATCGCGCGCCGCTTGAAAGCCAAGGCCTGTGCCGTCGTGGATTCGGACTTGCGCAGCATTACTCCCGAGTGGATTGAGCTGCTGGTGAGTCCGGTGTTCGAGCAGGGGTTCGACTATGTCGCGCCCTATTACCTGCGGCACAAATATGACGGGACCATCACCAACAGCATTGTCTATCCGTTGACGCGCACGCTTTATGGCCACCGGATCAGGCAGCCGATCGGCGGGGACTTCGGATTTTCCGGCCAATTGGCCCAGCACTATTTGGACAAACATGTGTGGGAGTCGGAAGTCGCGAAGTTCGGGATCGACATCTGGATGACGACAGAGGCCATTGCCAGCGGGGCGAGGGTGTGCCAGAGCTTTCTGGGTGCCAAAATCCACAATCCCAAGGACCCGGCCGCTGATTTGTCGGCCATGTTGGTGCAGGTGCTCGGCGCCGTGTTCGCCCTCATGGAAGATCATTATGCGGTGTGGGGCAAGACGGATGGCTCGAATGCGGTGCCCCTGTTCGGGTTCCAGTACGAAGTCGGCGTGGAGCCGGTCAACGTGAATGTCGATCGCATGATCAGCACCTTCCGGCAGGGATTGAGCGACTTGGGGACGATCTGGGATCAAATTCTCGCTCCCGGGACCAGGCAAAGCCTGCGACCGTTGGGAACCTGTGCCTTGCAGGATTTTCGCATCGCCGATAGTCTGTGGGCGCGAGTCGTCTATGACGCCGCCGTGGCCTACCGCAATCGTGTGTTGCCGCGTGATCACGTGTTGAAGGCGTTCACTCCCTTGTATCTGGGGCGGACTGCCTCGTTCGTGTTGGATACCCAGGGGCTGACGTCGAGCGAAGCCGAGGGCCGGATCGAGGCGCTCTGCCAGGCGTTTGAAAAGGATAAGTCGTACCTGGTGGCGCGTTGGAATGAACCGCATACCAGTTGATGGTCGCAATTCCGTCCATCTGAAGGCAGGCTGCAGTCGAGGCCGGAGGAGGGAACTATGAAGGAATTTTTCGAGAAGGGTCTCCTCGACCCTCTGGAGTTGATGGCGCGGCAGGTGCTCGCGGTATTGCCGAGCCTCCTGGCGATGTCCATCATTTTCTTCGCGGGTCTCGTGGTGGCGTGGACCGCCAGTCAGGCTCTTGAACGATTGTTGCGTGTGGTCGGGCTGGATCGACTATTCGATCGATTGGGTGTCACCGGCGCCTTGCTCCGTGGTGGAGTAAAGACTGATCCCTCTCGATTGATCGGGCAGGCAGCCTATTGGCTGGTGATGATCTTTGCCACCGTCGCCGCGTTGGGCGCACTTAATCTGCAACCGATCAACGATTTTGCCAAGTCGTTCCTGGCCTACGTGCCGCATTTGGTGACGGCCAGTCTGATCCTCATTGCTGGATGGTTGCTGTCCAACTTCGTCTCCCAGGCGGTGCTGATCGCTGCGGTCAACGCAGGACTGCCTCCCGCGCGCCTGGTGGCGACCTGTTCCCGCTGGGGCATCCAACTGTTGGCCGTCGCGATGGCGCTGGAGCAGCTGGGCATCGCACAAAATATCGTGGTCGTCGGGTTCGGTATTACATTGGGCGGAATAGTCATGGCGGGGGCGATCGCCTTTGGTCTGGGCGCTAAAGATTTGGCCAAAGACTACCTCGAGCGGGGGTTGTCGGTTCGTACGCGCAATGGCGCGCCCGATGATTTGAGGCACTTATGACTGCCGAGCGTGCGTATAAAGGACATGGTATGACCAATAAAATCTCGGAAATCGATGGCGAGGCGAAAGCACGACGTTGGTTGGGCGGGGAGGCGGCGGTGCCCCGCTACCCGCACCGGCGCCAGAATCCATTTCGGTTCAACCGCTCGTTGTTGGGGTTGGTGGCCTTCGCCGTTGGGTTAGGGTTTGCCGGTGGATTGTTGCTAGGGTTGCAGAGCCGGCGCCCTACTGCTCCACCAAAGGGGTAATTATGCGTCGACCGCTGTATCGTTGGCTCAGGGTGGTACGAGAGTGTGGCTCAGCCGAGCCTCACAGACGAGACAAGAGAGCGGTGAGACTCCGGTTCCATCCGACCGGGCCGACTCCATCTGCGCGGATGAGGTGGGGAAGCTGCACATCCGGATCGTAGGAGCCGTCAGGTTTCCGGACAAGGATGGGATAGTCGACCTCCGCCAACAGGGGACGGTCATTGAGGCTGTCCCCGAGGCCGATGGTCACCGGCCGTTGCCCGTCCCGCCCCGACAACCGCTCATACCACCACATAAGCATCCTACTGGCTATGCCCTTATCATTCGCGCCCATCAAGTGATAAAACCGTCCTCCCCTGGTGCAGCGCAGCCCTTGCGCGGCCGCCGCCGCACAGAGCCGATCCCAAGCGACTCCTTCGTCTTCCAGAATAAACGGCTCGTCATATTCACGCTGAGTCGCTAAGAGCGCCTCGGCGGCTGGCAAGCCTGTCAAGTGGGCGACTTCTTCAACGGAGAGATCGCCGAATCCCAGCAACCGACAACCGAGTTCCTCTCGAATGCTGTTCAACGCGGTGCGAAGCCTGGCATAGGGGGTGCCGATTTCGACGACCTCGTACCCGTTCCGAGTCGATGCCTTCTCAATTGGGAAGGGAAAGGTACCCCTCGGGATGAACAGGGCCCCGCCGTTTTCGACAATAAAGGGATGATGATTGTTCAGTCGGAGGCGAAGCGGCTCCATCTCCGACCGGGTCTTGCTGGATACTAGGATCAGCGGTGCGCCGAGCCGCTCAAGCAGCGCGAGTGCTTCGCCGGCGGCCTGGTAGGAATAGGTCGTCGTGTCGAGCAGGCTGCCGTCCAGGTCTGTAAAAATGAGGATGCGGCGCATGGTGACGGAGGCACTCCTTCACGGAAGTATACGGAACTCCTGCCGCAGATAAAACCCGGTGTCGGCACACGACCGGCATGGTCGGACCGGCTCCGGCTGGGAGGCCCGTTGGTTCAACGTCGACTGTGTGTCGGCGCACGAAGGAGTCCGGCCCTCTCTGGCTTACCCTCTGGTGTCCCGCAGGTCCCCCAATCTACCCACTCCATGAACCTGACTGCCATGTCCTGTCGGAGATTTGGCCTGCTTTCGGCTGTAGCAGAACTGGCACAGGAGAATCCCCAATCAAGATCGTACCCAGAGATGCCGACAAGGATAGTTACATGGCACTGTCGGATCATCTGGCAAACAGGCAGGGCCCTGAACGGCAGTTCCGACCCCCCGTGCGCCATGGCTCAGAAGAGGACCATTGTTGTGGCCAAGGCACTTCCTTTGCTTTTCCCCGAACGCTCTCGTGCTTGTTGCCAGCAGGCTCGCACGATCCTGGTGGAACGGCCGTTCCATCAACTCAGTCAAAGCGCGATCAACACATCTGGAAGGTCATAGGGTTACCCCGTGCGATTCGATAAAAAACCGCCCCTGAAATCCGACAAGAAAGTCCCGCCAAAGACCCAGAAGAAGGGCAGCATCGGCTATAACAAAAAGTCGGCGTTGCTGGAAGACGCCATTACGCAAATGAACGCCGGCAAGTACGGCCGTGCCTCGTCTGCGTTGAAAGATCTTCTCGCGCTCGATCCGCTCAATGCCGAAGCGCGACGGCTATTTGCCACGCTGCATTTGCGGCTGGGCAGTCTCATGAGCGCCAGGACGGCGTTCGAATCATTGGCCCGGGAGGCCATGGAGCGCCAGGACTATTGGTTGGCGGAGTCGCTCTTGCGTGAATACCTCACGGCGGGCCCTCGTTATGTCCCCTTCCTGGAAATGCTGGGACATGTCTATGAAGAAAAGGGCGATGTCATGGCTGCGGTGGCCGAGTACGGCAAGGCGGTCGAAGTCTTGCTGGAAGATCCCGATGCCGAGAACCCGAATCGGCCCAGTGAACTCTTTGCGCGCATTCGTGCGCTCGCACCCGGGAGCCCGGTCGCCTTCCGCTTCGCTGCTATGTTTGACACCGTGACGGGGCAAGTGTTGCAGGCCGCCCCTCAGCCCACGATTGCCGATGTGGCGAGTGAACCGACTGCTGTTGAGGCGGTGCCGGACTCGTCCGTGGAGAGTGCCGGGCTTATGCCCTGGGAGCAGATGGATTCGGTGCCGACGGTGCCAGTGACTCCAGAGGTGTTGCCCGCCTCGGCAGCCGAGCCATCGACGGAGGCGCTGGAAGCGATCGCGCCTCCGGTCCTGCCGGATGAAGCGGCGTCAGTGATGAATCAACAGGAGATGCCGCCCGAAGTGCCGGCACCGGCGCAAGCCGTGGATTTTGATGCCAAGCCGGAACCGGAGGTATCTATCGAACCGGCACCTGTCCTTGCAGCTGGTGCGGCAGAGCCCGTTGAACTCGTCGTTCACGATCTCCCGCCTGTGAGCGACAAGACTGCTGCGTCGACGGAAGAGGTGGCGGTGCCTGTTTCTCCGGTTGCGGACGTGCCCCAGTCTGTAATCGAAGTCCAGACGGAACCCAATCCGCACCCGATTGCCCAGGCGCCGACTGGCCCGAAGGCGATGCCGTGGGATCAGGTCGAGGAAGATGTCGCGGCAATCGCCCCTCCCCTTTTAACTCCGGAAGCGAGCGTGGCGGAAGAGGCCAGCGCACCAGCTCCTGTCCAGTCGACTGAGTCGGTCATGGAACCAACCTCCATGGTCGACCCGGTGCCTCCTGTTTTGGAGGTGCTGGCTCAGAGTGGGACTCACCCGATCGCCGAGGTGCCCAAGGCCCCTGTACCCATGCCTTGGGACCAAGTGGAGGAGACGGCCATCCTGATTCCACCGCCGACCGAGCCTTCGGCATCGGCTGAGATGACGCCTCCCACCATCGAAGTCCTCACACAGACCAGCAGCCATCCGATTGCCCAGGCACCGACGAGCCCGGCCTCCATGCCATGGGATCAAGTTCAGGAGGGGACGAGTTCGACAGCTGTACCAGCTGAGCTCACAGATGACAGCCCCAGCGTGGAAACCACGCTGCCTGGCGAAACAGCGGTGGCCCAGCCTGCGACTGATTCTGCTGTGACGTCGGAACAGGCTGCCGGGCAGGCCCGTTCTGAAGTCACGTCCTCCGGGCTGACGTGGGACGAGATTCTTGCGGCAGTTGCGGCCATGCAAGCTCCCACCGAGCCTGCATCGACCCAGGTACATGAGCCGCCTGAACTGGTTTCCGATCAGCCTCCAGCTCAATCATCTGCTTCCGTGGTCACCGACTCTGCTGACGGTGTCGATGCAGACCCGTTGCCGGCCGATCTGCCGGCGGTGGAGCCCTTGGGCGAATCGGGCATTGCCGCTCGCTCGTTGTCGGCACCCATGCCGTGGGAGCAGATCGAACTGGAGCACGTCACGATTCCGCGGCAGGAGCCGGACACAGAGGGTGTCCCCGTCACGGCTGAGGCTGCCGGTGTCGAACGGGAGCCCACGTTGGTGTTACCGGCTGCGCCTGAGCTGTCAGGCCCGGCGGCGACAGACGAGATCCCCGAACAGGACGTCGTGGTCGCTCCCGCCCTGGACGCGCATGCCGATGCCGCGTCGGAGGGCAGGATTCTGTCTCCAGATGTTCCGATAGAGCCACAACGGGAATCGACCCCGCTGCCCGTGCAGACACAGCAGACGATTCATGAACCGGTGCCGGATCTGTTACCGGGAGAGTTGTCGAAGGCTGACCAGCTTTCGACAGTCACGGGAGTGCAGTCTGCGGAGCCGGCCTTCCGTCTGGCCGAGAGCACCATGCTGATGCCGACGGCAGCAGAGGCCCCGCCTCCTGTCAGCATGGAGCCGGTCACAGACTTCGCGCTTGCCGAGGGCCAACAGACATCGATGGAGGCCTCAGCGTCGGAAGTGGTCACGCCGGTAGTGGAACCTGTTGACGCGACGGCCGTGCAGGAGATCGTTGAGCCCGCCCCGATCGAAATGACCTCGGAGGTCACTGTTTCGCCAGATTTGCCTGAGCCATTGGTCGAGCCCATCGCCGCTGAAGTGGAAGAGGCTGGGGTGCAGCCGCCGGCCTCAGAGGATGCTCCCATTCTTGGGCAGGAACCGATGCCAGTCCCCGAGGTGGACAGTCCGCTTCAGGCTCCGACCGGTGAGCCCCTCGCTGAACGTATCGAGTGCGTGCCTGTGCCGACGGATTCCATTCAACAGTCGTCGGCGGTTGCGGAGATCCAGGCTGCGGCAATGGCTCCGGTGGAAGAATCGGTCCCGGCCCCCATCCCCGTTGAGACTGTGGATGGCCCGGAGCCGGTGGTGTCTGCTGGTGTGACGGAGATAGAGGTGCCGGCTGACGCTGTCGCGCTCCCCGTAGCAAAGGAGTCCACGCCTGCGACGACAGCCCACTTAGAGCCGGTGGCCGATGACGGTGTGAAGATTCTCTGGGAGGATTCGTCCTCAGCGCCGCCCCCCGCTGCCTCCAGCGGGAACCTGTTGACCCGCTGGTTCAAAAAGTCCGCCGCGCCGATTCATGCTGACACCGGTGCGGTTGCAGAGGTCGCACCGTCTGTTGATCAACCGCCTGTAGCTGAAGCTCCGCTGCCGTTGCACGAGGAGACTCCCGCTGAGCCTCTGGAGGAGCCCGTGCTTGAGCCGGTGGCAGAGGCTGCCCCGGTGCTTGTGCACGAGCCTCCTCAGCGCCCTGCGCTCAGCCGGCCTGCCGGGAAACCTGTGTGGACCCGCGTGGGAGAGGTGGTGGCCTCGCTCGTCGGCGCCGGAGTGTCCACGACGCGATCGTTGGTTGTCATGGTGTTGGCCCTGGTCGGGCTGGTGTTGTTCCTCGTCGGGGGAACGGTGGCGGTAGTAGCGCTCACATGGCTGGTTCTCGAGGAGCAGCCGAGTGCGGCCTATCGCAACATGACATCGGTGCCACAGCAGATGCTGCAGGATTCGACCAAGAACGGGTATTTCCTTCTCCTCGGCCTCGGTGCGTCCTCGACGCAGGATCCGGTTCAAGTGGGGATGGACCGACGCGTCGAAGGAGCCGATCAGGCCTTCGCGCTCACCTGCCTCGGCGGGGAAGGCGCAGGAGTCGGCGGGGAACAAAGCGCATCGGCGGAGGCGGCCGGAAAGTGGCTCAAGGCCTCAGACCCGGCTTTGCAGATATCGCAGAACGCCGGTGGGGTGAAGGCCTTGGTGTCCCAGAACGAGGTCGGGTTGGCTCGGTATCGACAATGGTTGAGCAAGCCGTTTGAAGACGAGGGATACGGGAAACCGATCAGTCCGAACTGCGCCCTGATCCTCCAGACCCATCGGCTCTATGTTGCGGAAGGGTTTGCGCAGGATGTTGAGACAGGGGTGGCCCGGCTCGAAACCGATCTGACGGCGTGGCGAACGGTGTTGGGTCAGGCGAAGACCATGCCGATGAAGTTACTGGCCGCTGCCGCCATGAATGACGACATTGCGGTGATGGGGGGGCTGTTCCAACGGCCCGACCTCGATGAACGCCAGATCGGCCGGTTGGCCAAACTGGCGCGGCCGCTTGAGCCTGCGGAGCAGTCCGTTCGCTGGCCGATGCAGAGTCAGTTCGTGTTGGCCACGAACTCGGTGGATGAGGCCATCAGCCGTGACCGGGCTGCTACCCGTCCGTTCTACGGTGCGATTGCGGCGGTCTTGCCCCTGCCCAAGCAACGTCGGTTCAATGCCTATGCCGAGTATTATGATGTCGCCGGAAAGGCCGCGGCTGACGGCCGCTATGCCGATTTGCCGAAGCAATCGCAATATGTGCATGCGCCTCCGTACGGCGTGAGCGATGTTGTGCTAAATCCCATCGAAAGCCTCGTCGGAGTCGATCCCCTCCCGACCTGGGAGGCCTATGCCGGTCGAGTGTTGGAAACCGACGCGCGCTTGAGACTGGCCTCATTGCAGGCGTGGTTGCGCCGGACACCGTCGGAACAAGACCTGCTGACGAGGCTCGCCAAGGCCGGACAAGGCGTGTATGACCCCTTCACGGGCCTGCCGATGTTGGTGAATCTCAAGAAAGGTGTCCTCTACAGCGTCGGTCCTGACCTCAAGGACCATGAGGCGCATGAGCGGCTGGACCTTGTCGCCAAGATTCCGCCGGTCGCCTGGAGCGGCGGGAAGAAGGGGATAGATCAGGGCGCCGCCAAATAATCCTTCCCGCCACTTTTGTTCCTCGATGCCGCTTGGTATCCCTCTTGTCTTGGGCGTTGGCTCTTCTCAGCCCGATCAAATCCCATCGTAAATCAGGTCAACCGGACGTGGGTGTCTGCGTTTTCTCCTCTCAAGGGAGTGGCTCGTCCGGCGTGTCATCGGAACCGAGACAGGACGGCCATCCGGCAGGGCGGATCAGGGAGTGCACGGATGTTTCCCAGTGTCATGGTGCGATCTGCAGCGACCCTTGATTTCATGATGATGCAGGCCGAGAATCGGAGCGGTTGCATCGGTTTTTGGCCCCAGGCATACGAGACTCCGCAGGATTGTCAGGGCAGGCCTCATCGGCAAGAGGGCATCGGTGGATGGTTGAGTGCCGGTTGTTCTCCAGAGGCCGGCCTCTCGATGCATGTGAAATGGGTGGGGGAATGAGCGGCTGGCATGCTCCCGCAGCCGTCGATGGACAGCCAGGCGACCTCTGCCTGGGTGAGAGGGTGGGCTCTCTGGATCGAATCCAGGCATTGGACCGGTTCCTGGCGGGGATTGAGCGGCGCGCATTTCGTATGGCGCATCTCGCCACGGGGAATGAAGATGAGGCGCTGGATCTCGTCCAGGATGCCATGCTGAAACTGGCCCAGAAGTATGGTGCGCGGCCTGAGGAGGAATGGGGGCCGCTGTTTCATTGTATTCTTCAAAGCCGCATTCGGGATTGGTATCGACGGGAACGGGTGCGGAATCGGCTGCGAGAGTTCTTTCGCGGTTCGCAGGACGAGGAAGAGGGCGAAGACCCGCTGGAGCAGGTTCCCGACTCGACGGGGCCCGCACCCGATGAGGAGGTACAGCGGAAACGGGCCTGTGCGGCATTGGAGGTCGCCTTGCAAGCCCTTCCGCTGCGCCAGCAACAGGCGTTTCTCTTGCGTATCTGGGAGGAACTGGACGTGGCACAAACGGCGCGGGCCATGGGGTGCTCGGAAGGCAGCGTCAAAACCCATTTGTTTCGTGCCCTGCAGGTCTTGCGACAGCGATTGGGAGCACATTGGCCATGAACCAACGATCGGATGAGCAGCTGGATCCGCTGGCATCAGCGGCGAAGCGTCTGCTTGATCAGAGTGTCGAGGAGCTTGATCGGAAGACAGTTTTCGCACTGCAGCGTGCGCGGCTGAATGCTGTCAGCTTGTCGCGCACGCGGCGACCCTGGCCTCGATGGGCCCCTGCTCTGGCCTTGGCCTCGATGGCCGCTTTGGCGGTGACGATGTGGCTGTGGCAGGTGAATGGCGTGAACCATTCGCCTCTGCTGTTGGAAGATCTCGAACTAATGCAATCGCCGGAAAATCTCGAATTGTCTGAAGACTTCGAGTTTTACGATTGGCTGGCCGATGGTACTGCCACAACCGGGTAGGTCGGGACTGATGCTTCTGGTCTGTCTGGCGGTCGCGGTTGGAGACGCGGCGCCGGCATCAACGCCGCCAGCAGACGAGCCCGATGGTGAGTTGCTGGATTTCTTGGGCAGTTGGCAGGACGAGCAAGGCCGTTGGATCGATCCCTTTACCTCAACCGACGATCATGCTGCGCTGCCCCATGCCGAACCGAAACCGAATCTCAACGGCATGCCCGCGGAAACTCGCAAGCCTGCACAGGAGCCCTCGCCAACGTCCGGCAAAGACCGTTCGCGTGACCCGCTGAGCATGGAAACTGGCCCATGAACATACTGTTGGTAGGAATCATGCTGGTGTTCATCGGGGTGATGCCTTCCTGGGCGCAGGGTGATCCGGCAGCGGTGCCGTGGAACCAGCTGAGTCCGGGTGAGCAGCAATTGTTGCAGCGGTTCAGTGACAGCTGGGATCAGTTACCGCCGCGAAAACAGCAACGTTTGCGGAAGGGTGCCCAACAGTGGGGCACCATGACGCCTGAAGAGCGACAGGAGGCGAAGCAACGCTTCAAACAATGGCGAGCGCTTCCGCCGGAGCAACAACAGCAGATGCGTGAACGTTTTCAACAGTTTCGTCAGCTTCCGCTGGAACAGCGTGAGTCGGTGCGCAATGCCCGACGGTGGTTTCGGTCGCTCCCTCCCGAACAGCGGAAGGAATTGCGGGAAAAGTTTCAGACGATGTCCCCGGAGGAACGTCGTGCCTATCGACGCGAGCTGCGACGCCAGTACGGGGGGAATGGCGGCAACCAGGCTCCGGAGGGGACATCCTCACGTTAGTAGCGGGGCGCCTTCAGTCCCTCAGCTTCCCGTGCTCCCGCGGATTGCTAGGCTGCGTGTGAGTCGGAGGCTGGGTCTTCGGTCTCTGTCTTTCTGTTGTCTTTTACGTAGACACTGCCCGGTTGGCTCTTGGCAAGCTTCTTCAATTCCGAGGCAATCTTGCTGACATCGCCAGGGTGGGAGATGGTGCGATGTTCATTGGTCACGACGGCGATCGACAGGCTCATGATCGGAAAGCGTTCGTGGTTGCCGCGTCGGTCGACCGAGTCGATGAATCCTTTGGCGCGGTCCTCCGGATCGTAGAAATCCGGGATCACCAAGTCGAACCGTTTGATCAGGGTCTGGCAAATGACTTCAATGGTGGTCGGCACACTCATAAACACAAAATCGTCTCCGCCCACATGGCCGACGAATCCGTCCGTTCCCGCTAGTTCGCTCACGACGGTCGTGAGAATCCGGCAGGTGACCACCAACACTTCATCGCCTCGGGCGTACCCGTAGCGGTCGTTGAATGATTTGAAGTTGTCGATGTCCAGGTAGGCGAGCGCGAAGGGCGCGCCGCTTTCGATCCGTGCCGTCGTTTCGTGGAGAATGGTGCTGTTCCCCGGCAGGCGAGTGAGCGGATTGGCGTCCAGCGAACGCTCAAGCCGACTGAGACACAGACGCACCCGTTGCGGGACTTCCTCCGGGCGGTAGGGCACGGCAATGTAATCGTCGATGCCGAGTGTGGCCCAATCCAAATCGTTGACCCGGATATCCCGCACCAGGATGATCAATGGCAGCCGCCCCAAGAAAGGATCGGTGCGTAGCTCCCGGGCCAGCGTGTCCGCCGAGCGCCCATTCGTGCCTTCCGCCGCCAGCACCAGGCACGGCGGATCGTGCACCAGTTCATGCATGGCCAATCGTCCCGCATCGGCGGCGATGACGCTGAACCCTGACCGATTGAGCCCGATCGTCAACCGCTCGATTTCGATCGGGTCGTTGTGCAGGAGCAGGATCCGTCGATTGGCAGGAAGCCCACTCATAAATAGTCGTCGATGGTTTGGAATTCTTCCGTGGCTTGGGCGAGACATCCGGCGAGGCTCTGTGCGTCCAAGCCGACCAGTTCCCAGGCCTGGCGCGACAGCGGGGGCACGAGATCGTCGCCGGGGTTGCCGCAGGCAAGGCCTTTCACCAAGACATCGGCCACGTGCACGATGGCGGTTTGCAGCTTCGCGTCTTGCGCCGCCGCCGGCGTGTGATGATGGAGGATAGGTTCCCGCAGGCTGGCCGGGAGATGCCAGGCGGTGGCGAGCCAGCCCCCCACGTCCGCATGGGTTACCTCGAACAGCGCCTGTTCGGTTTCCATCAGGGAGTGGGAGGTGTTTTTGGTTGCCTGCGTGATCTGCTGGCCGACATCAGGCCATTTCACATACAGCACGACCTTACCGATATCGTGCAGCAGCCCACCGACAAATACTTCTTCCGGGTTCTTCAGGCCCGCCTTCGTGCCGAGAATGTGGGACGTGATGGCGACGCCCAAGGAGTGGCGCCACAGTTCATTCATCCCGGCGTTACGCATCATGTCGAAGGCGGTGGCGCACAACGTCAGGCCCTTCACGACATTGAGGCCCAGCACCACCACGGCATGGGCGACCGAGGCGATGCGCGAGGGGAATCCGTAAAACGGCGAATTCGCCAGTCGTAGGACTTTGGCCGACAGCACTTGGTCTTTTTCGATCAGGATGCCGATCTCCTCGGCGGAGACATTAGGCCGGCCGATCATGGAGGCCAGTTTCTGTACGACATGGGGCAGGGTCGGCAATTCCCCCACCTGCTCAATCCGTCGTCGAAGGTCTACCTTGGCCGAAGGGCTCATGTGGTCGGCGGTGCCTCCGGAGGATCGGACACTCCGTGTGTCGCCCGAAGTTGGAGGCGAATTGCTTCACGAAGCTGGTATTGGATTGGATCGTCGATCACGCGTCGGAAGCGATGGTCGAGTTCCGCTTCCAACTCATCGAGGGTCTTCCCGCTGGCGCCACCGGCTTCGCCGTCCACGTAGACGGAGGGGAGCCCCAGGCGTTGGAGCCGGGCCAGGGTCGCATCATCCAGTTCCGCGCCGATGGGGAGCACGACCAACCCCGTGCTGTTGGTGACAGGCTTGGCCAGGATCATCCCCGGCGTGAGTTCTTCGATCACGACGCGTTTCATGTGACTGGTCTCTGCTGGGGCGAACGGTGCAGGGGCCTGATACGGTAGTGCCTTATCGGTCGATTCCGTCTGAATCTAAAGGAGTGAAGGAACCTGGCGGCTGAGAGTATCAAGGCGGCATACGACTTTGTGTCGTCGGCTTGACAGGATGGGGGACATTCCACAGAATCATGCCGGTCACCAGGGGCTGTCGTTTGACGAAAGGAACGATCGATGAAGTGTGAGATTTTGTATCCCGGAGCTTTTCCGATGGTGCGGGTGTATTTGGATGCCAATGAGACGGTGAAGGCCGAATCCGGGGCCATGGTGGCCGCCTCGCCGACCATCGACATTGAAAGCAAGATGGAGGGCGGATTCCTGGGCGCGTTGTCACGGAAGATGTTAAGCGGCGAAAAATTTTTCTTTCAGACCCTCCGGGCCAGCCGCGGGGCGGGTGAGGTTCTGCTGGCGCCGACGGTGCCCGGTGAGATTGTCTTGCTGGACCTCGACGGTGTGAATGAATACATGGTGCAGAAGGACGGGTTTCTGGCCGGCGCGGAGGGCGTGAAGATCGAGAGCAAGATGCAAAGCCTCACGCGCGGCTTGTTGGGCGGGGAAGGATTTTTTATCCTCAAAATCGGTGGGATCGGCCAGCTCGTCCTCAACAGCTTCGGCGCCATCCATAAAATTGAGCTGAAGCCGAACGAAGAGTACATCGTCGACAACAGCCACCTGGTGGCCTGGACCTCCACCACAACGTACAATATCGAGAAGGCCTCATCCGGCTGGATCGCGAGCCTCACGTCGGGTGAAGGACTCGTGTGTCGCTTCCGTGGTCCGGGAGTTGTCTACATTCAAAGCCGCAATCCCGGTAGTTTTGGAAATTGGATACGACAATTCATCCCCGTCTCGGAGTAGCGACTGAATGGCGGGCGCTGAAAACGCCTGCCAACTTTGTTCTCGGTTCGAAAAAATCCTCAACGTACCCCCGAGGGTACGCCTCCGGTTTTTTCTCGCCTGCGGCCGCGTTGGCCGCCGTTTTGAGCACCCGTGTGAAGAGGGTTGAGTACTGAAGATGCCCCTCGTTCCCAATGCACTCTGTTTTGGTGATGGTCTGCCGGGCGCGGGTGCTCCGTGTCATGTCACGGTATCCGACAACGGGTTGACCATGGTTCCGGTCGGGGACTCTGTGCTTCGCGAAGAGGCTATCGCATTCACGGCCATGTCCGTTGAGGCGGGGGGGCTGGATCATGATCAGCTGGTGGTGTCGTGGGAAGCCGGCGCATCGGTCCGGACGTTGTATCTCAAGGATCCGGCCTTGATCGTCGCGTTCCGCCGCACAGCTCCGCAACAGTTGACCGCGCATCTTGAGCGGGCGGCCGAGCAGGTCCGGCGCGCGCGGCACAGCCATCGTCTGCTGTGGAGCAGCGTGCTTGGCGTGCTGGTTGGCCTGTTCCTGTTCCTGTGGTTCGGGTCTGATCTGATCGTCGAATGGGCGGTCGATAGAATCCCCGTCGAATGGGAACAGAAAGTGGGCGAAACGGTGTACCAGGACTTCCTGTCCAAGGAGACAGTCCTGAAGGAAGGGCCGGCGGTCAGCGCCGTGCAGGAGATGACGCAGCGGCTGACCGAGAAAATTCCCAACAGTCCCTACAAATTTCAGGTGTCGGTGGTGCAGAGCCCCGTGGTGAACGCCTTCGCCTTACCCGGAGGCTATGTGGTGGTGTTTACCGGTTTGATGAACAAGGCAGAAAGCGGCGAGGAAGTGGCCGGGGTTTTGAGCCACGAGCTGAACCATGTGCTGCAACGGCACGGCATGGAGCGCATGGTCAAAATGTTGGGGTTGGCCGCTGTGGTCGGCATTGTGTTGGGGGATCAGCAGGGCATGCTTGGCCTGGCGAAGCAGTTGGGTATGGAGCTGGCGACGCTCAAGTTCGGCCGCGCACAGGAGACGGAAGCCGATATCACCGGCCTTCGATTGCTCTCTGATGCGCGGATCGCGCCGGACGGCATGATCCGATTTTTTGAACGCTTGTCTGAGAAAGACAAGGAACGTGTTGAGCTGCTCTCCACCCATCCCATGAGTGCGGCCCGTGCGGAACGATTGAAGGCCGAACTGGCCGCGTTGCCCAAACGGGCGCCGGACCCGTTCACCTTCGAATGGAAGCTGGTTCAGGATTCGCTGGGTTCATCCGAGCATAGGAAATAGGCCCGGAGCCTCTGATGCGGATTGGGGTGATTTCGGATACGCACGGATTGTTTGATCGGGCGATCCTGCGTCATTTTTCCGGAGTCGACCATATTCTGCATGCGGGTGATATCGGCCGAGGGGATGTCCTCGCGCAGCTTCAACGAATCGCGCCGGTGACGGCGGTATCCGGCAATGTGGACGGATTCGAAGCAAGCGGCGTTCCGGTCGAGCAGCTCGTCGAGTTGGTGGGCCATCGAATTGCGATCACCCATCGTCTGTATGAAGGCGGGCGGCTGACGAAAGACGGGATGGATCTGTTGGCGCGCCTCCGTCCAGCGGTGTGTGTGTATGGGCATACGCATCAGCCGAAGGCCGAATGGCGAGACGGGGTATTGTTGTTCAATCCGGGTTCCGCCGGGCCGAAGCGGTTTCACTTGCCCCGAGCGGTGGGGGTGCTCCTGCTCGGCCACGATAGCGTTGAATCGAGACACATCCTCTTGGCCGATCGAGCGGAATAGCCGAAGCCAAGCAGGGGATTTTTCCCTCTACATGCTGCGGAGGCTTGGCTATAATGCGCCAGGCTGTCTGATTGTCCGACGGTCGAGCGAGCGTAATTATCCACGTGTTGAGAGGAGGAGGACGTATGCTGAGACAAGTCATCGTTGCGTTGGGTGTGGTCGCTGTTGCGTCACAGGCCGGCTTGGTCATGGCGGCCAATCCTGATACCGGTCCGGGGTGCGGTCTGGGAAAGTTGGCCTGGGCGGATTATAAGAACCAGAAGAACATTGCGCCGCAGGTCATGATGGCCACGACGAACGGCACGTTTGGCAGCGGGACGTTCGGTATCAGTTCCGGCACGTCAGGCTGTACGAATGATGGTCAAGTCATGGCGGATCAAAAGACCACGATGTTCGCGCTGTTGAACTTCGAGAACCTGACGCAGGAAATGGCGCAGGGGAAAGGTGAACACTTGGCGTCCCTGGCGACCCTGATGGGCGTACCGAGCGAGCAGCATGCAGCCTTCTTCGCCTTGACCCAGGAGCGGTACACCGCGCTGGTGCAGGACGGTGAGACCGCATCCGTCGCGCTGGTGAAGACGTTGAATGACGCGGTCTCCAAGAGCCCCGTCCTCGCCCAAGTCGTCAGCCGCTAATTCATATCCGACCAGGGCTCCGGTCATCGACCGGGGCCCTGTGTTGTTCTGCCCCGATCGTGCAACTCCTAACTCTCCTGTTGGCCGCCTGTCTCTGGGCAATCTCTGTCCAGGCGGAGGAGCCACCGTCGCCCTATCTTTCGCACCTGCTTCAGCGGGCTCACGACGCGCATCTGGCTGATGAGCGTGAGTGGCATTTGTTGCTTCACTATCGCGCGGATCTGTTCGGCGGCTATACGAGCGAACAAGACGAACCCGGATTTTTTCTTTCTCCCAAAGGCAAGACCAATCCTCAGGCCGAGCTCGACGCCACCCTGACTCAATTCTTTTCACCGGAGTTGGTCGGTCGATCGAAGCAGCCGGCTCAATGTGCCTTTGTGGCGCGGTATGCGTGGCTCCAAGATCGTCTTGGTTTTGATCCAGGCCAGCTTCCGCCCATGCCTTGCGAGCGCTTCGAACGATGGATTGAAGAGTTTCACGCTCGGTCTATTACGCTGGTGTTTCCATCGGCCTTCATGAATAACCCGGCGTCCATGTTCGGCCACACGCTGCTCCGGATCGATCAGGAAGGGCAGACGCCTCAGACGCGCATCCTCGCCTACACCATTAATTTCGCCGCCGATGTCCCGAAGGACGAAGGCCTGGCCTATCCCGTGCGGGGTATTTTCGGTGGGTATCGGGGGTATTTTTCGACCATTCCCTACTACCTCAAAGTGCAGGAGTACCGGGACATGGAGAATCGCGATATCTGGGAGTACCGACTGAACTTTGGCGAGCCGCAAATCCGACGATTGCTGATGCACGCATGGGAATTGGGGAACGCGTCCTTCGACTATTTCTTCTTCAAGGAAAATTGCTCGTATCACCTCTTGTCATTGCTGGAATATGCCGACCCCTCGTTGCACCTCACAGAGCAGTTCGGCTTTTGGACCATCCCCGCGGATACCGTGCGCCTGCTTGCCGCCCAACCGAGTTTGGTAACCGACATCGCGTTTCGCCCATCCCGTGTCACCCTCATTCGTCGGAAGCGGGAGCACTTGTCCGTGTCTGAACACGAACTGGTCAGGCGAGTCGTGCGCGATGCGACAGCCGCGCAGTCTGAGGAGCTGCGGAGCCTGCCCTTGTCGCGCCAGGCGTTTGTGTTAGATGTGGCATCGGACTATGTGCGCTACAGGGGTGAACGCGATGAAGCCGAGGCGGCATCGGCTCGCGTCCACAATCGACAGATTCTCACGGCGCGAAGCCTCCTACGTATTCCATCGGAAGACATCTCGATACGCCCCTTTGCCACCCAGCCGGACGTGGGGCACCGCACGTCGCGTGCGTCGCTGGGAGGAGGCTGGCGTAACAATGATACGTTCGAAGAGATCACGGTCCGTGCCGCCTATCATGATCTGCTCGATCCAGAGCCCGGGTACACGCCGGATGCGCAGATCGAAGTGGGTTCCCTCAGTCTGCGACACTACAACCGGGCCGAGCAGACGCGGATTGAGCGGGCGACTTTGCTGAACGTGGTGTCCCTTTCTCCAATCGACGGCCTGTTTCATGCGCCGTCGTGGAAATTGAATCTGGGCATGCAGACCATCACGCACCGAGGGTGTGAACTCTGCAGTAACTGGAGTGTCAATGGTGGAATCGGCGCGTCGGCTGAAACGCATCTGCTGCGGCGCGAAGTCTTCTTTGCGTTTGCCGAGGTAGAGGGGAATTACAGCCGGGCGTATGAGGAGCGGCATCGGATCGGAGGCGGTGCATCGGCAGGGTTCTACGTCGATCTTGCCGAGCGTTGGCGCCTGTTGGCCTCGGCTGGCTATCTTCGCTATGCGTTAGGAGAACAATCCGATGATGTCCGTTGGTCGGTCGGACAACGCTATACGCTGGCGCAGAACTGGGCCCTTCGTCTGGAATACAACCACCGTGATCACGACAATGACGTGCTGTTCACCGTGCAGGCGTTTTTCTAGGACGCCTGTACGGCTGGGGTGGGTTACGGAATGGGGGGAGATTGTGTGAGGCTAGAGAGTGAGGGTGCCGGAGAGCTGCCACCCCCCTCGACCGGCTTCAGGGTGACAGCGACCTTGTCAGGTTCGATCGTATACCCGCCGCCGCTCATCACATCCACAAGAATGCCGACAAGGCCGCCGAGGATGACGTTACCCGCGATCCACCAGGAGATATGGCTCTCGACCCGTGATTGATTCTCCTCAAAGCCTTCCTTCGTCAGGACCACGGCATGATCTTTCTTGCGCTCCACCTTGGTGGCTAGTGGGGTCACGCCCCGTTCAGTCCCGTCGATGACCACTGTTGCGCCGGGCGGCTCTGACGACACGCTGAGCTCTTCGTTGCTACCAAGATGAACGATAGTGGCGCAGCCGGAAGTCATCATCGCCACTACTGTCAACGCTGCCATTGTGTGCCATCCCCTCGCCATCATCCCCTCCTTGTACTGTGTGTAACCGTCAACGTACGCGCTTGCCAGGACACCACGATGTGAGCCGATCACGTGAGGTGTTATGTGGCCGAAGCAGGATCCCCTGCAATCCTACGGAGGCCAAGCTGGGCTATACCGAAGGAGGATGAGGGCACATATACGTGGGGTAGCACACGGTAGGCATTCATGGCACTTAGGAGCCCTCAACCTGAGGCTGCGGCGTTCGCGCATCAGGTCATCTGTAAGAAAGGGGAAGGGGCTATGCTGTTGTTGCGAGTGGTTCTTTGTGCCGGTGTGGTGCTTGGGGGGAGCCTCGGTCTGTTGTCGAATGGGCAGGCCCAGGATGGGCCTGCCCAGGAGTCCGGGGTGAGCAGTCTGAGAAAGACGGAGGCATATATCGCTCCATATCTGCTCGGTACGTTCCCGGTGGATAAGAGTTTGTCGCTTGGAGGCAACGGCGTTGGGAATACTCCGTTCTTAGGGACCAACATTCAAGGATCAGCCGGCGGGGGACTCAAAGCCGGTGTCTATCCCGGCGCGATGGGAGGCGTGATCGGATTGGAGGGCGAAGTGTTCGGACATGGCGGAAAGCTGAAGACTCCCGGAGGGGCTTTCCCGAGTGCTGACGCCAATCTGCTGGTGATCAATTCGATGGTCAATCTATTGCTGCGGTACCCCGGGGATACGATTCAACCATACGTGGGCGCCGGCGCGGGTGTGTCGTACGCGCAGCTCCGCGATCTCAACCTGCAGACGAATTTCGCTTCATTGTCGGGTAAGGGGAGTGATGCCGCCTTTGCCTACCAGTTTTTGGCCGGGGCGCGTGCCTACATGAATAAGCAACTCTACCTGTTTGGCGAGTATAAGTATTTTGGCTCCGCGTACGACTGGAAGAGCGAAAGCTCCTCCGGAGGATCGGGACCAACGACATCGCTGACTTTTCGGACGCATATTGTGGCGGCCGGTTTCGGGATCACATTCTGAATCGAACTCGACAGTTGTTGCTTGATGGAGTCATATGGCCCTAGGGTTAGTACGGTCAGACGTAATGGTACGTGGCACGAACCGGCTTTGCGATTGACAAGCCTGGAGAGGTTACCTATACTCCCGCCACGTAGAGCCCCAACTTGGTGGGCGCCATCAACTAACCTCGAGAGGGAGGACTTATGAAGAAGGTGACCGTCTTGTTTTCTCTGAGCCTGATCAGCGCGGCGTATCTCAGCCTCACGGGCTGTCAGATCGTGGCGTCTCCGATGGCGGGTGGAATCTACAACGAAACGAAGTACGGCGATGTGGCCACGACCCACAACAGCGCGACGAAGGAAGGCAAGGCCTGCGGTACGTCCATCCTCGGTTGGGTGGCAACCGGTGATGCCAGCGTCTCGGCGGCGAAAGCGGCCGGCGGAATCACCACGGTGGCGTCGGTCGATCACTCGGCGAAGAACATCCTCGGCATCCTTGGCGAATGGTGCACGATCGTTAAGGGCAGCTGATCACGCTTGTTGTCCCTCTGAGGAAAAGGGTCTTCGGGAGTTTCTCCCGAAGACCCTTTTTTCGTTCTTCGCCCCGTCACCTTCTGCATGGTACGGTAGACGGTGTATGTGGGTCCCCATCCTGATCCTCGTTCTGATCGGTTCTGCATGGCATCCCGTATCCGGCAGGAGCGCTGAATTCGGGGAGGTCGATTTAGCCGCCTATCTGTTGGGAAGCTGGCCGCGCGATGAGCCGATTTTTAATCAGGGCAGCACGGTGTCGGGTTCGATTCGGCAGGGGTTTGGCGCGGGCCTGAAAATCGGCCTGTTCCCCCACGCCACACGACGGATGCTCGGCATCGAGATCGATTCGTCCGCGCACGGCGGCGCGTTGTCGTTTCCCAATACTGCGAACGGACAGCACCATGGAACCGGGCGCTCGAATCTCCTGGTGCTGAATACCATGTTCAATCTCGTGCTCAGATATCCCGGCGAGACCGTGACTCCGTACATCGGCATCGGGGGCGGCTGGTCGCATGGAACGCTGCTCAATCCCAATATCATCGGCCGGAACGACAGAGATTTTGATTCTGCCCGTGCCTTCGGCCATCAGTATCTGGCCGGTGTGCAGGTCATGGTCAGTTCCAGGGTGTTCGTGTTCGGCGAATATCGCCATTTTTCAGCCAACTACCACTGGGACAGTCTCGCGCTGGACTTTCGTGCGCACTACGGGCTGTTCGGTGCGGGACTCCGCTTCTGAGACGTCATGAGTCTGCTCGATCAATTCTTCGTCTATCATCCCCATCCCTGGGAAGAGCGTGACTGGTCGGCCGCCGCCGGCGTGCCGTTGGAGGATGTCTGGTTTCAGGCTGCGGACGGGACGAAACTGTTCGGTTGGTATGCGGAGCAATCTGCCGGTTCTGCGGTCTTGCTGTGGTGCCATGGTAATGCGGGCAATATGATCCACCGATTGGACAATCTTCGTGCTTTGTATCGGTTGGGGTTCTCGGTGTTCCTCTTCGATTATCGTGGGTATGGGAAGAGCCGGGGGCGTCCGTCTGAAGAAGGACTCTATCAGGATGCGATCGGGGCCTATGACCATCTCACGCGTGTTCGTCGAATTAGGCCGGAGCGCCTGGTCATATTCGGTCGTTCGTTGGGCGGCGCGGTGGCCGGAGAATTAGCGACCCAACGACCGGCGATGGGTCTCGTGCTGGAATCCTGTTTTCCCTCAATCGAAGCGGTGGCGCGCCACCACTACCTGGGCTTGCCTGTCCATTGGTTGCTGGGGGCTTCGTTCAGGCTGGAGGACCGACTGCCCCAGCTTTCTCTACCCAAGCTGTTTGTGCATGGCGATCGTGATGACATCATTCCGATTGAATTGGGACAACGGGCCTATGCTGCCGCAAAAGCACCGAAGGAGTGGTATGTCGTGCAGGGTGCCGATCACAATGATGTGCCGACGGTCGGTGGGCGGGCCTATTTCACCAAACTGTACGAATTTATTTCGGGCGTGATCGGTCGATGAAGAAGCGTGCCCTGCGCTGCCGCTTGTGTGTTTTTTCTGTTCATGCGCGGATCGCTTGGTAAGATGCATCACGTAGAGCGAGCGCGTCACCTGCCTCGGATGTTCAGAAGTCGACTCCTCATCTGGCGAGTGCAGGAACATTCTGGTAGAGTGCGACCGCTTGCCGCGCTGGTCATATGCGGCGGGAGAGCGGCGTCTGGTGTAAGTTGCTAAGGAGGCATGGTGCAGCGGACAGGCGTGAGCAAGACGGGGTTTGCGAGTGCGGTGTCTGTGGTGGCGCTGTTGTTGATGGTGGGATGTGCCGGTGGGCCTGGACGCCCGACCGTGAATACCGGTTCGGAAGAGCGGCTTGTGGCATCGGAGAAACAGTCGAACACCCGCTCCGAATCAGCTGAGCGTGCCGCGCTCCAGGTGGCATCACCACAAGTCGTGTTGATCGCCAACGCGGCCGTTCCGGCCGAGAAGAAGGTCCCGGATCTCGATCCGGCCGAAGATCCGTTCTACGATCCCTTTGCGAAAGGCGACGAGCCGCCGGGAGGGGAGGAGTACGATCCCTGGGAGCCGCTCAATACCAAGGTGTTCGAGTTTAATCGCCAAGTGGACCGGTGGGTGCTCAAGCCGGTCGCGCAGGGATATAACAAGGTGGTGCCGAATCCCGTGCAAATCGGCATCAGTAATCTGTTCTACAACATGCGGTTTCCGTCGCGATTGATCAACAACCTCGCCCAGGGCAAACTCTCGGGCGCCGGGGCGGAAGTCGGCCGGTTTTTGCTGAATAGCACGTTCGGGTTGGGCGGGTTGGTCGATGTGGCCAAGTACATGGACATCACCACGCCGGAGGAGGATACAGGGCAGACGCTGGGTTATTACGGGGTGAAGCCGGGACCCTACGTCGTGCTGCCGTTCCTGCCGCCGTTTACCCTGCGGGATCTCGTCGGGTATGTCGGCGACATTGCATTGAATCCGATCAACTGGATGGTGTTTCCCATCATTGAGGTAAACGGGGTGCCTTCACTGGTTGCGCACCATAACCGGACTACCTCCTCGATCGCGCAGATCGGCGGCCGTGTCGAAGAAATTCTCAATGATCGGTCCCTGAACTTGGAAAAGTTTCAAGGAGTGGAGGAAGCCACGCTGGATTTGTATACGGCTGTGAAGAACGCCTACATCCAGAAGCGGCGGAACGCGATTCGGGAGTGATCGGCTAACGAATCACGTTGAGCTCGCGGCCGACGGTGGAAAAGGCGCCAACGGCTCGCTCGAGTTGTGCGCGGGTATGGGCCGCCGAGAGTTGCAGGCGAATCCGCGCCTGTCCTCTGGGCACGACCGGATAACTAAACCCCACCACATAGATGCCTTCCTGCAGCAGACGGTCGGCCATGTTCGCGGCCACCGTCGCATCCCCCAACATGACCGGAATGATCGGGTGGTGGCCGGGCACAAGGGTGAAGCCGAGAGCCGTGAGCCGACTCCGGAGCCACTGGGCCTGTTCCATCAGGGTGGCGCGCAAGTGCTCGCCCTGCTCGACCAAGGTCAGGGCCTTCAGTGCCGCTGCGGCGATCACCGGCGGCAGGCTGTTTGAAAAGAGGTATGGTCGTGAGCGTTGCCGCAACAATTCGATGAGTTCCTTGCGGCCGGTGGTAAAACCGCCGGCTGCGCCCCCAAGTGCCTTGCCCAATGTGCTGGTGATGAGGTCGATTCGTCCGGCCACACCGAAATGATCGGGAGTCCCGCGCCCACCCTTGCCCAGCACGCCGGTGGCATGACTATCATCCACGACCAACGCGGCCTCGTAGCGATCGGCCAGGTCCACGATGCGGTCCAGTTTGGCCAGATCGCCATCCATCGAAAACACCCCGTCCGTCACGATCATCCGCACGCGGCTCCCTGCCGATTCAGCCAATCGCGCTTCGAGTTCCGCCATGTCGGCGTGGGCATACCGCAGGCGGGCGGCCTTGCAGAGACGAATGCCGTCGATCAGGCTGGCGTGGTTCAAGGCGTCACTGATGATGGTGTCCCGCTCATCGAGCAGCGTTTCGAACAGTCCCCCATTGGCATCGAAACAGGAACTGTAGAGGATGCTGTCGTCGGTGCCGAAAAACGTGCTGATGGCCTGCTCCAGCTGCTTGTGTAGGTGCTGCGTTCCGCAGATAAAACGCACAGAGGCCATTCCGTAGCCGAATTCCCTGAGGCCGTCCTCGGCCGCCTGTTTGACCGCCGGATGATTGGCCAGGCCGAGATAGTTGTTGGCGCAGAGATTGATGACCTCGCCTTGCGCCACACGAATCTCGGTGCTCTGCGGGCTTAAAATCTGCCGTTCGGTTTTGTAGAGGCCTGCCGAGCGGATGTCCGCCAATTGCTGTTCCGCCGCTCGCTTGAGGGATGTGTACGCCATCGTCTTCATGAAAGGTGAACTAGAAAGCGTGCAAGGTACAACGGAAAATAAGGTTATGGAAACAGGACTACTTTGCCGCATTGGCCGGATTTGATCAATTCAAATCCTTGGGCGAAGTCTTTGAGGGGGAAGGTGTGGGTCAGGACAGGACGGATGTTGAGGCCGGCCTTGAAGAGTCCAGCCAGGCGATACCAGGTGCTGAAGAGGCGGCGGCCGGTGATGCCGTGGACGCGAATGCCTTTGAAGATGACTTCGTTGGCGAGGTCAAAGGTGACGGGCCCGGTGGGAATACCGAACAAGGTGACCCGGCCGCCGTTTTTTACGGATCGAAAGGCATGGTGCAGCGCGGTCGGGTGTCCGGACATTTCCAATGACGCATCGACGCCTTCGCCGTTGGTGATTTCCTGAATGGCGGCGGCGATGGCTTCCGAGCTGTCGGCTCCTGCGTTCAGGATGTGATCCACCCCCACCTGTTTCGCCAATCCAAGGCGGTAGTCGCTGACGTCGGTGACGATAATGGTGGCGGCTCCGGCCGTACGGGCGACCGCGGCCGCGAAGAGGCCGGTCGGGCCACAGCCGGTGATCAGGACGGTATGGCCGGTCAAGTCCTCGACGAGTGCCGCATCGACGGCGTTTCCCAACGGTTCTTGCAGGCAGGCCAACTCCGGGGGAATGTCCGGCGACGTCTTCCAGAGGACAGTCTCAGGCAGCACGATATAGTCGGCAAACGATCCATCGAGATCGACGCCGAGAATGCGATAGTTCTTACAGACATGGGCTTGGCCGGTGCGGCATTGAAAGCAGGCGCCGCAGGTCAAATGTGATTCTGCTGCGACGTAGTCGCCTACCTTCACCAGGCTGACATCCGTTCCGACCGCGACCACCTCACCGCACATTTCATGTCCGATCGTCCGTGGCGGATGAATCCGGCTGTGAGCCCAGGCGTCCCAGTTGTAGATATGAGCATCCGTTCCGCAGAGGGAGGTCGCTTTGACTCGGATGACGGCGTCGTTGGGGCCAGGTGTTGGGTCTTGGCGTTCGGTGTAGGTGAGGCCGGGTTGGGCGGCAGTTTTGACGAGCGCACGCATCGGTCCATTATAACAAGACGGCGTGAAATGCCTAGTCAAGGAGTGAAAGAGGCATCGTGTGGAGTGCGATGTCATGATCCGCCAAGGGGATTAGACTGCTGCGCCGGAGCGTCACTCGATGGGGTGTCGGGGATTGCCTGTACCGGGGCGGACGCTTGCGCGCCTGTGCCCTGATGATGTCTGGTGGCCTTCGTGACGACGGAAAAAACGGGTTGAACTGGGTCAGGCTCCTGGGTAGGATGCCAGCATGCTGCGCCAGTGTGACACGTTCTGCAGGGGGCTAATCGGGGCGGTGGCGTTGTTGATCTGTGTCGGCGCGCCTGTAGCTGGTGCCCTGGCCGGGCCTTCTGCCAACCCGGCTCCGGCTGCGCCCAAACGATGGGCCCAGTTCGATTTGGTGAGCACCGAGCCTGATGGATCGGTGCAAGCCGGAAAAGACGTGGTGTTGAGTATCACGTTGGGGGGTGTGCCGGCGGGAACGGAATCCGTCATGGCCATCATCGAGTCCAACGGATTTCAAAGCCAGACGGTGTCCCTGAGCGAAGAGCCGACGGCCTCGGTCTACCAGGGCACGGTCATTCTCGAGCCGAACTCGACGCTGAAGAGCCGCACCACGGTGCATCCAAAGGCCGTGCGAGTTCGGGTGTCGTTTGCGCGTGCGAAGATCACGGGACTGGAAGAATTCTTGAAGCGTGATGTCTACGTCACACTCGGTGATCCGCCCCCCAGTGATACCGAAGCCGAAGTCCAGCCGGGGCCGGTGGCCGAAAATTCTGATGCCGATGCCGCGGCCGTGCAAAAGGCGACGGAGCAGGTGTTGGCCGTGAATGCGACGATCGCCGAGGAAGATTTGCTGCCCCTGCCCCCGCCCGGCGAATCGAAAGCCTATTGGAAACAGGTCAGCGATTTGATCAGCCGGAACTGGAGCCGGCAAATCCGTTCCATCCGTCGCGCACCCAGCAGCGAAACCGTTAGGGTCTATTTCAAAATGTATGCAAGCGGCGTGGCCCAGGTGATTCAATTGGAAAAGAGTTCCGGGGCACGGGATGTCAACGATGCGGGATTACAGACCATTATCCATGCGCAGCCGTTCCCTCCGATTCCGCCCGATCTCGGCAGCGATGTGGTCGATGTGCATGTGCGCATGAGAACGGGAGCGAAAGTCGCCACGCGCGATGTGCAGATGACGGTTGAGAAAAAGCCGTCTAAGTCTGCGCCGCCCGCATCCCCAACACCGAAGGACGGAACTGCACCAAGCGGTTCCACAAAGGAGTAGCTATGACGAAATCGATCGGTCGTGTGCTCACCATGTGGTGTCTTGGAGCCGGGATGTTGCTCGGTGCAGCGGTTGTGCAGGCGGAGACGGCCCGGTATGACGTCGATCTTGATCATTCGATCGTGGAGTTCAAGGTGGCGCACATGGTGGTGTCCAAAACGACCGGGCATTTCAAAGATTACACCGGATTCATCGAAATGGACCCCGAGGCCGGGACGGTGAAGGCGCTCGAAGCGACGATCAAGACGGCGTCGGTGACCACCAATCATGAAAAGCGCGACGCGCATCTGCGGAACCCTGATTTTTTCGATGTCGAGAAGTACCCGACCATTACCTATAAGATGAAAAGTTACAAGAAAGCCGGCGACGGTTATATCGCGGTCGGCGATCTGACCCTACATGGTGTCACGAAGGAAATCACGCTGGAAGGGACGTTTAACGGCGTGACCAAGGATCCGTGGGGCAATACCCGCGCCGGATTTACGGCCGAAGGGAAAGTGAACCGCAAAGACTTCGGCATGGTGTGGAATAAGGCGCTTGATAGCGGGGGCCTCGTGGTCGGCGACGAGGTGTTTATTAAATTGGATATCGAATGTATTAAGGCGAAATCGTAGGTCGAACACCCCCTCTCCAAGGGGCCACGCGCCTGCCCGGTTTTCTGCCGGGCAGGCTGAACCAGCAACGGCGCATGCGGCGGGGTATCTCTGATCCAGGGATGCAGGCCGCCCCCATCTCGTGACGCCGATCTCAGCAGACAGAGCCGCTGGTGAACGTGTAGCGAGGATGTCTCGGCATCTGGTTCGCGACCGGGCTCGGTGCGCCGGTTGCACCGCGTGCTGGACGATGAGGATGGGGTGGGGACCAAGGGAGCGATTAACTGAGTGGACTGCGAGTCCCGAGGGGTATGGCCATGTGCATGACGCAGACTGGAAAATTCAGGCAGGTCATCGGTAGGATACGGCGGATGTGGTCCTGGAAGCTGGTAGGGGCGCTGGCCTTGTTGTGGACGATCGGCATCGGGAACGCCGTGGCGCTGGAATTCACGGCGGATCAGGTAACCAAGATCAATGGCCGGACTCAGAAAGCCAACATCTACTACCGCGATAATATGTGGCGGATCGAGCATCATACGATGGGTCCGGTCAACGTCAGCATTGTCCGGAAGGACAAGCAGGTGGTCTGGCTCCTGTTATCGAGGATGAAACACTTCAAGACCGTGCCGTACAAGGCCGAGCAGGATCTCAAAGTGACGGAGCATCTGGAAGGGGAGGTGTCGCGCGAGGAAATCGGCACGGAAACGCGCGAGGGGCACCCGACGACCTTGTATGAGGTGACGGTGAAGGAGGGGGAGCGGACCGAAGTGTACTACCAGTGGCTCGCGACCGATATTCACTTTCCGATGAAACTAGCGAAGAAGGATGGAAGTTGGATCGTCGAGTACCAGCATGTGAAATTCCGGCCCTTGATCGACTATCTATTTCAGTTGCCGCTCAATTTCGAACCATTGGAAGAATTTGATCACCAGCCGGCTGCTGCGGAGCCGAATCACCAGCCGATGTAACAAGGTGTGATCCCTCAATAAAGGAGTGTCATGGTGCGTACACGAGGTCTCGCAATGTGGGTGTTGGGCGCGGCGCTACTGGGAATGAGCGGATCTCTCTATGCGTTGGATGTCGCGGACGTAGTTCGTGAATGGACGCCGGAAGGAAAGAAGCTGGCGATGGAGCGTGCCAAGTTGCCGGCACATGACGAGATGATCCGTATCCCGGCGGGTGAGTTCCTCATGGGGAGCGATAAGAAGATCGATAAAAATTCCTACCTGGCTGAGTTTCCGCAGCGGAAGGTCTATCTCGATGCCTATGAGATCGACAAGTACGAAGTCACCACCGTACAGTTCTTGAAGTATGTCCTCGCGCACAACCTCGCCCCGCTGATCGATTGGCAGTACGACGGCGGGAATTTTCAGGAGACGATGGTCAGCCACCCGGTGATGCATGTGTCCTGGTTCGACGCGGAGGCCTACTGCAAGTGGGCAGGGAAACGGTTGCCGACCGAGGCGGAGTGGGAAAAGGCCGCGCGTGGCGAGGATGGGCGCATCTATCCCTGGGGCAATCAAATGGCCGGACTCTCGCGAGCGAACTTCGGCCGGACGGGTCTGTCAGGACCGGTGCGGGATCGTCCTGAACGACTGTTGCTCTATCCGCCCATCATTTCCGTGGACAAGTACGACAATGCCGCCAGCCCTTATGGGGTGCTTCAAATGGCCGGCAATGTGTCGGAATGGGTTGCGGATTGGTACGACCCGAAATACTACAGCACCGGGCCGGACAAGAACCCGAAAGGGCCCGAGACCGGAAGTCAGCGGGGTTTTCGCGGCGGAGGCTGGATCGACAGCACGCCCAGCGTCCGCGTCGCGCAGCGCAATGGGACGGATCCCAACACCAAGATGAACTGGATGGGGTTCCGCTGTGCGCGAGATGTGAACGAAGGAGTCGCCGGGCAGCCGGCGGAGGGGAAGTAGGACGAGGTGCCCCACCTCACGATTCCACCACAGCGGAGGACAAATCAGTTCGTCTCAGTGCTCAGGGACCTGGTCCTGGATAAGATCACACGACCGCTTTCTTCGCCATAAGTATGCGAACCTGCTCGCTCGTTTCCTTCACGAGAATGCCCATCTTGCCGTGTGACGGTTCGAAATCCACCGGCAGTCCGTGGCTGCGGATGCGTTCGCTGGCGGTGGGACCGATAGACGCGATGACCAGTTTCCGGCAGATCGTTTTGAACTCCTCCGTCTTTCCCTCCTGCTCGACGACCAGCATCACGTGATCAATCTGTGCGGCATTGGTCGCCAGCATCACCTGCACCTGTCCTTCCAGGATCTGCCTGATGGCCTGCTTGAGTGGCGCCGTGTCTTCCGGGAGCGCCCAGCGGTAGACGGGGACTGAAACCACAGCGGCTCCGCGCTGCTTCAACGCCTCCACCAAGTCGCGGTTCAGTAGCCCGTATTCTTGCACCGCCACGCGCAACCCTTTGACCGGCCGGTGGGCGTCCAATGTGGAGACGACATCCATCCAGGTGTTGGGCTCCGGGACCGTGAACGTCGGTTGGAATCCCAGGACTTTGAGTGCGGCCACCGGTTTGGGGCCGCGGGCGATCAACAGGGTATTGCGCAGGGCTGCGGCGAGTTGGTCATTGGAATAACGGCGATGCAGCACCTCAAAGAGGGTGGTTGTGCCGGCACCGGTCATCAACACCAGCACGTCGAACCCGTCCCGCATCAGCTGTTCGCCGAACTGCAACGCGGCGGAATTGTCTTCCAGCGGAATCTCGCGCAAGGCCGGCGCTACCAGTGGTTTGCCGCCGTGGCGCTCGATCAGTCGCCCCATTTCGGCCGCCATGCGCGATTCAAATGCGACGACGGTCAACCCGTGATACCCTGCACTGGCCATCGCACTCCGTGATTCAATCGCCGGCTAGGAAGCCGACTGGGTTACTTGGCATCCGCCGCGCATCGGAATCCCGTCGATTCGTTTCTCATGGTCGGGTCGCTGTCCACGCGGGTGAAGATACGAACGGTCGGGGTCTCATTCTGCCAGCCGGCTCCCCGGATGACCTTCTTCTCGCCGCTGTCCGGGCCCGGCGGATTCTTGTCGGGACTCTTTTCATAATACTTCGCGTCATACCAGTCGTTGACCCATTCCCAAACATTGCCGGCCATGTCGTAGACCCCGTATGGACTCTTGCCCTTCTCGTAACTGCCCACCGGCATCAGCGTCTTTTCGCCGATCCATTTCTGATTGAAGTTCAAATGGCCGTTGGTGGGCTCGACGTTGCCCCAGGGAAAGCGCCAATCATTATTGCCCTTGGCGGCCTTCTCCCATTCGGCTTCACGCGGCAACCGTCGGCCCGCCCATTTGCAGTAGGCGTCGGCATCGGCCCAATCTACATTGATCACCGGGCGGTCGGCCAGGGAGGCGGGAATGCCGATGCCTTCCCAGAGATTCCGGGTGGGATTTTTGGGATTTTGCGGCACGCGGTGATTGGTGGCTTTCACAAATTCCAAGTACCGTCCATTGGTGACCTCATACTTGTCGATGTAGAACGGATCGATCTCAATGACATGGCGGGGATATTCATCGCGTCCACCGTCACGGTCGCCGAACGGCACCCCCATGGGGTACGAGCCCGCAGGAATCAGCACCAGCGGTGCCCCGTCTTTTCCCGTGATCTCTTTGGGCAGTGCGGCCTGCTCTGCGGCAAATGTGTGAGATTCTGTTCCGTTGAGTCCGATGAGCGCCACCACGAGTGCGAGGACGGATCGTGCCAACATAGCTCCAAGCTCCTTTGGTTCGTAACAAACGATACCCGATCGTACCACAGCCGCAGAGTTTTCAAACATGACCGGCCGACGCAAAATGATCGCCGGGGGAAAGTTCAACCCTGGCGGTTGAGGATTGACGCGATGGTGGGCCCGCACCTACTATACGCGCCAGGAGATTGCGGCATGACGCCTCATCGAGGCTTACGACATTTGGCCCTCCGCGTCACGAATCTGGCCCGATCACGCGCCTTCTATGAACATCTCTTAGGGATGAAGGTCGTCTGGGAGCCGGATCCGGACAACGTGTATTTCAGCTCGGGGTCCGACAATCTGGCCTTGCATCAAATCGGCCAGGCTGAGCTGGCCCAGTACCAGCCGCCGCGAGGCCAGTTACTCGACCACTTCGGCG
Source organism: Nitrospira defluvii (assembly GCF_905220995.1). NCBI lineage: Bacteria > Pseudomonadati > Nitrospirota > Nitrospiria > Nitrospirales > Nitrospiraceae > Nitrospira > Nitrospira defluvii. Next base: position 1,348,534 of record NZ_CAJNBJ010000001.1, read on the forward strand.
TGATTCTGGAAAGCCCCGCCCACGTTGACGACCTGTTCCGCGAGGTGCAGCGCGAAGGGGGGCAATACGGTTCCACCATCGCCAAGCCCCCCAAGCAGCATCGTGACGGCAGTTACTCCTTTTATTTCACCGACCCGGACGGCAACGTGATTCAGGCGTTGTACGAGCCGACGATCAGCCGGATGGAACTGAAGCCATAAGGCTACGGCACAGGCCTGTGACGCATGGGACTTTGGGACGCATTGCTGCGGGATCAGTATGTGGGGTTGGCCCCCTGGGTGTGGGTGCAGCTTGAAAGCAACCAGTCGCCCGGGCCTTTTCCGTTTGTGGGCGGGGTGGCTCCGGAGGTCGTGGCGAGTCTGCACGAGGCCCATAGCCTCTTTCTCGCCTGTGTGGAAACCGCCATCAGCGATGTGTTCTCCCGCCGCGCGACGCTCGGCGACCCGCAGACCAGAGTGCGGATGGAGGATGCCTATGCCGAACTGGTCAATTCCCGGCAGCAACTGAGTCAACACATCACGGCCCGTCGCCAATCTGACGGGCAATTCCTTTGGGCGCATCCCTTCGACCCCACAAAATCCGCCACCGTAGTCAATACCGGTTTGCGCATCTTCAACGCGGTGAAGCGGCAGGCGATTCCTGTGCCCTTCGAACGTCCGATGGGCCCGCTGGTCGGTAAACTGTTGGGCATGCTGGATGGCACGCAGCAGGCCGGGGCGATTCGGACCATCGTGACGACGGCGGGACGAGAGGGCGAGCGGCTGCTCACCAAATTGATGGAACTGTTCGTTCAATATGAGTGCCTCACGCCCACGACGCAGTCCTCGGTTCGCAATCAATGGTTGCAGCAGACGAAAGACCGGGACACCGTGCATCTCGGCCACGCCGCGTTGCTGTACCGGCAACGCGATCATTTTCTCCTCTTCGACCCCTGGCTGCTGCCCTGGTTTGCGGAATCCAATGTGCCGAGCCTCTGGGTGTCGTTACTGCCGAAGCCGGCGGCGATCTTCCTGACGCATGATCATGACGATCATGTGGATCCCCGCACGTTGTTGCATGTGCCGAAGGATGTCCCGATCGTCATCCCCAGCCGTCGGAATCGCAAGAAGTTCTATTATGACTATCTGCCGTTACTCCGAGAATTGGGGTTCAGCCATATCATTGAACTCGCGCATGGCGAGAGTTGGAACTTTGACGGCGGTGCCGTGGTCTCGGTGCCGTTCTATGGCGAGGACCCGTGCGACTTGGAGATGCCGAGAAATTGTTATCTCGTGACCGATCGGGGGCAGAATGTGCTGGTGCATGCCGACAGTGGCCCGACGAACAGCGGTCGGTCGGCCATTCAGGAAGGGGTCATTCAGCAGTTAGTCCAGAAGTATGGTCCACTCTCGCTGGTCCTGGCTTCCCAACAACAATTACAGGAGATTCGCAGCTACGCTGCTCACGCGCCGCTGTCGCACCCGGGTCAGTGGCTCGATGTGGGTGAAAACGGGTACCTGACGAATCGATACCTGGATGAGTTATGTGCCATCGCACAGGCGCGGCTGTTCGTGTCCTATGCTACGGGCGGCGCCGATTGGTATCCCGATCATCTGTCGTTTATGTTCAGCCAGCGCAATCCCGCCCGCACGGCCCTGCTCACGGCGCATTGGGAGCCGCCGGAAAAACTGAAAGATCTTCTGGCGCACCACGATTGCCGTTATCATCGCGCTCAGGCGCTGGATGTGTTCCGCAGCGTCGGCGATGGATCGGTGCAGGTCCTCTCTGCGGCCGAAGTCTTGACCCCGCTGCCGCTCTACCGAGTTGATCATGGGGACCCATCGTTTATGACGCGCGGGGGCCGATAAGCCGCTGGGTTGCCGCTCGTGCGCGTTCCGTGAGGCAGGCGCCGGTGCACTGCTGCGGTGTATGCTGTGTCCTTGCCGATCGGGTTGGTTAAATTGCTTGTCAAAAGGAGAGCGCTGTTATGGGGGCTTCAAAAGGGGTCGTGCTGGTCACCGGCGCCGCCGGGTTTATCGGATCTCATGTGGTCAGGCGATTGCTGGATCGCGGGGATGCTGTTCTCGGTCTGGACAACTTGAACGACTACTATGACGTCCGCCTGAAGGAGGCGCGTCTCGCGCGGCTGCAGGCCCATCCGCAGTTTCAATTCGTGAAGCTGGACGTGTCGGATCGGCCCGGTATGGCTGCCCTCTTCGAGAAGCAATCCATTCGGCGGGTGGTGCATTTGGCGGCGCAGGCCGGTGTTCGGTATTCACTCGTCAATCCCCATGCCTACACGGCAAGCAATATCGAAGGGTTTCTGAATATTCTGGAAGGGTGCCGGCATCATCAGGCCGAGCATCTGGTCTATGCATCGACGAGCTCGGTGTATGGCGGTCATACGAAAATGCCGTTCTCGGTGCATGACAACGTCGACCATCCGGTCTCGCTCTATGCGGCGACGAAGAAGGCCAACGAGCTGATGGCCCACTGTTATGCGCACCTGTACCGGTTCCCGATTACGGGGCTACGGTTCTTTACCGTCTATGGCCCCTGGGGTCGCCCGGACATGGCGCTGTTTTTGTTCACGAAGGCGATTCTCGAAGGCAAACCTATCGATGTCTTCAATCATGGGAAGATGCAACGGGATTTCACCTATGTCGACGATATCGCCGAGGGCGTGCTGCGCACGCTCGATCGGCCCGCGCAGGCTGATCCGCAGTGGTCGAGTGATCAGCCCGATCCCGGCAGCAGCTCGGCGCCGTATCGCCTCTACAACATCGGCAACAACCAGCCGGTAGACCTTCTGCGATTCATCGAGGTGCTGGAGAACACCCTTGGCAAGAAGGCTGTCAAAAACTTCTTGCCGCTCCAGGCAGGCGATGTGCCGGCGACCTATGCCGACGTCGCAGACCTGATGCGTGACACGGGCTTCAAGCCGGCCACGTCGATCGAAACCGGCATCGCCCGATTCGTGGGCTGGTACCGGGAGTATTACAAGATCTAGCAGGCTGTTGACAAACGGTGGTTTTTGAAACCCACCGGCGTTGCACTGATCAGTTCACTGCAGTGATTGATGGGCGGTGTGTCTCTCATGGTTGCCGTTCCCTCAGTTCGCCCATCTCCCGCTCACTCCCCACGCCGCAAACGCTGTGGATCACCCACTAAGCTGGAGCTGGAAGCCGTTTTGCCAGCCGCTTCAGGTTCAGCAGCCATCCCATCAGGTACGCTTCATCTCTGACCTGCAGCAGCCCCCGGCGGCGAAATCGGCGGAAGCCGTGCCAACATTTCGCCTCGCCCCACAGCTCTTCAATCTTCTTGCGCGCCCGCTGCGAAAGGCGGTAACCCACCGTCTGACCCAGCCGACGCACTCGCTGATGCACCGCCTCCTGTCCGGTCGCCTTGGTCGCAATGTGCGGGGTGATGCGTCGCCGGAAGAGCGCCGTCAGAAATGATTGGGCAAAATACCCTTTATCGGCACCGACCGTCTGAATCCGCTGGCGATGGGTTCGAGGGAACCGATCGATCAGGGTGCGTCCCCCGTCGGTCTCGGAGGCGGGCCCGCGGAACGACTCCACGTTGATCCCCAACAAGAGTCGATGCCGGTTCTCCATCAGCCCGTTCACCGTATAGCCCACCATCGCCGCCGTCCCATTCCCTTTGTTCGCCAGTTTGGCGTCGGGATCGGTCATCGAGACATGCGTCTGATTCGAGCGCCGCTCGCCCCGAAACGTGATCGTCGGGTTGCCCGGATCTTGCTCCGCTGGTGAATCCAGCGACCGAATCCGTTTCTTATAGTCCTCGGGCTGCAGAAAGACCTCGATCGGCACGAAGCTCTTGTGCGACGCATTGGCCTGCACCAGCGTGCCGTCGAGCGTTGTATGCTGGGAGACCAGTTTCTGTTTGATGGCCAGGGCCACCGTCTCATCAAAGAGTTGTTCGAGGAGCCCGCTCTCCGTAAACCGCCGCTTCCGGTTCTGCGAGAACGTGGAGTGATCCCATGGGTCCGTATCCAGATCCAGGCCGACAAACCAGCGGAGCACCAGATTGCCGGTCAACTCCCGCACCAACGCCCGTTCGGAGGTCACGCCCAGTAAATAGCCGCCCAAGAGCGCCAGGAACAATTGCTCGGGCGGAATCGAGGGCCGCCCCGTCTCGGCATACAGCGGCTCACACAGCTGCCGAATCCGCTCGGCGTCGATCAACGGCCGGATCTTCCGCATGGGATGAGCGACCGTCACAAACTGCTCTAAATTGATATGGTAGAACATCGATGGCTGGGGATCGGCGGTACCCATCATTGGTGTGCCCCTCCAGGTGACGCCCCCTTCTACCATATGGCACAGCGAAGGCAAGAGGGGTTTGTCAACACACTGCTAGGAAGGTTGGGGCGTGACTCCGCCGCACGCGGCCACCCTCCTGCAGTCGCGGATTGTCGGCGGCCCTCCTCGCATAGGGTCTCACGATCCTGGTTGGCCTGCGGTAACGCCAGGGGATCTTCAGCCGACCGTTCCGCAACTCCACGAGTTCCTGCCCTTGTTGCTGCAGGATGGATGGAGTAAAGTAAACAATCATGCGATCAATCGGCATTCGGAAGGCATCGACGGGAAGCGCACTGCTTGTGACAGCATTGTTGCATGTTGGAGGGGTGGGCGCGGCACTGGCGGATTCTCCTGCGACCGATGCACCGGCTTGGACTGAGTTACGGACCCAGGCGCTGAGCGATGGCTCGCAGGCACCAGCAGCAACCAGTCAGCGGCCGGACCTGTTTCGCCAGTCGCCCACGCTGAGCGGTCAAATACGTGTCAGCGAACAGACCCTGATTCCCTACATCGGCGCCGGCTTTGGCGGGGGCTATGTGACTGAGCGTGATCGGGCGTTGAACCTTCAACCGGTCCTTCCGCAGCAAAGTCTCTTCGGCGATTCCATGGGGAAAAGCATGATGCCGAACGAGTTCCAGATGGGCATTCGCATTCCCTTCTAGTCCCAATCCATCTCCCACATGATTGCGCGGATTCGGTACGTGCCTCAATTGCCGGGTGGAAAGAGCCGCTGGGCCAGGTCTTTCGGCTGAATTCCATCCAGGGAGGGGACGACCAGATGCGCGTCGGTGAGTTGCGACGCTGGGTAGGTGGTTGCAACCGCAAGCACGCGCATGCCTGCTTTCAGCGCCGCCTGAATTCCGGCGCGGGAATCCTCAATCACTAGACATTCGCTCGACCGAAGCAGCGGTGGTCTGGGGCGACGGGCGTTGAGTTGTCGGAGGGCGAATTCGTAAATTGCGGGATCGGGTTTGCCGACCGCGCATTCGTCCGCGGACACGATGAGTTCGAAGTGCTGTTCGATGGCCGTTCCTGCGAGGGCGGAGAGAATCTGTTCCCGCCGTCCTCCGGAGGCGATGGTCAGCCGGTATGGCCCGGCCGCTCGTTCCACAAACCCAGACACCCAGGGAAACAGTGCCGGCTTCTGTGTCGCAGTATGGTCACGGAAGAGAGTCGCTTTGCGTTCGGCGATCCTGGCATGGATCGAGGGGGCGCACCGGCCGTCTCGCTTCAGGAGCAGGGCGGCGGCACAAGTTCGTTCATCCATCCCGAGGTAGGTGCCGTAGTACTCCTCCTTGGTCAACGTGAGTCCGGATTCGGCAAGCGCCTGCTGAAAACATTCCAGGTGCGGGGTTTCGTCGTCGGCAATGACACCGTTGAAATCGAAAATGATGGCGCGCAGAGCAGCCTCCTTCGTGCAGAGCAAGTGGCCCGGTGCACTACTCTAACTGAGCGACAGGCGTAGGACAAATGGAACGCCTTGTTCCAGCGAGGTCCCTACGGTATGCTGCGTCACCAATCCGCATTCTAGCCGTTCGAAGCGGTGTGCCGGCCCAACTTCCTCTATGAGTGATTACGCAGTTCTCGGCGACCTGTTGGTGATCTATGCAGTGTCCACTGCTGTCGTCTTCACGTTTCACCAATTTCGCCTCCCGTCGATCGCCGGCTTTCTTGTGGCCGGGGCCCTGATCGGCCCGCACGGACTGCATCTGATTCCCGATGTGTCGCAGGTTCATGTGCTCGCCGAGATCGGCATCGTGTTATTGCTGTTCACAATCGGCATGGAGTTTTCGTCCGCGCATTTTGCGGCGGCCCGCCGCACGCTGATGGTGGCGGCACCGGTGCAGACCGGGGGGGTGCTCATTCTCGCGCTGCTCGGGGCGCTGGTTGTCGGACTGTCCTATCAGCAAGGTATTTTCTGGGGATTCCTTCTCTCGCTCAGCAGCACGGCCATTGTCTTGAAGGCGCTTTCTGAACAGGGAGAGAGCGATTCCTTCCACGGCCGTGCCACGGTGGCGATCTTGATTTTTCAGGATCTTGCGGTTGTGCCGATGATGCTCATCACGCCGATTCTGGCCACGCCCAGCGGGAGTGCGATGGGGATGGTGTTGATGACGCTGGTGAAAGCGGCGGTCGTGGTCGGGTTGATTGTCGCGGCGGCCTGGTATCTGGTGCCGCGCCTGTTGCGGCATATCGTGCGGAGCCGAAGCCGTGAATTGTTCCTGCTCTCGATCATCGTGTTATGCCTGGGGATCGCCTGGCTGACTTCTTTGGGTGGACTGTCGTTGGCCTTGGGTGCCTTCATCGCGGGGCTGGTGATGTCGGAGTCGGAGTACAGTCACCAGGCACTGGCAGAGGTCCTCCCGTTCCGCGATAGCTTCAATAGTTTGTTTTTCGTGTCGATCGGCGTCCTGATGGATTTGCGGGTCGTGTTGGACCATCCCTTCATCGTCTTGGGACTGTTGCTGGCCGTGATTGCCGGTAAACTGCTCACCGGCGCCGGGGCGATGGTGGCGGCAGGGGCTCCTCCAAGGTCGGCGTTGCTGGTGGGGGTTGCGCTCGCGCAGGTCGGAGAGTTCAGCTTCATCCTCGCGCAGCAGGGGCAGGATGCCGGCCTCTTCACGGGAGATCAGTATCAGTTGTTTCTGGCGGTGTCGGTCCTGACGATGGTGGTGACGCCCTTCGGCATGCAATGGTCTCCGCATCTGGGGAGGCGGATCGAGGCGTTGCAGCGGGTTCGAGGGTGGATGCCGACGCGCACGGCCGCGCATGTCGAACAATTGGAGGGGACGCAGGTCCGTATCAAGGATCATGTCATCATTGTGGGATACGGGCTCAATGGTCGCAACCTGGCCCGCGTTCTGGGTGAGACGGAAATTCCCCATGTGGCCCTGGATCTGGATGGTGAAACCGTCCGTCGCGAGGCGCGCCACGGTGTGCCGATCTATTACGGCGACGGCTCGAATGCCAATGTGCTACGGCATATGAAGATCGAGGATGCCAAAGTGCTGGTCGTCGCCCTGTCCGACCCCTTTACTGCGCGGAGGACGGTGAAAGTCGCGAAGGGTTTGAATCCGAAGTTACACATCGTGGTGCGGACGCGGTACCTGCGGGAGCTGGAAGAACTGCACCAGTTGGGCGCGGATGACGTGGTGCCGGAAGAATTCGAGACATCGATCGAGATTTTTGCCCTGGTGCTACGCACCTACAGCCTGCCGCAGGAATTCGTGGCGCGCAAGGCCGAGCAGATCCGGCGGGAAGGGTATGCCTTGCTGCGACGCAGCGAAATGCCGGAATTGGCGCATCACCTCCGTGGCGGGACATTGACCGATGTCGAGGTGGAGACATGCCGGATCGATGATGAGGCGCCGGCGGTCGGAAAATCGTTGGCCGAACTGTCCATTCGTCCGCGGACCGGTGCCTCGGTGATCGCGTGGACCAGGAGTCAGGTCACGCAATCCAATCCGTCGGAGCACGTGCGTCTGCAGGCAGGTGACGTAGTCACACTGCTTGGTTCTCGGGAGCAGATTCGTCGGGCTATGGCGCTCCTGAACGAGCCGAACCACGGCACGAGTCACCCGATGAGCTAGCCTCATCGGTCCTGCCCAAGTTCACCGATCTGTTAACTTCTCCAGCGAAGCGTGACGCGGTTTTTCAATGGATGGTCCAACGGTGCTCCGGTTTGCACCGAAGTCAGGTAGGCGGCTTTCAGCTTGTAGTACCACTTGGCCGGGGTGTCGGCGTCGTCGATCAGCATCAGTGCCGGTTTGTATTTCAATCCCACCGCTTGCCGCTCCATTGCCTGTTTGTCCTGCTTCATGAAAATATTGGCGAAATACCGGAACAGGGGCTTGGCGAACGGGAGCCAGGGAAGGATGTTCCAGGCGGCGGCAAAATCGATCCGGCATTGCTGCTCCCCCACCGGCGTCACGGTGGCACGAGAGGAGACGAACATCGATCCGCACTGCACGAACTCAAACCGCTGATTGGGGAGGACGAAGTCGATGGTCGTCGTCAGCGGCCCGCCGTAGAGTTTGTTGAGGAGCTTGTACGGCCCGCTGTTTTTGGAAGGCGCGTGCGGCACCATCCGGAACCCGTTGGGGATGGGCTCGAAGGTCTTTGCCTTGTCGTGCATGCTGGCTTGGGTTCGCCACCACGAGCTTTGGTGGACGAAGGGGCCGTGCGCGGGATCCATGAGCCCGACGATGCCGTCGTCGATGGTACAATCCAAGATCGTGGAGATCTGGACCATGCGATAGGGCGTGGACGGCAGCGGAAGGCGCGGCAGTTCCGGTATCGGCTGATCCGGCCGCTGCGGATCGGGCAGATACACCCACACGTACCCGTCTGCTTCCTGGCAAGGGTAGGAGGTGATCCCGATCTTCTCGGGTCGAAGCGCCGATCCCTCGACAAGGGCCGGAATGTGACGACAGCGACCGCCCGTATCAAATTGCCATCCGTGATAGGCGCACTCGACCCGTTCTCCGTCGAAGTGACCGAAGGACAAGGGCATGCCTCGATGCGGACAAATATCTCGCATGGCCGCCACTGCACTTTGCCGGTCACGGCACACGAGAATCGGCTGTCCCAACATGACCTGGGTCTGCATCTGGCCGACGGCCAAGGCCTCGCTGGTCGTGGCAGGATACCAGAAACCGAACAGGGGGGCGCTTTTCGTCGGTTTGAGTTCCGTGATGAGGTCTGTGCTCATGGATGATCCGGCAAGATTCCAAGGCTGACTGAACGAGTGGACTATAACGGCGGGCCTGCAGCAGGTCAAGCAAGTGCCCGTGTTGGTTGAGGGCCGCCTTGAGGTGACGTCCGTGTGAGTCTGTGAGGGGCCTGAGCCCGCTTTTCTTGACAAGAAAAAGAAGCGGAGACTATAGTCAATTTTAGCAGTTTGTCCTAGTGCGCCCTGAGTGTTTATTGGCGAGGGATGCGATGACCACCGCACAAATCGAGCCGGCAGCTGCCCTGGCAGAACTCCGTGACTCCAAGGCAGATCGTGTGACGATCGTGCTTCTGAGCGGAGACCTGGATAAGGCGATGGCCGCGTTTATTATTGCCACCGGTGCCGCTGCCATGGGTATGCAGGTGACGGTGTTCTTCACATTCTGGGGACTCAACACAATCCGCAAGAAGGGGGCGAGCAGCTCCGCGTCGGATTGGCTGCGCCGGATGTTCGGGGTTCTGAACAAGGGCGGCGCCGATACCTTGCCTCTGTCCCGCTTCCACTTCTGGGGATTGGGCACGAGAATGATGCAGCTTGTGATGAAGCAGAATCGCATGCCCGGTGTGCCGGAACTCATGCAGATGGCGCTGGACTTGGGCGTCCGCTTCATCGCGTGCACGACGACGATGGGGTTGATGGGGATTACCAAGGATACCTTGATCGACGGGGTGGATCAGTTTGCCGGCGTGACCACCTACTTGGCTGAAGCCAAGCAGGGCAGCGTCAATCTGTTCATTTAAGCAGGGCTGAGGAGAGGGCATGATACAGGCGGATGTGAAACTGGATACGCTCGGGTATTTCTGTCCGATGCCGATCATTCTGACGTCGAAGAAGATCAAGGAACTGACGATGGGGCAGGTGCTGGAAGTCGTTTCGGACGATGAAGGCATCAAGAAAGACATGCCGGCCTGGTGTGAAACGACCGGCCATCAAATGGTGGGGTTGGAGGAAGAGCAAAGTTCTTCCAAGCGGATCTACAAGGCGTTCGTCAAGAAGGCCAAGTAACATTCAGCGACAGGCCGCATATGCGAGGCTGTCACGTGTGATCAAGCCGGAGGGGATGACCGCAACCCCCCGGCTTTTTTCTTGTGTAGAAACGCCCCTGATGAAGGTGCCATGCCATGAGGAAATGGGAGTCGCCGTGCAGTGACTCAAATCGTTGAATGTGTGCCGAACTTCAGTGAAGGCCGGAATCCAGAAGTGATTCAGGCGCTTGCTGCGCTCGTTCGATCGGTTCCCGGCGTGGTGTTGCTGGATGAGACGAAGGATCCGGACCACCATCGGGCGGTTCTCACCTTTGCCGGGAGGCCCTATGCCGTGGCGGAGGTCGCCTTTCAGATGGCGCGGCTCGCGTCGCAATTGATCGATCTGCGAAGTCACCAGGGCGAACATCCGCGCGTCGGGGCGACGGATGTCATGCCCTTCGTGCCCATTCGGGACATCAGTATGCAGGACTGCGTGCAGTTGGCTCGTATGGTGGGGCAACGGATCGGAAACGAACTCAAAATCCCCGTCTTTCTGTACGAACAAGCAGCGAGTAAGCCTGAGCGGAAGCAACTGGAATGGATTCGAAAGGGAGGGATGAAGGGATTGGCGGACCGAATGGCTTCCGATCCTGGATGGGCTCCGGATTTCGGCCCGAAGCAGTTGCATCCGTCCGCCGGGGCGACGGTGGTGGGCGCGCGGTGGCCGCTCATCGCCTTCAACGTGAGTTTGAAGACTCAGGATCTGTCGGTTGCCAAGGCGATTGCGAAGGTGGTCCGTCAGTCGAGCGGAGGGCTTCCCTCTGTGAAAGCCATCGGCGTCGATCTGCGCAGCCAGGGGCTCGTGCAGGTCTCGATGAATCTGACAAACCATGAGGAAACTCCGCTGCACAAGGCGTTCGCCGCCGTGCAGCAGGAGGCCGCGGCCCGTGGGGTGGAGGTGGCCGGAACGGAAATCATCGGCCTCGTTCCCGAGCAAGCACTGATCGAGACGGCGCAACAGGCGCTTTCTCTGGATCGATTCGATGGGCGGCAGGTGCTTGAAGCGCGTTTGGAGAGCGTCGAATCACGATCAGCCATCGGGCGCCTGGCTGCATCACCGCCGCCCAAGGAACAACCTCCTGCGACTCGCTTCGGGATGCCTGAAGTGAGGGGGGCCGCTGAGCAGGGGGTGACCGGAGGCAGTGTCGGCGCTCGCTCGGCAGCATTTGCGGCGGCGTTAGGGATCATGGTGGCGAAGTTGAACCGTGCGCGCACGGTGGAAACACGTTTGACCGAAATTTCCACAAGACTCCATGAACTGGTGCAGGCCGATCGTGACGCCTACGCCCTGGTGCTCCAGGCGAAGAAGCTGCCTCCCAATCACCCCGATCGTGGGGTCGCGCTCTCGTCCAGTCTTTTGGGTGCGGTCGAGACACCGCTGGAAATTGTGAAGCTCTCCTGTGAACTCATTCCCCTTTTGCGCGGCCTCATGGCGCAGGCGAAGCCTGAGGTGCATCCGGATCTGACGATGGGGTTGCGGCTTGCCGATGCGGTTATTGATGGCTGTGTCGCCATGGTTGAGGAAAATATGAAAACTCAACCAAATCAGCAACTTATTGAGTCGATACGGCAGCGGTTTTCACATGTGGAACAAATGCTTGTGGATGCGAAATCGCTATGCTACACTCCGCCCTTCGATTCGTGGCCCCAAAACATGTTGAATATCCTGAAACTTCGGTGAAAGAGAGTCGAAGGTAGCTGACGATGGAAATTAAGGTTTTCAATAACAACGTTGAAAAAGCCCTGAAGGTCGCCAAGAAAAAGTTGGCGGGCGAAGGATTGTTCCGCGAACTGAAGCGCCGCCGGTATTATGAAAAGCCGAGTGTCCGCAAGAAGGCGAAAGAGCGCGAGGCACAACGTCGGCGGCAGAAGTGGCTTGCGAAGCGACGGCCTGAATAGTCGTCGGGTATTCCTTCCTTCAGGCGACCGGTTCGATCACTCCAGCTGAGCTCCCCGTTCCGGCAGATTCATGCAGGCGCAACAGATCCACGCCGCCATTCGCAAGGTCAAGCGGGAGATTGCCCGCTGGCCTGATCCGGTCGTGGGTGTGGTGGCCAAGGAAAGCGGCCGCGATCCGTTCCTGGTCCTGATTTCCTGCCTTCTCAGTTTACGTACCAAAGACAAGACCACTGCCGAAGCCAGTGCGCGTCTCTTTGCCCTGGCCTCTACTCCGGCCACGATGCGGCAGCTCACGCTGCCGGCTGTTGAGAAAGCCATCTACCCCGTCGGGTTTTATCGAACCAAGGCGAAACAGATCCAGCAGATTTGTACCCAGTTGCTTGAACGCTACGAGGGACGTGTGCCGGACTGCATCGACGAGTTGTTGACCTTGCCGGGCGTAGGCCGGAAGACGGCGAATCTCGTGGTCACGGTTGGATATGAGAAGCCGGGAATTTGTGTCGACATTCATGTCCACCGGATCAGCAACCGGTGGGGATACGTGAAGACGAAGACCCCGGAGGAGACGGAGCAGGCGCTCCGCGACAAATTACCCCGCCGGTATTGGATTACCTTCAACGACTTACTCGTGCCGTATGGGCAGCACCTCTGCCAGCCCGTGTCACCTTTCTGCAGCCGATGCAAAATTGCGGAGTATTGCGATCGAGTGGGCGTCACGAAAAGCCGCTAGGCATGAGGCCACCCTCATGATTGCCGGAGTGCAGACGTCCGCCGGCGGAACGTGTGGTGTGGCTGTGAGAGTAGACGCGGTCAGATGAACAGCTTGGTTTCGGCCTGCGCCGTCAGTGACAGGATGGAGGGCAGGCCGAGCACTTCGTCGACGTGACGCTCGACGGCACCCGCCTCCACTCCCATGTATTCGAGGCCTGCGCTGCAGGCGATGAGGCGGAATTGGCCCACGAGCCGAGCTTCGTGAAACATCTCGGAAATCGTAGGAACCTTTTTTTCTTTCAGGAGGCGGGTGACTTCTTCGGCGGAGGCGGCATATTCCTGCGGGAAGTCGATCTGATCGATCTTGCCCTCAGCCAGTTTCTTGATCGTCCAGAACAGCAACACGACGATGACGTCTTTGCCCATGGCCGCAGCGGTCAGGCCGAGGGTGGCCACCTGGTGGAGCTTGTCGTACGTGGCGTTGTGGGCGAAGATGACGAACTTGGGTTTCTCGGCCATGATGGCTATTTGACCTTCTGTCGAGTCTTGATGCTGTTCACAAAATCGGCGATAGCGGCATCCACTTCGGCCGGCGTCATGGCACGATCGTGCACCTCGCTTTCATCAAGCAAATAACGGACGCCTTCTTTTTCCTGCCGGACCACCACAGAGTTTTCTGGAGTCACCTCGACCCGCATGAACCATTCTTTTTCGCCCTGGGTGATGACCACTTCCTTTCCGAGCCCGATTTTGGTGATCTCGATCGCGAGCGGGGGCTCAGCAGGCGCATCCGCGGCCAGCGCTCTGTGATCGCTCTGGACAAGGTAGCTCAGTGAAAGCGTGAGGCCCAACAGGGGCAGGAGAGAGGCGGCAGCGCGATGGCGTATCGGGGAAGCACTATCACATGGTTGCGACCGCATGGGGGGAATTATATCCGGAGACGCGGGGAACGTAAACCGGCTTGCCGACACTCTTCCCGCCGTCCAAAGCCCCATGCTAGGATGCGCGAGTGATATCCGACGTGTTAGCGCAGATCGAATCCTACGTGCCGGCGAATGTGCTTATTTGGTTCGCTGTATCCTCGGTATTCATGTTCGTCGGGACCCTCATCGCGATTCCCATCATTCTCATGCGGCTGCCGGCTGATTATTTCGATATCCGCAAGCCGCGCCCCTGGATGGAAAACCACCATCCGGTGCTTCGGCTGCTGGGACATATTGTGAAGAATGTCGTCGGAGCAATTTTCCTCTTTGCGGGGTTTCTCATGCTGTTCCTGCCTGGACAGGGGGTGTTGACGATGTTGATCGGCCTGTCGCTGATTGAATTCCCCGGTAAGCGGCGGGTAGAGGCGAAGATCGTGGGCCAGTCCACCGTTCTGAGCACGATCAACAGCATGCGAGCCAAGTTCGGCAAACCGCCCTTGATTATTGCGCCGGATCGATAGTCGTCCGCCGTCGGTTCTCCGCGTGTAGCATCTCGAACTGGATCAGGGAACGCATCGACGACATGTGTCATCGCGTTCGCTCCGGTTGGAATGGACATGCCGAACCGTCGCTTGCTCGATCACTGAAACCTGAGGCCTATTCACGTGCCGACTCTGTATCTCATCGACGGGAGCGCCTACATCTATCGGGCGTTTTTTGCCCTGCCTCCCCTGTCAAACTCCAAGGGCCTGCAGACCAACGCGGTCTATGGATTTACGACCATGCTGCTGAAAGTACTGCGCGACCATCGGCCGGACTATGTGGCCGTAGTGTTTGATGAAAAAGGCCCCACCCACCGCCATGAGGCGTTCAAGGAGTACAAGGCGCAACGGCCGCCCATGCCGCAAGGGATGAGCGCGCAGATTCCCTATATCCATCGCGTCGTGGAAGCGCTGTCCCTGCCGGTCATCCGGCAAGCGGGTTATGAGGCGGATGATTTGATCGGCACCTTGGCGCGGAAAGGTGAGGGCGAGGGGCTCGACGTCGTCATTGTGACCAGTGATAAGGATATGTTCCAGCTCCTGACGCCAAAGACACGGATTTACGATCCGGTGAAGGATAAGTGGTTCAACGAGGCGGATTCGCTGGTGCGGTTCGGCGTGGAGCCGGCGCGCGTCGTCGAGATCATGGGCCTCATGGGCGATACGAGCGACAATATTCCCGGCGTCAAAGGAATCGGGGAGAAAACCGCGCTGAAATTGATCTCGCAATTTGGGACGATCGATGAACTCCTGCGCCGGGTCGAGGAAGTCACTCCGGCCAAGACAAAGGCGCTACTCCTGGCGCAGGGCGAGAACGCCCGCATGAGTAAGCAACTAGCGACGATCGAGATCGATTGTCCGGTGGAATTTGTTCCAGCCCGGTTTCAGGCGAAGGCGCCGCACACCGAGGCGCTCGTGAGCCTGTTGCGCGAATTGGAATTCATGACGCTGGCCAAAGCCTTCCAGGGCGACACGCCGGAGCCGAACCGCTTAGGCGCAGAGGTTATCGACATCCGTGATGATGCGGAAGCGAAACAATTTCTGGCGCGGCCGGGGGCCGAGCCGTTCCTGGGAGTGTCCTGTGTGTTGAACGACGAGCCGGGCGTGCGGGCGGACATTCGGGGCTGTGCGTTTGGTTGGCCGGACGGGGCTGCGGCGTTCGTGCAAGGCGAAGCTCGAAGCTGGCCTCGTCCGTTGATCGACTATCTGCGCGACGGGAGCCGCAGGAAGGTCGTGCAGGATCTCAAGCCCCTCCTCTTGGCTCTCCATCGGCAGGGCCTGGACATGCCGGGGCCCTCTTTCGACACCATGGTGGCTGACTATCTGCTGAATCCGAATCGTCGTGCACACACGCTGGAAGCCATCGCGATGGATGTGCTGAGTTATCAGCTCGGTGCCGGAGCGAGTGACAAGCCAGACGAAGATCCGCCATCGTTGTTTGACGTTGATGCGCGGGTGATTCGTCGATCCGGTGAGGCGGCCGCCGTGACGGCCAAGGTGGCGCCGCTGTTGCGCGACCGTTTGAGGGCGCAGGGTAGCTTGTCGTTGTTTGAAGACGTCGAAATGCCGCTGGTCCCGGTGCTGGTCGAGATCGAACAAAACGGGTTTTTGCTCAATGTGGAGGGCTTAGGCGCGCTGAGCCGAGAACTGGAGCGGGAACTCGAGCAGATGGTGGGCACCATCTATCGGCTGGCCGGAGGCGAGTTCAATATTGGCTCGCCAAAACAGTTGGCCACGGTGCTCTTTGAGAACCTGGGCTTGAAGCCGCTCCGGAAAACCAAGACCGGCTTCTCCACCGATGAGGATACACTCACTCAGCTGGCCGGTCAGCATGAGTTGCCCGCGCACATCCTCAATTACCGGACCCTGACGAAGCTGAAATCGACCTATGTCGATGCTCTGCCGCAGTTGGTGAATCCCGACAGCGGGCGGCTCCACACATCGCTCAACCAAACAGTGGCGGCCACGGGGCGCCTGTCTTCCACCGACCCGAATCTCCAGAATATTCCGGTCAAGGGCGATTACGGCCTGCGCATCCGCGAAGCGTTCATTGCGCCGCCCGGACATCAGTTGCTCTGTGCCGACTATAGTCAGGTCGAGCCGAGGATTCTGGCGCATCTTTCGCAAGACCCCCGGCTGCTGGATGTGTTCGAGAAGGGTGAGGATATTCATATGGCCACGGCCATGGAGATTTTTAATCTGCCCGCCGGTGAGGTGACGCGTGAGATGCGGCGAGCGGCCAAGAGCGTGGTGTTCGGCATCGTGTACGGTATCAGTCCGTTCGGTCTCGCGTCGAACATCGGTGTGACCCAGGCGGAAGCCAAACACTATATTGAGACCTTTTTTGAGAAGTTTGCGGCCGTCCGGGCGCTCATGGACCGGAACATCGACGACGGCAAGACAAAAGGGTACACGACGACGATTCTCGGCCGCCGCCGGCCAATCCCGGAGCTGCAAAGCGGGGATCCCTCTCAACGCGGGGTCGGAGAACGGATGGCGGTCAACAGTCCGATTCAGGGCTCGGCTGCGGACCTCATCAAAGTGGCTATGATCAACGTGCACCGGCGGTTGCAGGACGAGTTGCCGGCTTGCAAGATGATCCTGCAAGTCCATGACGAATTGATCTTCGAAGTGCCGGACGGGGCGTTGGAGCAAGCGAAGCAGCTCGTGAAGGGGGAAATGGAGGCCACTGGCGCAGCGCTGAAACTGTCGGTTCCGCTCAAAGTGGATGTGGGTGTGGGAGGTAACTGGCGAGTCGCCCATCCGTAGCAGGATATTGAAACGGGCTGCTGGCCGCGTTCTCAGTCGCACGCCTCCCTGCGACGTACGCCCGGCTGTACGCCTCAGTCGACGTGCTCCTTGCGGCCTTGCCGGCAGCCCGTTTGAACATCCTGACACACTGTGGATGGTGTACAGCGCGTGAGTCGATCCAATGTAGCCTATGTCGCCGCGAAAGCGCTCATTGACCATACCTGAGCCGGAGTTCCAGGCTTTAGTCCAAGAAGCGCTCGACGGGCTACCTGACGAATACGCCAAACTCCTCACCAACGTGGCCGTGGTCGTGGAAGAAGAGCCTTCGCCCGATGTCCGCACCGATCTGGAGCTGGAGGACGGCGAGGATCTCCTCGGCCTCTATCAGGGGCTGCCCATCGACAAAGAATCTTTCTTCCAGGCGGGCGGGCAACTCCCGGCCAAAATCTCGATCTACCGTGGGCCGATTCTCCGGCTCTGTCGCACCAAAAAAGAAGTCGTGCAGGAAGTGCGTGATACGGTCGTGCACGAAATCGGGCATCACTTCGGGTTTGACGACGACGAGATGCCGTACTGACAGGATGGTGAAAAAGGCCGCCAGCGGCGTTCTCGGTCGCACGCCTCCCTGCGACGTACACACGTGTACGCCTCAGTCGTCGCGCTTCCTGCGGCCTTGCCGGGCAGACTTTTTGACCATCCTGCAAGGGTGAAGTGGATGAGGGCGTACACTTTTCGCAAGATCCGCTTAGGATTGGATAGTGGCGAGCATAAAGAGCCACATTTGAGAACACACAATGACTAAACAGCAGCCTGAAATGCCACAGTATAGCCGCGAGAGCGATGCTCTTCGCCGTTGGACGTTTGCTCACTCAATCTATCAATTGATCCATGGTGCTCCCAAGGAGTGGTCGTTGCGGATCGGAATCTTCGGCCGGTGGGGTGAAGGAAAAACGACGGTTCTTAACTTTATTGAACAGATGGCACAAAGAGATGAATGTCCTGTCGCAAAGTTTAATCCTTGGGCTGTCCAGGATAGGAAAGAGCTTTGGAAAACGTTGGTTCTTGCCATAGAAGATGCTTTCAAAGCAGGGAATTTCAGTAAAGCAAAAATCAAGGGTAAGGCAGAAAAGATTGTCCAGTCTGAAGTGACGAAGAAGGTATTGGATGAGGGGCTCAAGTTTGCCGGACTAGGGGAAG
This sequence comes from Nitrospira defluvii, assembly GCF_905220995.1. NCBI lineage: Bacteria > Pseudomonadati > Nitrospirota > Nitrospiria > Nitrospirales > Nitrospiraceae > Nitrospira > Nitrospira defluvii. The sequence continues at coordinate 1,366,618 of NZ_CAJNBJ010000001.1, forward strand.
TCGCGGAAGCAATCGGAGGCGTTCTAGGGCCTTTGATTCAAGGCCAGCTGAGCATGCAAAAAGGCGATGCTGAGCATGTAATTAGAAAGAGATTGGGTGATCGCAAGCTAATAGTTCTCGTAGATGATCTTGACCGAGCTAACCCAGACCTAGTGCCGCACCTGTTGCTGGGGTTGCGGGAGATACTAGATTTACAACAGTGTGCATTTGTTATGGGGTTCGATCCCGTTGTCATTTCGAAAGCACTTCCTGCGGTTCATGCTGGGTGGGGAAGCACACCAGAATTTCTAGAGAAGATCATCGACTTTCCATTCTGGCTTCCTCCCGTTCAAAGCGATGACCTCCGCCGCCTTCTGGACGAGGAGCTAAAGTCTTCTCCGGTCAACCTTGACCGCCATGCACTCGAGGAGGTTACGCACCTATTGCCAACAAATCCCAGGAAGTTGAAACGTTTTCTTCGAGGGCTGTGGCGATTCAATGCTCAGATTGAGCGCCATGATGAGGCTGATAGGGAGTGGATGTTCCTACTACTCATAGAACTTCTTCGAGGTATCTCCTTTAAGACAGCAGAACGGCTGCTCGCGAACAAAGATCTGTGGGATGAATTGCAGAAAAGTTCATTTGTCGGCCGTATGCCAGACCGAGGGGATAGGCAAGTGATCGAGGAAGAGAAATGGGCCAAGATCATGACCAACATCATTGATGAGGAGGCAGATAAGGAGCAACAAAAGAAGGAGCTAGAGAAGGCGCAGTTTTTTAAACTCATGAATGCAATGAGGGACCTCATTTCTGCCGAGAAGTTAAGCAATGTTCGCTATTGGGCGAGGCTTGAAGATGATCCTCCTGTACTCACATGGAAGGAGTTCAGAAATATTTTCCAAGAGTGGCGGGGTGATCCCACTAAAGCCAGCCTGGAGAAACTGGGGAAGGATCATGCCGAGCGAACAGAGACGCCTGCGGAGATTGTGCTGAGAGATCTGTTCGGAATGGTTATCGCATACAGGGAGCAATTTTTAGCTGAAGCAGCTGATTCTGGCACTGAGAGTGATTTAGTCGCTGCGGTGGAAATGGCTCAGGTATGCCTTTCGATGATGAGTATGCTGATTTCCGATTTGCGAGGGTTTGCCGGAGAACCTGCATTTCTGTTCACCAACGACTTTATGGGAATGTTTGAGCATTTCTCAAAGTGGGCACACTTCACGAACCATCCTCGCTATGTTCAGGCACGTGCAGCAGAGATTGAAGTGTTGAAGCGAGGAGGACGCGAAGCATCAAAGCGGGCTGTGGATATTTTGAATGACCTTAAACCTTGGGACCCTCTTCGAGGATCAATGGTAAAGGAGGCTCAAGCGTTGAGGGACAGTGTCGTTGATGAATTGATTCCTGGTGTGATTGAGGAAGTCAGGAGCCGCTTCACACGGAATGATGGAGTCAATTCTATGTGGGGGCATGATCGGCATTTGGTGGAAAAATGGATCTTGTTCCGACGAGACAGCGGTTTTTACTCTAAGAGTGGCTTGGAGTTCCTTAGGTCTATTGTTGGGCGTGCCAGTACAGATGCCATAATCCATTCGAATTTGTTGCAGTTTGTGTTGATGATCGGCAATGCATCGAGACATGGTCTCAAAGTATTGGGCCCATCCGACGTAAATCCTCTGGCAAGCGACAAGGAAATCATGCCGTTAGTATGGCAAGGAGCCGTCTCAAGAAAAATTCAACCCAGAACGCTTGGATCGCTTAAAGAGGTAAGAGCGCGATTAGTTGAGTCATTGGGCGATGAACAGCTGTTGCTCACACCCGACTGGTTGGACGTCGTTGGCTAGCAGCGTATGAGCGTTCCGCCGTTCAGGAAGCGCAGAAGCACTGCGCGTTATGAATACAGCCGCCCCACGATCTGATTGAAGTTAAGCAGCATTGCGTTGGTGCTGGTGTAGGCGGCGTGGCTGTAGTGGTGGTTCGGATATTGGTGGAACTCGTGTAATTCTTGTAATCGACCAGCAGGCACTGGCCTTCGCACGATCTAACGGTCGACGAGCCCGAGCGTCGCCTTCCACCGGTCCACATACGACCAATCGATACGCAAATCGGCTTCCCGTGCGCGAATTTTCTCCAAATCGGCACGATCCTGGAGTCGCCCCGCCACAATCTTGAGGATGACGAGATCCTCGATTGACAGCATCGGGACCTGTAGTGCGCCAAATCCAACCATATGTCTGCGTTCCAATGCGGTGCGAAGGTAGGCCGAGTCTGCCAAGAGGAAATCGATCACGACTTCCTGCTCGGAACGGATTCCCACAATTCGCCAAATCAAGATCCCCTGAAGCACCATAGGACTCGGATGAATGATGGTGGAGTCGAAGAGAGATGAGACGAGTGTCTGTATTTGTTCGCGTGAAGGCGGATCCAGCAGAATAAGAAGGTCGATGTCCGTGGTGGCCCGAGGCTCCACCAAGGCGCTGTAGGCCCAGCCCCCCGCCAGCGCATAGGTTACGCTGCGTCTGTTGAAGTCGGTGATGAGGTCGGAGAACGCCTGGACTAGGATTGGCTCTGCTGCCATGCCTGCTCTTTAGCCAGTCGAATTTCATGCATGAGCCGGGTGATGCCTTCACCGGCGCTAAGCCCATTCCGCTGCTCAATGACGGCCTGACGCAAGGCCAGCCCCAACTCCGTCAGTTCGATCGTGCGGCGCAAATTATCGGCAATGCGCCTGTCGTCCGGATGGGAGGAGGTTCGTGACATGACCGGGGCTCCGAGGAAGAATGGACTCTGAAAGTGAGTCTACTTGACGATTCGAGAGGGAGCAAGCAAGAAGGCGCACTCTGCTGGTGGTCTCTCTGGTGGAAGGGTGGCACCGGGCATCGATGCGGGGGCATCACTGCTGAGCGAGATGAGAGTTCAGCCTTACGAATACAGCCGCGCGACGATCTGATTGAAGTTGAAGAGCATGGCGTTCGCGCGGGTGTAGGCGGCGTGGCCGTAGTAGTGATCGCGGACGTTGGTTGAGCTGGTGCAGTCTTTGTAATCGACGAGGAGGCATTGTCCTTCGCTTGGGAAACGCGTGGCGCGGCGCGCGCATTCCACCCAGCGTTCGAACCCATCGTACGGTTCCAGCAATTCCCACACCGCTTTATTGGCGGCCTTGGCGCTCTCAGCGGGTAGGGCATCGCTTCCGGCCACGGCCAGTTCCTGCACATAATCGCCACCCCAGGCGATGGGCATTTCCACGGTGATCTGTGGCAAGTCCATTTTGGAGAGCCAGGTCTTTCCGTCGGTGCGCAGATTGCGGTGATTCACGATGTGGAGCAGCTTGCCGATGCCGGAGGGGTCCCATCCGTAACGCACCGGCGTCCCGAAGGTGACGAGATCGAGGGCTGCGCTGTTGAGTAAGGAGCCCGAGGTCAATAAGGGATCGATCCGGTGAATGGCCTGCGCATCCGGGCCCTGTGGGTTCGCCGCGAGGAGCAGATCGAAGAACGTCTTCCGGCCGGTGATCGGTGAAGGGCAGAGCAGATTGGAAGCCAGCGCCAGTATGAGTCCCGCCTGACCGTGGGCCTGGATCAGGATTCGATCCCCGGCCCCCAGATGGTGTTCACTCACAAGGGTGTGCAAACGATCCAATAGCCGACAGGCAGCCAGGGCGCGCCCCAGATGGTGGTGCTCGCTGGACCAGAGTTCTCGAACGCAGGCGATCGGTTTCGAGACCTGCTGATTCAGGGCCTTCCGGCATTGTTCGACGGTCTGAGCGGTGAAATTGCCCGCGTCGCCGATCTGGCTGTCGAGCAGGTTTTTCGTGGCCTCGTCGTTAGGGAGCGGCGGTTTGAGGCCGCCGGGGAGCGGTGTGATGCCGTTCGTGCCTTCCCGCATGAAGGAGAGGAGCGAATCCAGGCCGGAAATCCCACGTGAGTAGCCGCGTTTGAGGCCCCCCACTTCATCGAGTCGTCCCAGTCCGAAGATATCCGTCCCTGGGATGGCGCCGTGAAGGAAGAGGATGACACGGACCCCGGTTTGCGACAATTTCTGTCCGATGTCCCCCATGGCGACCTGCCACGCAGGTGATCCGATATCGGGTGGAGGCGTCCACTCGGCATACGTCAGGCGATCGCCGGGATTCTTTCGGGAAAGTTCGTCGTGCTGAAAATTATTCTCGACGGGCATGGGACGACTGTCTTACCCGAAATACAACCTGAAGTTCAATGGAGGGCGTGGCGTTCGCTGTATCTGTTTATCGATGTGCGGGCGAATCAGTGGTCATTGGTTCGATGGCGAGGGGAGTTGGGAGCGTGCTTTTCGGCATGACGGCCATTGCTGAGCAGGTTTTTGATTCCTCATCCTTGCGGCGTTCCACGATGGTGACGCCCTGCAGGTATTCCTGCACGATTTCCTCGCGCACGACTTCAATGTCCTGCTCCGTCTCGCGACCGCTCCGCTCGCGCAGACGATCGATCGCATGTTCCTTGACCTGCACGCGAATTTGTTTGGCGATGTCGGCCCGTGCGGCCAATTCCGACACGCGTTGACACACCAAGGGGCCTTTACTCAAATCACCCTGGCCCTGCCCGATCAGAAAGCGATCAACATCATAGGCCTGAGCAGCTGGAGGCTGCGGCCGATTCTGCTGTTCAGGCGCAACGCTCTGCTCCCCGGTGCGCATCTGGCGGAACGTGCGGTCGGCATGGTTGCGGACATCGGAGGACGAATCCGCAGCCAGCGCAGGAGAGGTGATCACGAGGGCACAGAGAAGCCACCTTCCCGCAGGGAGTAAGCCGGTTGCCGCAGACATCGTCATTGCCCTCCCTGGTCATTGCTCCGGGGCACACTGCCTGGCGGAATCAGGCTGGGGGGACCACTCTGTGGAGTCTGTGGAGGACTCGGAGGGTGAATCCCGCGAGCGGTCGGACCTTGTGGCGCCAACCCGCCCGGTGCACCAGTGGCTCCACCGGCGCGATAGGTGTGCAAGGTCGGTTGACTCGGCTGACCGTTGGGTGTTGGGACTTGCCGATAGGTGGGCATCATCCCGCGGTCCGCGGGAGGCGTGGCTGTCCCCGGCGGAGGGTGCACTTGGATGATGGTCGTACTGTTGCCTGGTTGGGGCGGCTGTCCTGACGGGTTGGGCAGCAGGGGATTGAGTTGAGAAACACTGGACAGTTCCCGGGAGTCGGGGGACGGGGTGGTGCCGGGCGAAGCCGGTTGTTGTGGGACCACGTAGTAGCCGGGCAGAAAGGGAACGGTATGGGGCACGGGCGGTTGTCGCGGCTGAGGGGGGGCAGGCGCCGTGTTCGCTGCCACCATCTGTTGTGCGAAGGCGAGGTGGGGATTATCAGGATTGAGCCGGCCGGCAAGGCCGAGGAGGGCTTGGATATGGGCGAGGCCCGCCGCTGGGTAGGGCTGCGCAAACGGGGCGATCAACAGCCAATCGGTCCAGGCTTGCGCCACAATCGCGTGTGACTCGGCCTGATCAAGCAAGTTGGCGCGCTGGTGATTCAGCTGGCGGCTCTGTTCGGGTGAGCGCGCTTGCGCCAGGGCTCGATTGGCTTCACCCAATTGCTGTTGGAGGTGATCGACATCTGCCCGTAACGCCAGCAATTCCTCCCGCACGGTCTCTTGTTGCTTCAGAGTTGCGAGAGCCTGGGCCACCTGGTCGGTGTCCACTTGCGTCTTCAGGTCGACGCGGATCACCACGACGTCTCCGTCCAGTCTGGTGTCGACCTGTTGATCGAGCACCAGCACCATCCCGGCTGTGTAACTGCGCAGTTCATCCCGGGTGACGTCCAGGTTTCGCACGACCGTGACGCTCTCGAGATAGGAGGCTACCTGCTCCAATGCCTCTTTCTTCGCCTGTTCACCGGCAAGCCGGATGGCATCCACCCTCGTTTCCCGATCGGTCATGCGATGCTCCCCCGAGGCCTTCACCACTCGAATTTCGGCATGGGCTGAAACGGGCCAGGCGATTGAGAGGGCCAAGCTGAGCGTAGTCAGGCTGCGAAGTGAGGAGGCCGCGAATTTCTGGAGGAACCTGTGTGTGGGGAGACGCGGATCGTGATGTTGACGGTTGTCGATCATGGGCTCGCACCGCTGCACGGGAATCCACCGATGCTTGGATTTTTGGGAGTATTCTGCCGTCGTACTCAGAATAGCATCGATCCTGTTTGAGCGCTATGAGAGGCGCGGTTCGCGCCTTGCCTTCGCGGAAAACAGCGTGCTAAGGTATTTTCTCTTCGCATTTTTACACGATCCTGTGGTGAGGCAGCTCATGAGTGATATCCGCACGTTTTCTGTCACTGCGGCAGCATTCCGTATGGCCCTTTTCCTGGGTGTGATTCTCTTGTTCTCCTCGACGTCTTCCATGGCGTTGGCCGCGCGCGGAGGAGGGGCTGGTGCACCGTCAACGCCTGAAGCGTCAACCGAACATGTGGTGTTGTTTGTGTTGGAAGGATTCGGCCAAGAGTCATTGAAAAGCGGGGCGATGCCGGTGCTGTCGTCCCTTGTCAAGGATGGATCCGTCACCTGGTCGGCCACTGCCGTTGCGCCCGCGCGTCGATTGCCGACGATGGCCTCGCTGGTGACGGGGATGCCGGTCGCCAAACACGGCATCACCTGGAACGTCTTTGAATTCAGCCGTGGGTATCCGCGCGCTCCCACCGTGTTTGACTATCTTGACCTGAGCGGAGGCCGGGACAGCGCCATCTTCTATATGGATGAGTCCTTGTATCAGCTCGCCAAGCCGGAACCGTATACGGACTATCAAATGTGTGGGCCACTCAGGGCCGAGTGCAGTCCCGACCGATTGGTCGGGTACGTGCGGGACTATTTCAAGAAGGCCACGAGCGGTTCCGGATATGGTCATGCCATTCCCTCGTTGCCTCATCTTCTGGTTGTTCATTTGCCGGCTCCCGGTCGCGTTGGCGAGGCCCAGGGCTGGAAATCGGTCGCATACAAAGACGCCTTAAAAGCCGTGGATAAGGCGATGGGCACGGTGCTGGATTTGTACCGTGAACTTGGCCTGATGAAACGGACGACGGTGTTTGCCACGTCGCTAAGCGCCTTTGGGGAAACGCAGTTCTCTTCAGGGGAGATGTCCGCCGACCCGACGGCTGCCGTTCCGGTGGTGCCGTGGATCGCGTCCGGAGTTGGGATTAAATCCGGTTATGCGATCCGTCAGCCTGTGTCGATCATGGATACCGGCGCGACCGTTATGCGCGCGCTGGGACTTACCACATACACTGAATGGGAGAGCCATCCTGTCGAAGAGATTTTCAAGACGGCATTCACGGCGGCTCCCGTCAGCCCACTGCTGCAATAGAGGACCGATGTATACAGCGTCGCATAGATCTCATATCGGGCGGTCGGCGTTCCTGTTAGCCCTGATCATGACCTGTGTAGCGGGCTATTCGGAGCGGCTTCTGGCGGCCGGCCCTCCCCCTGCCTATACGAAGGAGCATACGATTACGATCGACCCGACTCCGCTGGTGCCGCAATCATGGTGGCAGGTGCCGGGTATCACGCCCCCGCTCTGGGTGTTGGATCCCGAAACCTCAGATGCCTATCGTACGACGGAAACGCGTGAACTGAAGCTCAAGCCGGGACAATACAAGTTCATCAGTTTTACCTTCGACTTCCCCTTCACGGTGAATTTGGACGGGAAACTGGAATACTCCAAGTCACTCGATCAATGTGTGGAGGGCCGCGGGACGCAGACCCTGGTGGTACTCTGCAAGCGAACCTATCCCCATGGCGGTCAACGTGATGCCTATTATGGGAATAGTGAGGTGGGTGATGGCACAGGCACTCGATGATCTGCTGGATTCCCTCGAAGATCCGGATGATGCGACCCGCGAGGAGGCCGCAAAATCTCTCGCACAGTTGGCGGACCCGACGACCCTGGATGCGCTGATCGGCGCTTGTGGCGACGAGTACTGGTCCGTCCGGACGCGCGCCAGCTGGGGCGTGGCGAAGATCGGCGGCCCCAAAGCCGTTGAAGCCCTGATCGCCTTGTTCAACGATCCGATCATGGAGGTCCGCAACGAAGCGGTGGCAGCCGTCGTCTCACTGGGGGCGGGCCAATTGGATCGCCTACTGACCGCGCTGAAAGACGAACGATGGCGGGTGCGGGAACACGCGGCGAAAGCCTGCGGTGATCTCCGCAATGCGCGCGCCGTCGACGGCTTGATGTTTGCCTGCCGGGATCGCGACGGTGCGGTGAAGAGCGCCGCCGCGGAAGCGCTGGGAAAAATCGGCGACGCGAAGGCTGTGCCTGCGTTGGTGAAGTTGTTCCGGGATTCGTCCAAGATCGTTCGTGAAACCGCCGGCATCGCGTTGGTCGCCATCGGACAGCCTTCGGTTGATCTGCTGCTCGAGACCATGAAGGATAAGGATTTTGTCGTGCGCTGCCATGCGGCTCGTGCGCTGGGAGGCATGACGACCGACTACCAAATCGGTCGAAGCTGGGTTCGCGAACCCCGCGTGGTTGATGCATTGATCGAGGCGTTGAAAGATCCGGATCGAGCGGTGCGGGAGGATGCGACGATCGCGTTAGGGATGATCGGGGATCCGCGCGCCATCGATGGGTTATTGGAAGCGATGAAAGACGGTGCCGTGAAGCGTCACGCGATCGCCTCGCTCGGGATGATTGGAGATCCACGCGCCCTTCCTGCCGTCTTGGCGGCGCTCAAGGGAAAAGGTGTACGCCAGGATGGAACGCCGACTCCCGGTTGCATCGTGAGTGAAGATGCATTCATCAAGGAGGCTGCCGCCACGGCGCTCGGACATTTCCGCGATCCGCGCGTAATCCCTGACCTCATCATGCTGTTGAAAGACGGCGTCTTGCGTGAGAAGGCCGCTGCTGCGCTGGTGCTGATCGGTGACTCGGCTATCGAGCCGCTGATTTCCTTCCTCTACGATCCTAAGGCCTCGGAGGTCGAAGCCGAGGGGGAGCGGGTGCTCTCCTATGCCTCGGTGCGGTTGACGGCCAAAGATTCTCTGCGGTTGCTGGTGCTGCAAACGTTGGAGCAGCTCGGGTGGACTCCTCCGGAAGAAGAAGCGTCGGTGGATTCCAGCCAGGCCGACAATCTTCGCGTCGATCGGCCCTTGGGGGATATCGGGCGCTTCGGCCCGAGCGGAGATTTTGCAAAAGGATCGGTGCGGTAATCTCCGGTGAGCTCTCCCAGCAGCCCTGTCTGTTGGGAGCGTCCGGCGTTCCAGCCGTTTCTTCTCTTGATGTGTTGACTGGCTCCGTGATGATGGTGTGAGGCCTCGCTGAAGCAGGCAACGAAGGGCATGAGAGCGGTCCCCTCCAGTGACCTGTCCTCTCCTGCGGTAGGCGCGCTGGTTGCTCGATCAGTCATCTGCCCACGAATTCGAAGCGAAGGTCGATGGCCCCACCGGATGCCGAGGTACCATGGCCGACAGGGTCAGTGAGCAGATTGCAGCATTGTCGGATGAAGATTGGGCCATTCGAGAAGAAGCTGCGACTCTGCTGGGTGTCCTCAAGGATGCGCGGGCGGTTCTTCCGCTGACGAAGGCTCTGCGTGATTCGGATCGTGCGGTGCGCGAGGCGGCTGTCGGGGCGTTGTCAGCGTTGGGTCCCGTCTCGGTCCCGGCGCTGGCCGGATGTTTGACTGATCCGGCCCTGCAAGTGCAGGAGGCGGCTTCGGCGATTCTCGCTTCCCTGGCAGACGCGCGAGTATTGACACCGCTGATGCAGGCCTTGGATAGTCGCGATTGGATTGTGCGCATGCACGCGGCGAAGGGGTTGGGGCGGATCGGCGATCCGGAAGCTGTTCCCGCGTTGATGCCGTTGTTGCAGGACAAGGTCAAAGCTGTCCGCGAGGAAGCTTCCAGTGCGCTGGCCGCCATCGGCGCTGCCGCGATGGCCGGATTGATCGAGGCCCTGCAGCATGATGATTGGCTGGTTCGCCTCCATGCGGTGGAGGCATTAGGCAAGCTGAGGTCTCCGGACGCCGTCGAACCCTTGCTCCGTGCGTTATTCAATGAGCGAGATTCCGCGATCCGTGAGGATGTGGTCAGAACACTCGGTGCGATTCGAGATGTGCGCGCGGTCGATTACCTGGTGGTGGTCATGAAGGAGCCGGGACTGCGGCTCCTGGCCGTCGAAGCCCTCGGCCATATCGGGGATCGTCGTGTGGTGCCGCTGCTGTGTCGTGTGGTGGAGGGGGTGCCGCTTGGAGAGCCAAGAGATTCGGCCACTCCTTGTGCCGATGGATGGACGGACGAAATGGCCACCATGGGCATGGCGGCTCGTGCGCTGGGAATGATTGCCGATGCCGTGGCGATTCCGTCTTTGATCATCGCGTTGCGGAATACCATTACGCGGTCTGAAGCGGCTGCGGCACTGACGAAATTTGGCCCGACCGTGATCCCCTCGCTGTTGCCGATGTTGGCCAAAGAGCAAGATGAAAACGTGCGGTACCATCTGCGGGAAACGCTGACGGCCGTCGGATGGCGCGCGGGGCGAGTCTAGCGGGTGTAGCACCCATTCCTGTGTCTTGTCGGGAACTATGCCGAAAGAAAGTATCGATACACTCGTTGCCGAACTGACCCATGAGGAGGAGTGGCGGCGCATGCGGGCGACGGCGGCGTGTTTGGCCGGTGGTCCTCGTGCGGTGCAGGCGTTGACACAGGCGTTGCGGACGGGAGATGTCCCGCTTCGGATTGAAGCGGCGGCGATGTTGTCGCGCATCAAGGATCCGGCTGCGGGAGTCGCGTTGGTCAATGCGTTGCGGGATTCCGAGGAGTCGGTTCGGCAGGCCGCCTTTGCCGCCCTTGAGCAGATGGCCGGCAATGTAGACGACGAGACCGCGGTGGGGTTGGTGCGCAATCTTCATGAATCACCGGATGAGGATGTGCGTCACCGCGTTCGGCAGCTCCTGGGTGTGATCCCCAATGCGATCACGCCCCTCTGTGACATGTTAAAGCATCCGGATGCCGAGGCACAGACGACGGCGGCGACGATTCTCGAGCATCTGCTCGACCCGCGTTCAGCAGACGGATTGATCGATGCCATGGCCTCGCCGGCGGTTCGCGACATCGCGGTGCGGACGTTGAAGAAACTGGGCGCGATCCGGGAACGGATCGACGCGACGTTTAATGCCTTGCGCGACGTGGAGGGGGCCAGTGAGCGCGAAGAAGCTCGTATGGCAACCGTCATGGAGCTCCTGGGAATCGGGCGGCCGGCGGTTGAGATTTTGATTGAATATCTTGAGGACGACGATTGGCTCATCCGCGAAGCTGCCGCGGATTTGCTGGGAAAAATCGGCGATGTGCGGGCGGTTGAACCGCTGATGACGCGGCTGGAGAAGGATAAGGATACCGGAGTGAAGGAGTACGCCGTGAAGTCGTTGGGACTCATCGGTGACCCGCGCCCGGCACAATTGTACATCGAGGCCATTCCGATCAGACCGTTGCGGGTGATGGCCATCGAGGCGTTGGCGAAGATCAAAGACGTCGAGGTCCTGCGTCCCTATAACGAGCTGTTCAACCGGTTGCGCAGTGATCGGGACGGCATCGTGTCATACAGCGCCGGCCTTATTGCGGACAAACTGGCGGCGCTTGAAGGCGAGCAGCCGGTCGGACAGGAGGAGTCGGAGGATCATGAGTGATGCCGAGCGAATTGCACAACTAATTGCCGCATTGCGGGATGACAACGAAGCGCTGCGGGACCATGCGATGGCAAGTCTCGGGCAGATGGGCGTCGAGGCCGTTCCACAACTTATCGGTCTGATGGCGGATGAGGATGTGGTTATTCGCGAGGCGGCGGCTACGGCGGTGGTGCGCATCGGCCCCGTCGCGTTCGATCAGCTGGTGGAGGCGTTGGGTGACGATGAATGGGCGATTCGCGAGCAGGCGGCCAATGCGCTTGGACGGTTTCGCGATCCCCGTGCTGTCGATCCCCTGATGGCGGCGCTCAAGGACAAGGATGGGGCGGTCAGGACGGCGGCCGTGTGGGCATTGGAGCGCATCGGGGACTCACGTGCGACGCCGGGATTGATTGAAGCGCTTGGCGATGGGACGGTGCGTGAGGATGTTGCCCGGGTGCTGAAAAAGATCGGTGATACTCGAGCGGTCGATGCGTTGATTGAGGGGCTCTTGGGGCCCAATTGGATGGTGCGGCGCCATGCCGCGGAGGCGCTCGGTAAAATCGGCGACCCCCGCAGCACCGAGGCCCTGATCCAGTCGCTACAGGATGAGGACTGGCTCGTGCGCCGGAATGCGGCTGAATCGCTGGCACGGCTCGGAGCGAAGCAGGCCATCGAACCGCTGCTTCCCCTCCTGGAAGACGAAAATACGATGGTGCAGGAGACCGTCGAAGGTGTCCTTGCGAGTTTGGGATGGAAACAGGCGACCTCGTCATAACCCCGGATAAAGGAACGTTACTATGGCTGAAGAAGCACCGGTAAAACTGATTCAGATCGGACCCAAGGGCGGGCCCAAGAAGGATGGATTCAACCTGGTCACGGAGCGGGTTGTCGCGGTCAATCCAGAAGCCAAGCAGTTGGAAGTCGAGCTGCTCGCGTATGACGGAAAGACCGTTGTGCTGGATGTGGGGGACGAAGCGCTCGAAGATTTTCTCAAGATCAAGCCTGGTGACGGAGCCACGATTCGTGTTGTGGAAGAGGGTGGCAAACGTGTGGCGAAAAGCTTCCGCATTCGTGCGAAGGATCCAAATGCCGCGAAGGCCGACGCCATGCTCATCGATTTGAAAGACTCGCATTGGCTCAATCGCAAATATGCGGCGGAGGTCCTTGGCGAATTGAAGGATCCGCGGGCGGTCGTCCCGCTCGTGGAGGCCCTCACCGACGAGGTCGGGGATGTCCGGCAGCGGGCGTATGACTCGTTGATTAAGATCGGAGGGTCGGCCGTGCCGTCGCTCGTGCCGTTGTTGGCGGCGGAAGAAGACGATGTGCGTCAGTCGGCGACGGAAATCATTCGGAAAATCGGCAAGCCCGCTGTGGAGCCGCTGGCTACGGCGTTGGCGGACGCGGATGACCGATTGAAAACGAAGATTATGAAGGTGCTGGACCGGATGGGTTATAAACCGAAGCCCAAGGAAAGTGCCCAGGCTGAGCCGGCGAAGCTCCTGAGTTAACAGTGGCCGTCCGGCCGCCGTTAGGCGGCCGGATTTTTCGTCGTACGACCGACCGACACGTGGCGGAAGCCGTAGGTGACGACGCGATCGGATTCGTAAGTGTTGCGCAGGTCGAGCAACAGCGGTTCCTTCATTGATTTCTTGAGCCGCTCAAAGTCAAGATTTCTGAACTGATTCCATTCGGTCATGATGATCAGGCCGTCGGCGCCTTCTGCGACGTCATACGTATCCTGGCAGGGAACCATGCCGGGCAAGAGCTTGACCGATTCCTCCATCGACGCCGGGTCGTAGGCGCGGATCGTCGCCCCTTCCTTCATCAGTTCGCTCAGGATCGTCAGTGACGGGGCTTCGCGCATGTCGTTCGTATTAGGCTTGAAGGAGAGGCCCAAGACGCCGAGGGTTTTCCCTTTGACGCCCCCGCACGCGTCCTTCACCTTCTGAACCATGCGCAGGTGCTGCTCATAGTTGACTTTGGCCGCCGCGCCGGCAATCTGAAACGGGTAGCCCACGCGCTCGCCGGTCTGCACCAGCGCCGCCAGGTCTTTCGGGAAGCAGGAACCGCCGAATCCTGGGCCGGCGTGCAGAAACTTGTTGCCGATACGATTGTCGAGCCCCATGCCTTTGGACACCATCTGCACGTCCGCTCCCACCTTTTCACAGACCGTCGCAATTTCATTGATGAACGAGATTTTGACGGCGAGAAAGGCGTTGGAGGCGTACTTGATCATTTCAGCGGTCGGAATGTCGGTGACGACAATGGGGGTCTCGAGTAGATACAAGGGGCGGTAGAGGTCCTTCATGATGGCCACGGCCTGTTCGCTGTCCGCGCCGATGACCACGCGGTTGGGCCGCATGAAGTCTTCGATGGCGGAGCCTTCCCGCAGGAATTCGGGGTTGGACACGATATCGAATCGGAATCGGCCGGTTTGGTTGGCCTTGATGACTTCGCGCAATTTTTCGCCGGTGCCGACCGGTACCGTCGACTTGGTGACGATGACTTTGTATCCGGTCATGTTCTTGGCAATCCCGCGACCGACCTCTTCGACATAGGACAGATCGGCGGAGCCGTCGGATTTCGGCGGTGTGCCAACTGCGATGAAGATGACCAGCGCTTTATCGACGGCTTTCGCGACATCGGTTGTGAAATGGAGTCGGTCTTCTTTGATGCCCTTGGAGACAAGTTCGGTGATGCCGGGCTCGAAAAACGGCACCTCGCCTTTTTCGAGCTTGGCAATCCGGCGTGCGTCTGTATCCATGCAGGTCACGTTGACGCCGAATTCCGCGAAGCAGGCACCGGTAACCAAGCCGACATAGCCCGTTCCAATCACGCTAATATGCATGGATGCATCTCCTCTTGAAGAACAGCCGCGAGCCGTTTGGGTGAGTACGTGTGTAGAGTCGGTAGTATAACAATGCCCGGGAAACCGAGCAATCATCTCGCAGGTTTTTGCGGGGAGCGTCGACGAGGTGAATTGCAGATTGTGGTGCAGTTCAGTAGAATTCGGGCCTCTTCACGGGAGACGCCGACAGATGGCGGTGGTAGGCGGACCGATCCAGCGACCGTTAGCAATGATGATGCGTCCCATCAGTAACACAGTGCGCCCCGATGATTCTCTGTTGGTGGTGGCGCAGCGGTTACGTGATGCCCGGGTCGGGGCGATGCTGGTGGCCGACCACGGTGACTACGTGGGGATCGTCAGCGAGGCCGATCTCGTCCGAAAAGCCATGGCCAGCGGGGCACCAGCTGAGCAGGTGTTGGCTCGTACTGTGATGAGTACGCCGGTCATGACGATCGACATCGCTCAGTCGGCGCATGACGCGAGCGACCTGATGGCTGAACGAGGCATCCGGCATCTGGTGATCACCGAAGAAGGGCGAGTAGTCGGCATGATCTCCGTGCGCGATTTGCTGCGATACTTCAAAAATTGGGGCACGCTGTAGCGATGATTCGACAAGCCCGCAAACCATTTCCTGCTCCCACCTGGTGTTCCGCGGTCCCCCGTTTATGATGACTCAGGGACCTTCCGCTGCGTCCGTTTCACGTCTCTTTCTCCTTGCGACGGCGCTGGTGACGGGCGCGATTGTCATGGCGCTCGAGATCCTGGGCAGTCGTTTGCTCGCTCCCGTCTTTGGGAATTCGCTCTTTGTATGGGGCGCGTTGATCGGCATTATTCTGGCGGCGATGAGTTCCGGCTACGCGTTCGGCGGTTGGGCATCGGATCGGTATCGTGTTGCGGCCGTGTTGGCGTGGCTCCTGCTGGGGTCAGGTGCCTGGACCTTGCTGATGTCGTGGTTGGGGCAAGGTGCGATTTTCAAGGTCGCCAAAATGATTGAGGACCCTCGCTGGGGCCCCAGCGTTGCGGCCTGCGTGCTGCTCGCCCCTCCCGCGTTTGGATTGAGCGGGGTGATGCCCGCATTGCTCAGATTGGCCGTGGTCGATATGGGCTATCTCGGTCGTCACACGGGGAGCATGATTGCCTTGTCGACCGTGGGGAGCCTGGCAGGGACTTGGGGGACGGCATTCTTTCTGCTCTCGTGGCTGGGGACCCAGACGCTGGTGGCGTCATTGGGGGTGATCCAACTCCTGTTGGGGTTGGCGTGGTTGCAACAGGGAAGCGGCAAGGTGACAAGGCTCACTGGGATCGCCTTCACCGGTTTGCTCATCCTAGGGTGGCAATTATTCGGCCAGGCTCCTCCTGTAGCGGGGTTGGTGTACCAGGAGGATAGTCCCTATCAACAAGTGCGGGTGCGGGACGACGATCTGTTTCGGTATCTGGTGCTTGACCGCACCTGGCATGCCGTCATGTGGCGGGCTGATCCACACACCCTCTTTCTTCCGTATAGTCAGCTCATGGTCGCTGCGGTGGCGTTGACTCCTGAACCCAAGCGGGGACTCATATTGGGGCATGGAGGAGGATCGCTGGCGAAGTGGCTGGCCCAGGTCTGGCCTGAACTGGAGTTGGATGTCGTCGAGTTTGACCCCGTCGTGGTGCGGATGGCGGAACAGTACTTCGAGTATCATCCCCCGGCCAATCACCATGTCTGGGTCAAGGATGCTCGTGTGTTCCTGCGCGACACGAAGGCGACGTATGATGTCATCTGGGTGGATGCATTTGCCCGGCACCTGATTCCCTTTCATTTGACCACCGTGGAGTTCTTTTCCGAGCTCCGTGAGCGACTCAACCCAAGCGGGGTGCTGGCTCTCAACCTGGCTTCTTCCGGTGAGGGAGGGGACCTCCAGCGTGCGAGTGCGGTGGTGCAGACACTGAAGACGGCATTTCCCGCGGTCGAGTCCTTTGGCGTCAAAGGGCCGTGGCGGGCACACCAAACGACGGCGGAGAATCTAATCTTTTTCGGCGGCAGTCCGATCGATACCATGCCGTACGGTGAGTTCGTGCAGCGGATTCAATCGCAGGTGGAGGCCAGACGTTTGCCGCTTGAAGCGGTTTCGCTCCTGGCTGCCCGACGGACCACCCCCTGGTCGCCGGGCTTGCAGTTGACGGACGATTACACTCCCTACGACCTCTTGATCGGATCCCACGCGGTGGAGATGGCTCCCGACGGGAAGTGATGGTCGCAAGCCGTTGAAATGCAGAATCTATTCTGCGTCATTGCCTGACGGCCCCCGAGGTAGATGGTCCTCTCCTGTTGGCCTTGGCCGCCCAAGAAACTTTCTTGCTTCCTTTTAAATCCCTGTGCTATAAGGGGTCGCTCATTAGCCTGTTATTTAGGATACATTCGAGTAGTTGTTGCTAGCCTCCTGGGAGGAGCGTCTAGCAGAAGGTTCAGCGCGCGGTGGTCATTATTTACCAACCTAATCGCATCTCTTCTTAATCTCTTTAAGGAGGTAGGTCATGGGTAAGACGATGGTGGCAGTATTTTTCGGCCTGGTCATGCTGGTCGCTGGGGCATCAGGCGCATACGCGCTGCAAGCTGGCGGTGTCGAAATCGGTGATTTGGATACCGGTTCTGTCGTTGGCCAACCGTTTAAAGAATTGGTCGTAGATGCGGAATTGTACGCCGTCGAAATCGGCAACATGAAGGCGTGGTATCCGCCGGTGACCGTGATCGATTTTAAGGTTCGCCCCGGTCGTCCGGTTGTTCTGAAAGTGACGAACAACTCTTCGAGTGAGCACGGTTTCCAAATGACCGATCCGGTGAACGCCGCTTCTCCGTTTGTGATGAAGGCAGAAGTGGTGCTGAAGCCTGGCGAGACCAAGTACATTGGTGTGCCGACCAGCGACATGTTCAATGCGACCCAGGGCAATACCCTGACCTATCGTTGCCATTTGCACCCGGCTCATGTCGGTGGCAAGCTCGTGATGATCAAGTAGTCGGTTTGGGACAATCGCATCTAGCGCAACGCCCCATCTGCAGTGATGCAGATGGGGCGTTGGTGTTTGTGCGCCACTGATGCGGAGCAAGTAGCGTCCGGCTACGCTTCCTGCTCTTTCTGACATTCAACCGCAGCGTCCAACGGGATACTTTGGATCCCTTTGAGTTGTCCCTCCACGATCAGTAGCAAGAAGCGATTCTCCGTGGGGGCGGATTGCCGACGCTCTGTCACGATAGCATTCACATCCACAATCATTTCATCGCCATCCCATTGGGTTTCGTTCACGATCCAGAAGTGACTGGCAGCATCAGGAAATTGTCGAGTGACGAAACTGTCGATTAGCGTTCCGATATCAGCAGTATCAGTCATGGCGGATGCTGGGAGCGGGGCGAGGGTCAGGCAGGCGAGCAGCGCCAGGCGAGCAAGACGTCTCATGTGGACCTCCCATTGAGAGGATGGAGAAATACGGGTGCATCGGGGCCACGTGAGAACGGTGGCCTTCGCATGCCACGTCTTCTTAAAGTCTACAGTGGTCGAGCGGGGAAAGCCAGGGAAGTGTCCGTTACTGACGAGCGGTCAGGGCGGAGTTGATTCGGTCTGGAAATGACGAAGGCTCCCGGAGGAGCCTTCGTGGTCCCATGCACAGGTGTCGGTCGGATGCGTTAGTTGCGAACGCCGCTCCACACTTTGGCTGGATCGATTTCTTTGTCCGGATTCAAGGACTTGGCCTTTTCGAGCAACACGTCGGTCGTTTCCGGGTAGGCTGGATCTGCGATGCAGCAATTATCCACCGGGCAGACGGCCGCGCATTGGGGTTCATCGAAGTGCCCGACGCACTCGGTGCAGCGGTCGTGCGTGATGACATAGATATTGTCGCCGACTCCCTGACCGTCTCCGACATGGTTGCCCTTACCTTCAGCGTCGCTTCGCGTCTCGAAAATCGCCTCATTGGGACATTCTGGCAGGCATGCCCCGCAGGAAATACATTCATCGGTGATCAGAAGCGCCATGGCCTGTGCCTCCTTCTCGGTTCCTTTTAATGACGGATAAGATGTTGACAATTTCGTGCCGCCGCGACCATAGTTCGCGGCGAAACAGGTCCGCATTCTAAGCTGGCGTTCTTCGGCAAGTCAACAGAGTGCGGCTTGGTAAGAAGGCCTAGCGCCGGGAAAGTCATGGGGCTTTGGGCCCAATATACATGCGGCTCTGCGCGTGTGTGGTCACATGAGGATGCATCGATGTTCGACAGCATGTGCGTATGGTAACGCGTTCGAGTGGAGCGGAGTCGGAGCAGCGTCGCAAGAAAATTGTGACGTTTGTGCTGCTGGTGATTTTGCTGATCAGCGTGACCCTGTTTCTCGGGGGACCGAAGGAGTCGGAACTCATTATCGTCGAGTTTCCGAACGGCAAAACCATGGAAACGGAAGTGGCGAGTACGCCGGAGAAGTTACTGTTTGGTCTCGCGTTCCGGGAAGGATTGCCAGCCGACACGGGGATGCTCTATATCTTTGAGTCGACCGGATTGCATCGAGTGGGGACCCGGCAGTTTCGTATTCCCGTCGACATGCTGTGGATTGATGAAAGTCATCACATCGTGCAGATCCTGGAGCAGGTGCCGCCTTGTGCCCAGGACCCCTGCCCCCTGTATGGCCCCCCTCCCGAGCCGGTTCGTTACCTCATCCAGGCCGAGGCCGGTTACGCCAAACGCGCCGAGATCACGACCGGGATGGAGCTCAGGTTTACGCTTCGTATGTAGAGGGAGTGGATATTGGTTATGGAAGGGTTTCAGTGCGTCGCTACGGTCGAGGAGATTCCGCCCGGCCAGGTGAAAGTCGTGAAGGTGAACGAGCGCGATATTGCCGTCTTCAATATCGAGGGTCGCTTTCACGCGATTTATAACTCCTGCCCTCATGAAGGCGGGCCTCTGCACAAAGGGCGCGTGAAGGGGCATGTCGTCTCCTGTCCCTGGCATGACTTGAAGTTTGATGTGCGAAATGGTCAAGGCACGGACGGTGGGGGCTACTGTGTGGGGAGTTATGATGTGCGCATTGAGGGTGGGGAGGTGTTTGTTGGTGCCAGACGGAAGGTCTAGTCGTACGAAATTCTAGTCGAGGTAGTAAGAGCGTCTATGAGTCCATTAAGTAAAGTGATGCCGACGGGTACTGAACCGGAGGCGGGCGCGAGGACGATCAAGGCCCAGGTGGGCATACCGGTCCATATCCGGCTCTGGGAGGATCGGACGAGGGGAGAGCAGTGGGTTCCTTCCTATGACCCTGGCGTCATGTCGCTGGTGGAAGACGATTTTCTCCGGATAGCCAGCAACAATGCGGTGGATGCGGGGCAGCGCAGTTTCGAGTTCAGGCCGGTGGCCGCCGGCACGCATCGGTTGGTCTTCGAAAAGCGGATGGGATGGAAATTTACGTCTGAAGACCGGCAGATCTATTATGTCACGGTGTCTTGACTTGCCGGGTGTGGAAAGAGGTCATGCCTGACATTGCGTGCGTGAATGGTCGGTTTGGTCCTTTGGCCGACGCCGTCGTCAGCGTCGAAGACCGGGGCTTCCAGTTCGGGGATGGGGTATACGAAGTCATTCGTACGTATCGAGGTCGGCCCTTCGCCGTCGACGAGCATCTGGCCCGACTGGAACGGAGTGCCCAGGCGCTCCAACTCTCTCTTGGGCCCTCGAAGGCTCAATGGGGCACACTGATTGAGGAGGGTCTACGATTGAGCGATCTTCCCGAGACGAAAATCTATCTGCAGATTACCCGTGGGCAGGCGCCGCGCGATCATCCCTTTCCGGTTCCGCTCCTTCCGACGACGGTGTTGACCTTTCGTGAGCTCCATCCCCTGGACGTGTTGGTTCGCCAAACCGGAGTTCAGGCGATCTTGCTGGAAGATATTCGCTGGGGGCGTTGCGATATCAAGAGCGTCAATCTGTTGCCGAACGTCTTGGCGCGCCAACGAGCGAAGGAAGCTGGCGTGTTTGAGGCAATTTTGCTTCGGGATGGAGTGGTGACTGAGGGGTCCGTCAGTAATGTCATGGTGGTGCGGAACGGGACGATTCAGACTGCGCCTGAAGGACCACGCATTCTTTCGGGGGTGACGCGGGCCAAGGTCTTGGAGCTGGCGAAGAAAGAGGGGATTCCGGTTGCCGAAACCATGGTCCGGCGCGAAGACTTGCTCGGGGCGTCAGAGGTGTTCCTGACAGGGACAACTGTGGAGGTGTTGCCGGTCGTGCGTGTGGATGGACAGGCGATCGGATCTGCTGTTCCTGGCCCCATTGCTCAGCTTCTGTCTCGCCGCTGGGAAGCCCTGGTCGGCTAGCCGTCCCTTGCTTTCACTCCTATGGCATGGTAAGGTGCCAGCGCTGTAAGTGGGCCTGGGCCCACTTTTTTGTTTGAGCAACTTTTGCTTATGCGTGACGCGGGAGCAGTGTCGGAAGGAAAGCCTTCGGTGAAACGAGCTGAGGCGCTGAACCTTCGCGTGCAGGAAGTCGCAGCCCCCATTTTACAGTCCCACGGTCTTGAGTTAGTCGAGGCGGTGTGTGTCGGTCAGGGGCCACGGACCGTCATTCGAGTATTCATCGACAAGCCCGGCGGTATCTCGCTGACGGACTGTGAGCAAGCGCATCGTTCGTTGAGCCCGGCGCTGGATGTTATTGATCCGTTCCCGCATGCCTATACGCTGGAAATTTCCTCGCCGGGACTGGATCGTCCGTTACGGAGCGCGCAAGACTATCGGCGACTGATCGGGCAGCCGATCACTCTGAAATTGCGGCAACCGATTCAGGCACAGTGGCGGCTTGAGGGTACCGTCCTGGATGTGGATGACCGTGCGGTCACGCTGTCGGTCCCGCAGAAGAAAACTGCGGAAACGATGCGAATTGAGTTTGATCATATCGCCCTGGCGCGCCGGAAGATCGAGTTTTCCAAATAGCAGAGGTGGCCGAGGGCTGTGTTAACCATGAGGTGTGAGCTATGAACCGAGAGTTGATCGCCGTCATCGATGAAATCGGCCGTCAAAAAGGAATCGACAAGGCCCGGGTCATTGGCGCGATCGAGTCCGCGCTTCAAACTGCCGCCAAAAAACGATTTGGCCAGGCGGAAAATATTCAGGTGGAAATTGACAGCAAGACCGGAGAAATTTCGGTCGTCTCCAAGAAGATCATCGTCGATACCGTTGCCAATCCAAAGGCTGAAATCTCTCTGAAGGAAGCCCGCGAGTATGACGAAGGTGCAGAAGTGGGCGATGAGATCGGCTCGCTGATCGAGATGGATGAGTTAGGCCGTATCGCGGCTCAGACGGCCAAGCAGGTCATTTTCCAAAAGGTGCGAGAGGCGGAATGGGAAGCCGTTCAAAAGGAGTATTCGACCCGTCAAGGTGACTTGGTCAACGGCATTATTCTGGGCATGGAGCGGCGGAACTTCCTGGTCGATCTCGGCAAGACGGAGGCGATCCTTCCTATTCAGGAACAGATCCCACGCGAAACCTATCGCCGCGGCGATCGCGTGAAGGCCTTGTTGTTGGAAGTGCGCCGGACGCCCAAAGATGTCCAGGTGATTCTCTCGCGCAGTCATCCCCAATTTGTGGCCAAGTTGTTTGAGTTGGAGGTACCGGAAGTCGGGGAGAAAATCGTTGAGATCAAGTCGATCGTGCGTGAGCCTGGTGATCGCACGAAGATCGCCGTGTCGTCGCGTGATAAGGCTGTGGATCCGGTGGGGGCCTGTGTCGGCATCAAGGGGTCGCGAGTCCAGGCGGTGGTCCGCGAGTTGCGTGGAGAAAAGATCGACATTATTACGTGGACGCAGGATCCTCGTGTCTTCATCGCGGAAGCGCTGAACCCGGCGACGATCGAGAAGGTCGGAATCGACGAGGAAAAGAAGTCGGCACTCGTGGTGGTGGCGGATTCGCAGCTGTCATTGGCAATCGGGAAGAACGGGCAGAACGTTCGACTTGCCGCGCGTCTGACTGGTTGGAAGATCGACATCATCAGCGCGACAGAGTACGAGAAGGAAAAGGCTGAGCGGGATCGGGATATTAAGGCGGCCTTAGCGGAAGAGACGGAAGCCCAGCGCCAGCAGGACGAGGCGCGGGCTGCGGCCCAGCAGGCAGAGTAACGCGGCTCGATGGTCACGAGCCGACTGGCAATTATCTAAGCGGGTGGAGCTGAGCGGTACAGTATGCGCGTGTACGAATTAGCAAAGCAGCTGGGGATGGAAAATCGGGAGCTGATTCCTGAACTGAAACGGCTCGGGATTCCGGTGGCATCCCACAGCAGCGCCTTGGATGACGATTCGGTTCGCGTGGCGATCGAGAAGCTCAGCTCTAAGGCACGAGCCGGAGAAACCTCTGCCGGGCATGAGGGGAAAAAGGCGGGTCGCGCCAAAGAGCATGGGGCCGTACATGCACTGGTGCATGAAGAGCCGCCGAAGCCTGACAAAAAGCGCATCCTCATCAAGAAGAAGAAGGAGGAGGGTGCGGAGGAGGCTGCTGCGCCGCTGGCTGCGGCAGAGGCGGTGTTTGCGCCGGCTGCTTCTCAAGGCGCCGAAGCGGCGCCGGTTGCGCCTCCTGTGGTAACCGCTCCTGAGGTTGCTGAGGCTGTGTCGTCAGAGGCGGCCCCGGTTGACGAAGCTGTCTCGCAACCGCCGGTTGCCGCGGCTGTGGTAGAAGCGGCGACGAAGCCGACCCAGCCTCCTGTGGTCACGGCGACTCCCGCCGATGCGGCGGCAGCTGCGAAAAAGAAGGCTTTAGCAACGGAGGCGCTGGAGAGTGAAGCGGCGGCCCGCGAGAAGCTGAAAAAAGCTAAAAAGGCGCCACGGACGCGGGAAGAAGACGAAGCGAAGTTCAAGAACGACGCCACCCGATGGGGTGATCTGCGGGCGATCCCGGTCCAGCGGCGCGAAGACCGGTCCAAGCATATCCACCATGCCTCGCCGACGGAAATCACAAAGCCGAGAAAGAAAAGCGTGAAATTGAGCGCGGGAGTCAGTGTCAAGGAGTTCGCGGAACTCATCGGTCAGCGACCTGCGGATGTTGTCCGGAAGCTGATGGAGATGGGGCAGATGGTGACGTTCAATCAGTCGATCAATCTCGAGGCGGCCTCATTGATCGCTGAAGAGTACGGGGCGAAGGTGGAAGTATCCACGGAAAAAGCCGGAGAGGCGTTACTGGAAGAGGCTGCGCAATCGTCAGGTGAGGAACATGCCGTACCGCGCCCTCCGGTCGTGACGATCATGGGCCATGTGGATCACGGGAAAACGTCCTTGCTCGATGCAATCCGGCAGACGAAGGTGGCGGAAGGCGAGGCGGGAGGTATCACGCAGCATATCGGCGCCTACATGGTCGGGGTGCGCGACAAGCAGGTCACCTTCCTCGATACTCCCGGCCATGAAGCGTTTACGGCAATGCGTGCTCGTGGCGCCAAAGCGACGGATATTGTGATTCTGGTGGTGGCCGCCGACGATGGTGTGATGCCGCAGACGGTCGAGGCGATTCATCACGCCAAAGCTGCCGGAGTGCCGCTGATCGTCGCCATTAACAAAGTGGACAAGCCGGGGGCGAATGTCGATCGTGTTAAGAATGCGCTGACCGAGCACGGATTGGTCGCGGAGTCTTGGGGCGGCGATACGATCATGGTCGAGGTCTCTGCGAAGCAGCGAACCGGCCTCGATAATCTTTTGGAAATGATTCTCCTGCAGGCGGAAGTGTTGGAATTGAAGGCGGATCCCGAGCGTATGGCGAAGGGGTTAGTGATCGAGGCGAAGCTGGACCGTGGTCGTGGACCGATCGCGACGGTGTTGGTGCAGAGCGGGACCTTGCATGTCGGTGATGCGTTTGTGGTCGGCAATTTCAGCGGCCGTGTTCGTGCTCTCGTCACAGACACAGGGAAAAAGACCGTGGAAGCCGGGCCGTCGGTGCCTGTTGAGGTGATCGGATTGCCGGGAGTGCCGTCCGCCGGTGATGTCTTTACCATTGTGAAGGACGAGCGCGTGGCTCGTGAGATCGCTCAGGAGCGGGCAATGAAACAGCGAGCCGCCGATCTGGCCGGTCCGGCGAAGGTGAGCCTGGATGATCTGTTTGCCAAGATTCAGGAGGGCAACGTCAAGGAGTTGCCGATCGTGATCAAGGCCGACGTGCAGGGCTCTGCGGAGGCCTTGGCGGCTGCGGTGGAGAAGATGCCGGCTGGTGCAGTCAAGCTGCGAGTGATGCACACTGGGGTCGGCGGAATTACGGAAACCGATATTCTTCTGGCGGCGGCGTCCAAGGCCATCGTGATCGGATTCAATATCCGTCCGGAACCGAAGGCGGCGGCGTTGGCCGAGCGTGAAGGCGTTGATGTTCGCCTCTATAGCATCATCTATGACGCGCTGAACGACATCCGCGCGGCGATGGAAGGGCTGCTCGAGCCGACGCTCAAGGAGCGCGTGCTTGGGCGGGCTGAGGTACGGCAGATGTTCACGATTCCGAAGGCTGGCCTGGTGGCCGGCTGCTACGTCGTGGATGGCGCAATTTCCAGGGCCAGTGCGGGGGTGCGCGTCATTCGGGACAGTGTGGTTGTCTATGAAGGCAAGCTGGGCTCGCTCAGGCGCTTCAAGGATGATGTGCGTGAAGTTCAGCAGGGATATGAGTGCGGTATTACGGTTGAAAACTTCAATGACCTTAAGGCCGGGGACATTATCGAGGCGTTTGCGATAGATAAGGTTGCGGCCAAGCTTGAAACGACAAATCGTGGTGCGGCTCCGCAAAGTCACCGGGCATGATCGTTGGGCTCTGCACGGTCGAATTGTTTATTCCTGATGGCCATTCATTGAAAGAGAAGCGCCAGGTCCTGCAAAGTTTGAAAGCCCGGCTGCGGGATAAATTCAATGTGTCGGTAGCTGAGGTCGGTGATCAGGAGTTGTGGCAGAAGGCCATTCTCGGCTTGGCCTGCGTGGCGAATGAGTCCACGCACGTGAATCAGGTCCTCGACCAAGCGGTGAATTTGATTCAGGCGGTACCCACGATCCAGTTGTTGCGCTCGCGAATCGAATTGCTCTAAGGCCGACTCATGTCAAAGTCGACATATAGCCGAGCCGATCGGGTGGCCGATCAGATTCGCATGGAAGTGGCTGACATCCTGATGCGGAAGATCAAAGATCCGCGTGTGAGGTCCGTGACCGTGACGGATGTCGAGTTGACGAAGGATTTGCGCATCGCGCGCGTCTTCGTGACGACGATGGAGCAAAACAAGGACGAACGGCACGTATTCGACGGGTTGGCGAAGGCGAGCGGGTTTGTGCGGGCGGAATTAGGCCGACGCCTGGCGTTGCGGTATCTGCCGGAAGTGATCTTCATGAAGGATGTCAGCGGCGCACGGGCGGATCGGGTGCTGAAGCTATTGGATGGATTGCAGCGTGACGAGGCGAAGGATGAGGTGCTCATGGAATCCCCTCGCACCGATGTCTAGCAAATGATCGCGATGCCGACGACGGAATCCCAGGTCGTGAGGAAGCTTCAGGACGGAGTGCTGAATGTCCATAAGGAAGCGAGGTGGACGTCTCACGACGTAGTGGCGCGCATCCGTGGGAAGTTGCGCGGGATCAAGCTTGGACACGCGGGAACGTTGGACCCGGCCGCCACCGGGGTGCTGCCTCTACTTCTGGGTCGCGGGACACGTATCGCAGAATATTTGCTCGAGTGGGATAAGACCTATCTCGCCGAGATGCGACTCGGTGAAACAACCGACACGCAAGATGCCACGGGAACCGTACTTCAGCGCTTACCGGTTGACTCGCTGAGTGAAGCCCGCCTCCGAGACGTGGTGGCCGCGTTTGAGGGGCCTATTCAGCAAATTCCCCCCATGTATTCAGCGGTAAAGGTTGGGGGAGTTCCCCTCTATAAGTCTGCACGAGCCGGCAAAGACGTGGCGCGTCAGGCGCGTGACGTCACTGTTTATCGAATCGAGATTGTGAGTATGCAGCTCCCGCACGTCATGCTTCGCGTGACATGCTCCAAAGGGACGTACATCCGAACGTTGTGCGCGGATATCGGAGCGCAGTTAGGGACGGGTGGTCATATGGGCTCGCTTGTTCGTGAGCGTGTGGGGCCACTCGTGCTGGAGCAGGCGTTGACCGTGGGCGAAGTCGAATCGCGGTTGACGCAGGGAACGTTGGAGGCCTCATTGTTAACGCTGGATGAGGCGTTATTCGGGCTTCCGACGTGCATGGTGGGTGCAGGAACGGCCAGACGCGTGTTGCACGGCATGCCGGTTCCATGTTCGGAAGTGCTGGGCTGGGAAGGGGTGCCTACGGACCTTCCTGAGGGAACCAGTCGTGCGATTCGGATCAAAGACGAAGACGGGCGGTTATTGGCCATCGGCACCATGCCCGCCGGCCTACGAATTCAAGGGGGGAGCGCGGGAGAGCTCCCGATTGCCGTCTCAAAAGTATTGGTCACAGATGAGTCACAAGGGTCAAGTATCGCGAACTCAATAGAGGAGTAGGGACGTATGGCACTGGTAAAAGAAGTGAAAACGGAATTGGTGAAGAACTTCCAGCAGCACGAGAAGGATACCGGATCGCCGGAAGTGCAAATCGCCATTCTCACGAATCGCATCACGTATTTGACGGAACATTTCAAGTTGCACAAGAAGGACCATCATTCGCGGCGTGGATTGTTGACGCTGGTAGGGCGGCGCCGTCGGTTATTGGACTATCTGCGGCGCATCGAAGAGAGTCGCTATCGGGCCGTCATTGAGCGACTGGGCATCCGCAAGTAGACGGGTGATCGAATCGGCCGCCACCTTGTTGCGTGGCGGCCGACCTATTGTCCCCGCAGGTGAACACTGAAACACGTTCAAACTGAGGGAACCTATGCAACGGTGCCCAGAAGGGCTGAAGGGCCTGTTGTATGGTTTGAGCGTATCTCTGTGGGCATCTGTGGGATTTAACCGAAGGAGACCATAGATGAAACATGTTGTAGAGATCGAGCTGGCAGGCCGCCGCTTGACGCTGGAAACCGGCCGAATTGCCAAGCAGGCGGACGGTGCGATTTGGGCCACCTACGGCGACACGGTGGTGTTGGCGACGGCGGTTGCGTCCCAGACGGCGAAGCCGGGTGTGGATTTTCTCCCGCTTACGGTGGACTACCAGGAGAAGACCTACGCGGCCGGCAAGATTCCCGGCGGATACTTCAAGCGCGAAGGTCGTCCGTCGGAGCGAGAGGTGTTGACCAGCCGGTTGATTGATCGTCCGCTTCGGCCCCTCTTTCCTGAGGGTTATTATTTTGAAACCCAGGTCATCACCTCCGTGCTGTCGGCAGATAAGACCGGCGTATCCGATGTAATTGCGATCATCGCTGCATCTGCGGCTCTGTCGATTTCGTCAATTCCGTTCAACGGACCGATCGCCGGCGTGAAAATCGGTCGCGTGAATGGGCAGCTGGTGGTCAACCCTGACCTTGAGACGTTGGAATCCAGCGAGCTCCAGCTCGTGGTGGCGGGTACTGCCGATGCCGTGATGATGGTTGAGGCGGGAGCCAATGAGTTGTCGGAAGCGACCATGTTGGAGGCGATCGAACTCGCGCACAGCGAGATTAAGAAAATCGTCGCGAAGATTGAAGAGCTGCGTGCGCTGGCCGGGAAGCCGAAACGGGTTGTCACGCAAGAACCGATCGATGCTGTCTTGGCCGAACAGGTGCGCAAGTTGGTTGCCGGAGCGATTCGTGAAGCGATCCTAATTCCCAATAAGAGCGCCAGACAGGAGCGGTTGGATCAGGTGTTGGCTGAGACGCTCGCGGCGCTGAAGTCGGATGAACCGAATCGGGATCGGCACGTCAAGATCATCTTCCATGGATTGGAGTACACCGAAGTCCGTAACATGATTCTTGAGAAACGGGTTCGCGCGGATGGCCGTGGGCCTGCGGACATTCGTCCGATTACCTGCGAAGTGGGGGTGTTACCGCGCGCACACGGATCGGCGGTGTTTACCCGTGGAGAAACGCAGAGTTTGGCGGTGGTCACGCTGGGGACCACTGACGATGAACAGCGCATTGACGCTCTGGAGGGAGAGTACATGCGCACGTTCATGCTGCATTATAACTTTCCTCCCTTCAGCGTCGGCGAGGCGCGGCCGCTTCGGTCGCCCGGACGCCGTGAAGTGGGGCACGGGGCACTTGCCGAACGTGCGTTGAAGTCGATCATGCCTGGAAAGGATAAATTCCCCTATACCATTCGGATTGTGTCTGAGATTTTGGAGTCCAACGGCTCCTCGTCCATGGCGACGGTGTGCGGAGGTACTCTGGCGCTGTTGGATGCGGGGGTGCCGATCAAAGAGCCGGTGGCCGGCATCGCCATGGGATTGATCAAGGAAGGCAACCAAGTGCTGGTGCTGTCCGATATTCTCGGGCTTGAGGATCACTTGGGTGATATGGACTTCAAGGTGACCGGGACCAAAAACGGTGTCACGGCGCTGCAGATGGACATCAAGATCGGGGGGATCACGTCCGAGCTGATGCGGGAAGCGCTGGCACAGGCGAAGGCGGGTCGGCTCCACATCTTGGGGTGTATGGCTCAGGCCCTGACTGCCCCGCGGACCAAGTTGTCCGCGTTCGCTCCGCGCATTTTCCCGATGAAGATCAAGCAAGACAAGATTCGGGATGTGATCGGGCCGGGTGGCAAAATGATCCGCAGCATCATTGCCGAGACCGGAGTGAAGATCAATGTCGAGGATACGGGCGATGTGACGATTGCGTCGTCGGATGAGGCTTCCGCACAGAAGGCGATCGACATGATCAAGCGTCTGACCGAAGAAGTCGAAGTCGGGAAAATTTATCAGGGCACCGTCAGAAAGATCATGGATTTCGGCGCCTTCGTCGAGGTCCTGCCCGGCACGGACGGATTGGTGCATATCTCTCAGTTGGCGCACCACCGCGTGAAGGCGGTCACCGATGAGGTCAAGGAAGGTGATCAGATCATGGTGAAGGTGCTGGAAATCGACAAGCAGGGGAAAATCCGCCTCAGTCGGAAAGAAGCGATGCCGGCTCCAGCGGGGTCTCCCGCGACCGAACCAACGCCTGCGGGATAATCGTGTATCGAAAGATCGTGCTCGACAACCGGCTGCGCATCGTGGCCGAACTGCTTCCGACCTTGAAATCCGTCACCATCGGGATCTGGGTGAACGTCGGATCACGCGATGAGCGACCGGGTGAAGAGGGGTTGTCCCACTTTCTCGAACACATGTTTTTCAAGGGGACACGGAGCCGAACGGCCACGCAGATCTCCCGCGAAATTGATGCGCTCGGTGGGGAGATGAATGCCTTTACCACCCGGGAGACGACGACCTTTTACGTCAAGGTGCTGGATCAGCAATTGGAGGCGGCCCTGGAGCTGCTCTCCGATTTGTTCTACCGCTCCCGGTTTGAGCCTAAGGAAGTCGAGAAAGAAAAGCAGGTGGTCTTGGAGGAGATCCGGATGGTTCAGGATGATCCGGAGGACCTTGTCCAAGAACTCCATATGAAGCACACGCTCGGCAGTCACCCGTTGGGAAGACCCATCCTCGGGCAGGCACCAAGGATTCAGGCATTGGGGCGCAAAGACCTCGTGTCGTATGTCGGCTCCCATTACGACCCTGAGCGCACGGTGATCGCAGTGGCAGGCAATTTTACGTGGAAGCGCCTTGAGTCACTGTTGGCTCGCTATTTTTCCGCATCCCACAAGGGCGTGGCGGTCAAGCCAAGCCGTCGTCCGCCGGAAGTTCGTGGGGGGGTGCTGGTAAAACGGAAATCGCTCGAACAGGTGCATTTGTGTTTAGGGCTCCAGGGATTGAGCGCCGGGCACAAGGATCGGTACGCCGCGCACGCGTTGAACGGTGTGCTCGGTGGAAGCGTGAGTTCACGCCTGTTTCAAGAGGTGCGGGAGAAGCGCGGGCTGGTCTACTCAATCTATTCGTTCTTATCCACATACTCGGATGGAGGTATGACCACAGTCTATGCCGGCACGCGCCCGAAGGAAGTGGAGCGTGTGGTAGAAGTCGTGTGCCGTGAACTGAAGAAACTTCGTACGAACGGCATTGATGCGAAAGACCTGGCCCGAGTGAAGAATCAAATGAAGGGCAGTCTTATGCTCAGTCTCGAAAGTTCTCATAGTCGGATGAGTAAGTTGGCAAAGGACGAGTTGACGCAGGGGAGCCATGTTTCCCTCGAACAGATGATCGGGGAAATTGATCGAGTCACAACAGACCAAGTCTATCGAGTGGCGCAAACTCTCTTAGATCAACGGTGTCTTGCCATCACGGCACTTGGGCCGATCCCGGCGAATAGTCTTCAGGCATTTGCCTCATAATCGATCACAGGGCAAAGTAGCCTTGCGTGGAATGAGCCGGTATTCATGAGGGAAACAGCCGAGCCATCGCTGGAGAGGAATACCCAACTCATTGAATACTCAGAGGCTTGGCGGGAAAGGTTGAACCGGAATTTTAGGAAAACATTTTCTTGACACGTTTGGTGGATTTAAGTACCATGGCCGCGTTTTCGTCCCATAAGTTCGAATTTATTTCGACTGCATTACAGGGGAAGGTAAGCAGAGAGAAAGGGGGTGTGGTTCGCACTTCCTCCTGCTAGCGCGTTCTCTGGATTTTTTGTTTTTTGAACTATTTTTTTGGATATTGTGATTCAACGGTTCTCTGGTCATCATTTTTCCAAGGAGGGTAGGGTTATGAATAGGGTCGGAATTCTAGCCGCACTAGCAGTCTCCTCCGTTGTCGGCTTGTTGACCGCCGGTGTCTCGATGGCGGCCGACGCTCCAGCCGGTGGCGGACCCAGCGAAATCACCACGGGGAGCGGAAAGTTTTTTAAGGGTGAACCTACGAACACCCTGAAGGGCCGTGTGTGGTCGCAGTGGGCAGACAATCCTGATGGTGAAATTTTGTTCGGTATCCAGTATTGGAACACCGGCGATCCTGCGTCCGGCGAGGGTGGTGGCCGTTCTTCTACCTCCATGGATGTGAAGCCGCCGGATCCCTTGTTCACCTGCTGCGCCTGGGGCTACACTGGCGGGACGGACAAAAATAATCCCTATGCCGGTTGGCACCATGCTCAGACAACGGTCCGGTTGGCCGTTAAGGACAAGGGTTTGATGGACCAAATCATCAAGGCATCGCAGGAGCTCGTCGCGATGGAAGTGACGCTTGATGGTCGTACCATTACCGGATTCAAGGTTCTGAAGTAGAATTTATACGCGAGGCGACATTCTTTAGGTTCTTTTGTCTTCTTTAAGGAGGATGTGATTATGAAGCTTCAAAAGCAAGGGTGGACCTTTATGGCTGCCGCGGCTTTGGTGGTAAGTTTTGCCTCCACTGCGCTGGCCATTGAGGCATTCCAGGAGCGTTTTGAGTGGGGAGATCTGAGCAAGCCCACGACGTTGCAGGGTCGCGTCATCATCCTGGACCCATACGATGAGGCGGTGTGGCTCAACATTGCGGTGTTCGGCGGCAATGCCGAGAGTGGTTTGTGGTGGCAGAGAGTTCATCCAGGGAAGAACCTCAAGTTCTATCCGGCCGACAAGAACGTCTGGGAACAACTGAAGTCGATGGCCCGTCCGCACTCAGGCCCGGCTGCCGCGAAGGAAGTTCCTCCGGGATCTCCGACCACGCTGGTTGAGTTTGTGGCTCAAGAGACCGAGCAGAATCATCGCGTGATCACTTCCGTGAAGAAGCTCAATGACAATGCCGGCGAAATGGGTAAGCCAAAAAGCATCTCTTCACTCCGTTTGAAGGAGTGTGAAGGGAAGACTGAAGTTGACGCACCTTGCGCCGCGGCGAAACAGACGTTGAACACGTCGCCGAAGTCGCCGGATGGAGCGATGTTGCCGTTGCAGTATGATGTGCTCTTGCCCAATGGCAAGCCAATCGCGAATTTGATTCCTTGGACTGCTCACTACAATCGTGGCGGTGGGCATCACTGAGTTCTAGCAGGCACCTGGCCTGAGAAGAGAAGGCGGCACTTCCTTGCGGGGTGCCGCTTTTTTCTTTGTTCTCAACGAAGCGAAGGCAGGTGGGTTGATTCGAGCGGGAGACTATTCTTCCTGCAAGAGGCGCTGTTGGAGCGCGGCGAGTCGATTGAGGGCGTCAAGCGGTGTCATGGAGAAGAGATCCATTTGCCGGACCTCCTCCAGCATGGGGTGAGGCGCAGGCAGGGTGGAATCGAATTGCAGTGCCTGTTGAGTTTCGCGAATGGGTGCTTGGGAGGAAGTTGTAGATTCGAGCTGTGCCAGGACCGCTTTGGCTCGGTGTATCACCACCTCTGGAAGGCCTGCCAGCTGAGCCACATGGATGCCATAACTTCGATCAGCCCCACCCGGAATGATCTTGCGCAGAAAGAGCACGTGACCGTTCCGTTCCTGGACGGCCACAGAATAGTTCGTAATCCCCTCTCGTAACCCTTCCAGCTGCGTCATTTCATGGTAGTGCGTCGCGAACAGCGTGCGCGCCCCGAGTCGCGAGGGGGCCTGGATAAATTCTGCGATGGCCCAGGCGATGCTTAATCCATCATACGTGCTTGTTCCTCGTCCGACTTCGTCGAGAAGGATCAGGCTGCGGGCGGTGGCACAGTTGAGAATATGCGCTGATTCCGTCATTTCGACCATGAACGTGCTTTGGCCGGCGGCGAGATTGTCCGAGGCCCCCACGCGAGTGAAGATGCGGTCCACGAGTCCGATTCGAGCCTCGGTGGCGGGCACGAAGCTTCCCATCTGAGCCATCAAGGTAATGAGCGCGACCTGTCGGAGGTAGGTGCTCTTTCCGGCCATGTTGGGCCCTGTAATGATGTGGAGGCGACTGGTCTGAAGGTCCAGATGGGTATCATTGGGGACAAAGCCGTCTGAGAGAGTGAGTCGTTCAACAACCGGGTGACGACCTTGGACGATGTGGAGGACGGGCCCCGTATCAACACTCGGTCGCACATATCGATGTTGCGCGGCCGTTTCGGCGAGGGCCGCCAGTACGTCCAGAATCGCCAGCCTTTGGCCGATCTCCTGTAGTCGTGCGGTTTGAGCGGCGAGTTCTGTTCTCAGTTGCTCGAACAGTTGTTGTTCGAGGGCGGTGAGTTTCGTATCGGCTCCGGTGACACGTTCCTCCAGTTCCTTTAACTCCGCGGTCATGAATCGCTCGGCATTGACGAGCGTCTGTTTGCGGATATAGTCAGGGGGGACCTTTCCCAGATTGGCCTTGGTAATCTCCAGGTAATAGCCGAAGACCTGGTTATATCGTACTTTCAGCGACTCGATGCCGGTCCGGGCGCGTTCTTTCGTCTCCAGACTAGCGATCCAGCCTTTGCCTTCGCGACTGGCCTTGCGGAGTTCATCCACGTCAGGATGGTACCCATCCTTCAGAATGCCACCATCACGAACCGACACCGGAGCTTCCGGCACGATGGCTTGCTCGATCAACTCGTACAAGTCGGTGGCGTTGTCCCACGACGCGGTCAGATCGATCAGGAGCGGAGCCTTCAACTCCGACAACTCGGCGTGAATGGCTGGGAGTGAGGAGAGCGACAATTTGAGGGCCAAGACATCTCGCGGGTTTGCGACGCCAAGAGACATACGGCTACAGAGACGGGAGATGTCTTGAACGGGGCGTAAGGCCGATCGAAGACGGACCCTCGTATCAAGGTGGCGATGGAGCTCTGCGACTGCAGTGAGCCGTGCCTCAATGGGGGCGCAAGCAATCAGTGGTCGCAAAAGCCATTCGCGGAGCAAGCGACTGCCCATGGCGGTCACGGTGCGGTCTAAGACGCCAAGGAGGGTCGTAGATGACTGACCCGATGATTCGTCGGTGCGGCTTGTTGATCTCACGAGTTCCAGATTGCGGATCGTCACGCTGTCCAAATGCATGGCATCGTGCTGATGTCGGACGCGGACCTGGCGAATGTGGTCGAGTGAGGCGGTTGGTTGCGTCTCGCGGACGTATCGCAGGACGGCCGCTCCGGCTTGGATGCCGAGGGTCAGGTTGTGGCAGCCGAAGGCATCCAGAGAATGGACGCGAAGGTGTTCCTGCAGCCTGAGGCGTCCCGCGTCCAGGTCAAACCAGGCGGCGGGTTGCGCGCAGCAACGAAGGCCCGTCAACCCGTTCATCCACTGGTGTTCATCGGAAGGGGGGCCCTCGGCAAACAACAATTCCTTGGGTTCCAGTCGCGCAAGTTCGTCCAGGAGAGCCGTTTCCGCGCGAGGACCGTGAAATTCAGACAGCCAGAAGTCGCCGGTCGATACCTCTAATGTCGCAAGGCCAATGGCGTAACCTTTGTTGTCCGGGCCGCCCGTGCGGAGACGGGTCGCCACGGCGACGAGAATGTTGGATTCTGCGGCAGGGAGAAACTCGCTATCGATCAGGGTGCCGGGTGTGTAGAGCCGAACAACTTCTCGGCGCACCAGGCCTTTGGCCAGTTTGGGGTCTTCCACTTGTTCGCACAGGGCCACGGTGCGGCCTGCACGCAGCAGCTTCGCGATATAACTCGTGGCCGCATGGTAGGGGACGCCGCAGAGGGGGATCGGCGTGTCGCTCGACTTGTCGCGAGAGGTGAGCGCGATCGACAGGAGCTTGGACGCTTCCACCGCGTCCTCCTGAAACATCTCGTAGAAATCGCCGACTCGAAAAAACAGAATGGCATCGCGATAGGCTTGCTTGATGTCGCGATATTGCCGCATCAAGGGGGTGCCCTCGGTCTCACCCATCGGTCTGTTCTCCCTCGGAGGGAAGGTCTGAGGAGCTCCCTACACGGCGGGCGGCCTTATCGAGAGCCTGGCGGAGACGCTCGAGATCCACCTCCGCTTCCTGCAGGGCCTTAGTCTTTCGTCGCAGCTCAATGCGCCCGCGGACCCAGGCGGGAAAGAGGAGGATGCCCGATACCAGGAGGCCGACGCCGAACGCGGCCAAGATCGGCTTATAGATCAGGATGGAGGCGGAGCGTAGGCCAAAGAAATACCGTAGGGTGACTTCCTGTTCCTGATTCTGGAGCACAAACGATAGGGCGAGCAGTAGCAGCGTTCCCACCAGTATCAATCGGATCAATGCGAGGCCCTCCTTGGCCGAGATGATTGTACACGGGATTGTCGAACCACTCTAGTGGGACGACGCCGGGAGAGGCTGGTGCGGAGTTCGGCGAGGAGGCGGGCCGACGAAGGTCCCGTGGCTGTCAGGAGGGCCTGCCGTGCGGCAGGCGGGTGATGGCTCAGGCGCACCTCCAGATGATCCGCAGGAAGTCCTTCTCTCCATCGATCTGCCCATTCGATTGCGACAACGGTGTGTCCGTCTACGTAGTCGCCAAGACCCGTGTCCTCAAGTTGGGAGGCGGTGAGCCGGTACAAATCGGTGTGGATCAGGGGAAGGCGGCCCCGGTATTCATGGATCAACGTGAAGGTTGGGCTGCTGACGGCAGCGGAGTCGGCGAGCAATCCGTCGGCCATGCCTCGAACCAGCGAGGTCTTCCCCGTCCCCAGTTCGCCGAACAGTGCGATGACTTCTCCCCCACGAAGAAGGGCACCCACACACTGTCCTAGGCGGTGTGTCTGTTGAGGGGTCCGAAGGACGAGGTGCCAGGGCTTGCCGATAGGCCCTGCCCCTGCCTGCGCCTCAGGGGGAGAGGAGTCGGATGGGCGGTTTGGTTTAGGTGTGCGTGATTGGCGCAAGGGCATGGGGAATCTGCCGAATGAGATCGCGTGTGATCATGCCGGCCTGGCCGAATTGTTGCGCGGCCAAATCTCCGGCGAGGCCATGAAAATAAGTGGCGGTGCAGGCGGCATCCCATGGAGAGAGGCCTTGAGCCAGTAATCCCCCGACCATGCCCGTGAGGGCATCCCCGGTTCCGGCAGTGGCCATCCCGGGGTTGCCGGTGGGGCAGATGGCCGCCAGCCCATCCGGCCTGGCAATCACTGTCCTGGCTCCTTTGAGAATCACAAACACCCCGCGCTCACGCGCAAACCTGGTGGCGGTGCCAAGGCGGTCCTCATTCACGGACTGCGTGGTTGCCTCAGCCTCCAATCTGGCCATTTCGCCGGGGTGAGGGGTGATGATCGGCGGGCGCTTGCATTCCGTCAGGAGCGAGGCTTTTCCCGCCAGAGCGTTCAGTGCGTCGGCGTCCAGCACGCACGGTTTGTCGACGCGTTTGACGAATTCTTGCACGAGTTCGACGGTTTCCGGATGGGTGGTCAGGCCCGGGCCGATGGCCACCGCATCCCGGGCACCCGCGAATGCCAGCAGACGATCAAGGCCTGACCGTGCGAAGGTCCGCGCCTTCGTCTCTGGCATGGGGAGGGTCATGGCTTCCAACAATTTGGCTTCGAGAACGTCGTTGACGCTCGACGGTACGGCGGCGGTGACGAGCCCGGTCCCGATTCGAAGTGCCGCGAGGGCCGCCATGGCCGCTGCGCCTGTTTTGCCAACCGATCCCGCGATGATGCCGACATGGCCGTAGGTTCCCTTGTGCGAGGATGGACGGCGGGCGGGAAGTGCCGTTCGCGCGGCGCGGTCGGTGAGGAGTAATAACCGGCTTCCGATGGCATCGACAAACGGTGCTGGAATTCCAATATCGACCAGGCGGACCTGGCCGCTGCACTCGATGCCGGCTCCGCAATACAGGCCCACTTTCGGCAATCCAAAGGTGACGGTCAGGTCTGCACGCACGGCCGCGCCCAGAATGGCGCCGCTATCGGCATGCAGGCCCGAGGGAAGATCGACTGCCACCGTCGGACGTGCGGCCGTGTTGATGGCCTCGATCGCGTCACGGTAGAGACCAGTGACACCTGTGGAGAGTCCTGTGCCGAGAATCGCATCCACGACGAGGTCGCTTGTCCTCAGACGTTGCTGAAGGCCCTGAGCATCCACAGGACGTGTCACGGCTGCCTGACCGGCCGTTCGTTGAAAGCGTTGATACATGGTCTTCGCGTCGCGACTGAGTTCGGAGGGTGGGGTGAGGAGCAGCACCTGGACGCGCGCCTTTTTCCGCCGCAAGAGCCGGGCGACGACGAAGCCGTCTCCGCCGTTGTTGCCCTTTCCGCAGAGGATCGCAACCGATTTTCCGGCCATCGGTCCATACAGGGCTTCAAGCTGAGTCACGACACCGGCTCCGGCCCGCTCCATCAGGACCAGAGAGGGGACGTGGGCTTGTGTGATCGTTTGATCATCAAGCAGGCGCATCTGTTCTGCGGTTACGATTGGTATCATGGTGCCACGTGGTGTTCCAGTCTGGGGCAGGCGGCGGCGAGGGATCATTGCCGCCGGTCCGACTGTTTAGTTCACCAGTTCCTTCATTTCGCGGACGGCTTGAATGAGCCCGACCATCACGGATCGGGCGATGATGCTGTGGCCGATATTGAATTCAACGATCTCCGGCAGTTTGGCCAGTCGTTTGACGTTTTTGTAGTTCAGGCCATGGCCGGCATTGACCCCGAGCCCCAGTTTGTAAGCCAGCTTGGCCGCTTGGGTGATGGCCTCGAATTCCTCATCCTCTTCCTTGGACCGCTTGGCATTGGCGTATCGACCGGTGTGGAGTTCGACGTAGGCCGCGCCGATTTTGTGGGCGGCTTTGATTTGATCGAGCGTCGGTTCCACAAAGAGGCTGGTGGGGATGCCGCCATCTCGAAGCAGATCGACGATCTTCTGGATTCGTTCGCGATGGTTGACGAGATCCAGTCCCCCCTCGGTGGTGAGTTCCTGCCGGCGTTCGGGAACCAGTGTGACGAGGTCGGGCTTCACGCTGAGTGCGATCTTCGCCATGGCGTCATCGGCAGCCATTTCTAAGTCCAATTTCGTACGGACGATCTCTCGCAACAGGGTGAGGTCGCGGTCTTGAATGTGCCGACGATCTTCACGCAGGTGCACCACCAGGCCGTCTGCGCCGGCCAACTCGACTAGAATGGCGGCGGTCAGGGGATCGGGGTCTGTTCCTCCACGTGCCTGTCGCAGTGTCGCTACGTGATCGATATTGACGCCCAATCGAGCCATGATGCCTCCGCAATTACCATGAATGGTGCACGAGAAAGATTTCGGAACTGGCCGAAATTCATAGACAATTCTGTTGTCAGTGAGGCATTATTAACAGAAGAGGATGGGGCGGAGCAAGGCGGCCATGGTGAGGGAATTCTGACCCCTCGATGGGACGTCGGCGCCGCGTGCTTCTCCACAACTCCCCAGAATTGTAGTGAAATTGACTCGTTTTGAGGCCTCCATTAAAATACGCCCCTTTCAGAGGCATGGCGATCGAACCAGTTCAGTAGAGGACCCGCCTGTAGGAGCCTGACAACGACATGTCGATCAGCGACGGATTTTACCGCATCAAACGACTTCCTCCGTACGTATTTGCCCAAGTACAAACCCTGAAACTTGAGGCGCGTCAACGGGGTGAGGATATTATCGACTTCGGGATGGGCAATCCGGATCAGCCCACCCCGCCCCATATCGTCGACAAACTGATTGAGGCGTCCAGAAAAGCCAAAAATCATCGCTATTCAGCCTCGCGTGGCATCACCAAACTGCGTCATGCGATTACCGGTTGGTACAAGCGCAACTATGATGTGGACTTGGATCCCGAGACCGAGGCGATCGTCACCATCGGCTCGAAGGAAGGTCTTGCGCACCTGGCATTGGCCACGATCGGGCCTGGCGATGTCGTGCTCACTCCGACGCCGACGTATCCCATTCACATGTACAGTTTCATTATTGCGGGCGGCGAAGTGCGTGGGATTGAGCTGCGTCAGGACAGCGATTTCTTCGACGATCTGCTGCGGGTCTATCGACAGA
This sequence comes from Nitrospira defluvii, assembly GCF_905220995.1. Lineage (NCBI taxonomy): Bacteria > Pseudomonadati > Nitrospirota > Nitrospiria > Nitrospirales > Nitrospiraceae > Nitrospira > Nitrospira defluvii. The sequence goes on from NZ_CAJNBJ010000001.1 coordinate 1,405,820, forward strand.
CCTTGCCGCGTCCGCGCATTTTGGTCATCAATTTCCCGCACAACCCCACGACCGCCGTGGTCGATCTCGAGTTTTTTAAGAAAATCGTCGCGTTTGCCAAAGAGCACGATGTCATTGTGATTCACGATCTGGCCTATGCGGATATCGCGTTCGACGGCTACAAGGCGCCGAGTTTTCTTCAAGTGCCGGAGGCAAAGGATGTGGGCGTCGAGTTTTACACGCTCTCGAAGGCCTACAACATGCCGGGCTGGCGAGTCGGGTTTTGTGTGGGGAACCGTGAAGTGGTGGGCGCGCTCGCGAAACTGAAGAGCTACCTCGACTACGGTATTTTTCAGCCGATTCAAATCGCCAGTACCGTTGCCTTGAATGGACCGCAGGACTGCGTGAAAGAGGTCGTGCAGCGGTATCAAAACCGTCGGAATGTCTTGGTGAATGGGCTGAATCGCATCGGTTGGCCGGTGGCTTTGCCCCGAGCCACGATGTTCGTGTGGGCCCGTATTCCGGATCCGTTCCGCCACATGGGGTCGTTGGAGTTTTCAAAGCTGTTGTTGCGGGAAGCGAAGGTGGCGGTGTCACCTGGCATCGGATTCGGAGAAGGTGGAGATGAATTCGTCCGATTCGCGTTAGTAGAAAACGAGCATCGTACACGCCAGGCCCTTCGCGGTATTCGGAAAGTGTTGAATCTGGATGATCAGGAGCCATGAAGACTGAGATCGGAGTAGGGTTGATCGGCTTCGGCACCGTCGGTACCGGCGTGGCTCGAGTGCTGACTGAGAATGCGGAACTGATCCGCCGGCGCGTGGGCGTGCCCATCAAGTTGGTTCGCATTGCGGATTTGGACATTACCCGTGATCGTGGGGTGGCAATTCCAGCTGGGGTGTTGACCACGGATATTCAGCAGGTGCTCACGGACCCGCGCGTGGATATCGTCATCGAGTTGATGGGCGGATATGACGTGGCGAAGCGCGTCATGTTGGATGCGGTGCAGCGGGGAAAGCATGTGGTGACGGCGAATAAGGCGCTGCTGGCCGTGCATGGGGAAGAAATTTTTGCCGCAGCATCCCGTCAAGGCATCGATCTTGGATTCGAAGCGAGTGTCGGGGGCGGCATCCCGGTGATCCGCGCGTTGACCGAAGGGCTGGCCGCGAACAACATTCAGTCGATCTACGGCATTATCAACGGCACCTCGAATTACATTCTGAGCCGCATGACCAGCGAGGGGCAGCGGTTCGATGTGGTGCTGGAGGAAGCAAAGCGGGCCGGTTATGCCGAAGCCGATCCCACCTTCGATGTGGCTGGGATTGATTCGGCGCACAAGTTGACGATCATGGTCAGCCTGGCGTACGGCACCCCCGTCAATTTCAAAGAAATCTACACGGAGGGGATCACCGCGCTCACGCCCCTCGATATCGCATACGCCAAAGAATTCGGGTTCACCATCAAGTTGCTGGCGATCGCCAAGTTTTCTGATGGAGAAATTGAAGCGCGTGTGCATCCCACTATGGTGCCGTCTGCCTCGCAGATTGCGAAAGTAGATGGGGTCTACAATGCGATTCAGTTAGTCGGTGACGCCGTCGAAGACGTGGTGCTGTACGGGCGTGGCGCGGGATCGATGCCGACCGGCAGCGCAGTCGTGAGCGATGTGATGTCCATCGCGCGCGACGTGCTCAAGAACGCAACAGGACGTGTGCCACCGGCCTCTTATCAGCCTGATCAACGCCGGCCATTGCGGATGCGGCCGATGGAGGAAATCACTTCGCTGTATTACATCCGTTTCATGGTCCTGGACCGGCCGGGCGTCTTGTCCAAGATTGCCGGGGTGTTGGGACATTATGGCATCAGCATTTCCTCCGTGTTGCAGCAGGGACGCAAAGAAGGGCAGACTGTGCCGGTTGTTATCATGACGCACATGGCCAAAGAACGGGATATCCAGAACGCGCTCCGCGAAATCAATCCGATGCCGTACATCTCCGAGCCGACGACGCTGATTCGTGTGGAGGGGCGTGACGAATGATGCGCATTCCCTCTATGGTCGGAGGCAGTGTGGGTAGGTGGTTATGAGCCGTTGGCGTGGCATTATCGAAGAGTATCGGAAGTTTCTCCCGGTGACGGCTCAGACGCCGGTCATCACGCTGGGGGAGGGGAATACCCCGCTCATTCGCGCGGCGCGGCTGGCCAAAAAGATCGCACCGGGAGTGGATTTGTATCTGAAGTATGAAGGGATGAATCCGACGGGATCGTTCAAAGATCGCGGCATGACCATGGCTATTTCGAAAGCCGTGGAAGCCGGTGCCCGGGCGGTGATTTGTGCTTCCACGGGCAACACCTCTGCGTCGGCTGCCGCCTATGGTGCCCGGGCGGGCATTGCCGTGTATGTGCTCATCCCAGCTGGGAAAATCGCGCTTGGGAAGTTGTCGCAGGCCATGATGCATCAGGCCACCGTGATTCAGGTTGAGGGAAACTTTGACCAGGCCTTGACGATCGTGAAAGAGCTTTCGGCCACCTATCCCGTTGAATTGGTGAACTCGCTCAACCCCTTCCGGATCGAGGGACAAAAAACCGCGGCAATGGAGATTTGCGACGACCTCGGTGATGCCCCGACGGTCCATGTACTTCCAGTGGGGAATGCGGGTAATATCACCGCCTATTGGAGCGGGTATCGTGAATATCGGGCTGCCAACCAAACGACGCGGTTGCCTCGCATGATGGGATTTCAAGCTGCAGGGGCTGCACCGATCGTGCTGGGTCATGTGGTTGAAGCGCCGCAGACCGTGGCCACGGCCATCCGAATCGGCAATCCGGCCAGTTGGCAATCGGCGTTGACCGCAGTGAAGGAATCCTCCGGCGCCATTGATATGGTGACCGACGAAGAAATTTTGCACGCCTACGCCCTGGTGGCTCGCGAAGAAGGCGTATTTTGCGAGCCGGCATCTGCGACCTCCGTGGCCGGAGTGATTAAGTTGAGTCAGGCCGGGCAATTACAGGAAGGTACGACGGTCGTCTGTACGTTGACTGGACATGGTTTGAAAGATGCCGATACGGCGATTGGCATTTCACGTCAGCCTCAAACGGTGAAAGCAACCCGCGATGATGTGGCCCGCCTCCTTCATGTCTGATTACTTCAGGAACATTGCATGAAATATTTGATCCTGCATGCCGACGGGATGGCTGATCTTGCGTGTGCGGAGCTTGGTGGCAACACCCCGCTTCAGGCGGCGTCAACTCCATTCCTTGACCACATTGCCCAACGTGGAGAGGTAGGGCTGCTCAGTCTTCCCTCAGACGCGGGTGCTGCGGGCAGCGATGTCACGAGCGTCGCCGTGTTGGGGTATGACCCGAAAAAGTACTATCCGGGCCCTGGTCCGCTGGAAGCTGCGGGATTGGGGGTGACGGTTGGTGAGCAAGATGTGGTGTTCCGGTGCACCATGGTGACGGTGCGTGGCGAGTCCTCGACCGGTGTCAAGGATCGGGCTGCTGATATCAAGAAGTTAGGGCCACATGTCGTGATGGAGGATGCGACGGCGGGCCTCATCGATACGGAGCAGGCTCGCGAATTGCTGGATGCGGTCAACGAACAGCTTGGGTCGGAGAGCATTCAGTTTTACCCGGGGTCCGGTCATCGGCATCTCATGGTCTGGGTGGGGGGCAAATCCCGCGCGGCTTGTGTGGATCCTCAAGAATTGGTTGGTCGATCGATTGCCGAGGCGTTGCCGAACGGTGATGGAGCCGATGTCTTGCGAAAGATTATGGACGCATCGTTTGTGATCCTGCGTGACCATCCGGTCAATGAAGAACGCGAGGCGGATGGGCTCAAGCCAGCCAATTGTCTTTGGTTGTGGGGGCAGGGCCGTGCCCCTCTCTGGCCGCCCTTGCCGGAACGGTATCAAGTCTCTGGCGTCGTGATCTCGCCGAGCGACGTGCACCGTGGCGTCGGGTTGTGTGCGGGATTGGATGCCGCAGAGTTGCCTGTTGACGGTGGTGAGGAAGCGGAGAAGTTTTCCGCTTGTGTCACTGCAGTCACACAAGAGTTGGCCAAGCGCGATTTTGTCTATCTTCATGCCGGTTTGTCCGATGACGTGCTGCATGCGACCAATGTTCAGGACAAGGTGCGGGCGATCGAACGTTTCGATACCCAGGTGGTCGGGCCGGTCCTTGCGGCGTTGGCCAAGTATCCGGCTCATCGATTGCTGATTGTCTGTGATCCGGGTTTGTCACGAGGGCATGGAGCTGCGGCTCCCCCAATCCTCTATGCCCTTTGTGATAGTGCTGCCGCGCCACAGTCTGGCGCGACGACACGGTTCCACGAGCAGGACAAGACTATTGCCGGAAGCGCGCCGCGCGATGCCACGAAGCTCATGATCCGACTCTTTCCTCGTGGAGCCTAACACCTGTGTCACTCATCGTTCAAAAATATGGCGGTACGTCGGTCGGCAATGTCGAGCGGATTCATCGCGTAGCCGAGCGAGTGGAACGAGCCCGTAAAGAAGGACACCACGTTGTCGTCGTGTTGTCGGCGATGAGCGGAGAGACAGATCGGTTGCTCAAATTGGCGCATGAGATGACGAGTGCGCCGGATGAGCGTGAATTGGACATGCTCCTCTCGACAGGGGAGCGTGTGACCATTGCACTGCTGGCGATGGAGCTTCGTGGTCGAGGGGTCCAGGCGCAGTCCTTCACGGGTCGGCAGGTCGGCATTCACACCGATAGCGCCCACACCAAAGCACGAATCTCTCGTGTCTCGGCCGACCGTATCAAGGCGGCCCTGTCGCAGGGGACCGTTCCGGTCGTAGCCGGGTTTCAGGGGATCAATGCCAGTTCGGATGTCACGACGTTGGGGCGGGGCGGGTCCGATTTGACCGCCGTCGCCTTGGCCGCTGCGCTCAAGGCCGACCGCTGTATTATCTATACGGATGTGGATGGGGTGTATACCGCTGATCCGAACATCGTGCCGGCTGCGCGTCGTCTCGACAAGATTTCTTATGAGGAAATGCTGGAGATGGCCAGTCTTGGGGCGAAAGTCCTTCAGAGTCGCTCGGTCGAGTTTGCGGCCAAATATTCCGTTCCAGTGGAAGTTAATTCAAGCTTCAAGGAAGGAAAGGGAACGCTCGTGACACGTGAAGATGCCGATATGGAAGGGGTCATGGTGTCGGGGGTGACGGGAGACCGCAATCAGGCCAAGATTACGATTGTCGGGGTGCCGGATCGCCCGGGAATTGCCGCGCGAGTGTTCGGGGCCGTCGCGAACGCCAATATCGTCGTCGACATGATCATTCAGAATGTCAGTCAGGCCTCCATGACCGACATTTCGTTTACGGTGCCGAAGCCGGATTTGCGCAAGGCCGTGGATCTCGTCCAGCTTCTCTCGCAGGAGATCGGCGCCCGGTCGGTTGCAGTGACGGAATCGATCGCCAAGGTGTCCCTCATCGGTGTGGGCATGCGCTCGCATTCTGGCGTGGCAGCGAAAATGTTCGAGGTGTTGTCCCGCGAAGGCGTCAACATCATGATGATCAGCACATCCGAAATCAAAATCTCCTGCGTCATCGAGGAAAAGTATTTGGAGTTGGCGATGCGCACGCTCCACACGGCGTTCGGTCTGGATCGCGTGTCAGCGCCCGCATTGGGCTAATCGTCCGGAACCGGCGATGGCCTGAGCCCTCGACAGATCCTGTCCGGCCTTGTTACCCTCTAATTTATGACACGTCGAACCACACCCTCCCGCCGCCCTCGTGTTGCGGAGCCTGTTTCGGTGCCGAGCCTCACTGCCACCCCGGCGTCGGCGCTGGAAATTTACGACACGACGTTGCGAGACGGTGCTCAGGCGGAGGACGTGAGTTTTTCCGTGGAGGATAAGCTCCGTGTGGCGCAACAGCTCGACGCACTCGGGGTGCACTTCATCGAGGGTGGATGGCCAGGGGCGAACCCCAAAGACATTGAGTTTTTTCGGAAAATCAAAACCGTTCCGCTTCGCAATGCGACCGTCGTGGCATTCGGCTCGACGAGGAAGGCCAGTAATTCTGTCCGTAAGGACAAGAACCTTCAAGCGCTGGTCGATTCAGGTACGCCGACCATTACGCTCTTCGGAAAGAGCTGGTCGTTTCAGGTGACGGATGCACTAGGGATCGCCCTCGCGAAGAACCTGGAACTCATTGAAGACTCTATTCATTATTTACGATCGAAGAATCGGCGGGTATTTTATGACGCCGAGCATTTTTTCGACGGCTACAAAGCCAATCCCGACTATGCACTCCAAACCATCCGCCGGGCGATTGCCGGAGGGGCCGAGCGCGTGATCCTCTGCGATACGAACGGCGGCACCATGCCCTGGGAGATTCGCGAGATTTGCCGCGTAGTGAAGCAGGAGTGCCCCGTGCCGCTGGGCATCCACGCGCACAATGACAGTGAGATGGCGGTCGCCAACTCGCTGGTGGCGGTGGAGTCGGGAATCGTACAGGTGCAAGGCACCATCAACGGGATCGGCGAGCGCTGTGGTAACGCCAATCTGTGCTCCATCATTCCGAACTTGCAGTTGAAGATGCAACGGCCGGCGCTCGGAGACAAACTGACCCATTTGAAGGATGTGTCGGGATTCGTGACGGAGATCGCTAATCTCATGCCGAACAAGCGGCAGCCCTACGTCGGGGATGCGGCCTTTGCGCATAAGGGGGGCGTGCACATTCATGCGGTCCTCAAGAACGCGGCCACCTATGAGCACATCGATCCCGCGGTCGTGGGCAACCGTCGCCGGATCCTCGTCTCGGACTACGCGGGCCGTAGCGGGCTGTTGGAGAAGGTCGAGGCCTATGGCATTTCGTTGACCAAGAACCATGTGAAACTGCAGGAGCTGGTTGAAACGCTCAAAGAGCGAGAAAGCCAGGGCTATCAATTCGAAGGTGCGGAAGGGTCGTTCGAGTTGCTGATGCGGAAGGCGATGGGCAGTCATCGCCCGTCCTTTCAATTGTTGGGCTTTCGCGTGATTGTCGAAAAAAAACAGGAACATGGGCTCCTGCTGTCGGAAGCGACGGTCATGGTGCAGGTTGGTAATGTGGTCGAACACACGGCGGCCGTGGGGGCTGGCCCGGTCAATGCGCTCGACCATGCGCTCCGTAAGGCGTTGGAGAAGTTTTATCCGCAGCTGCGTGAAGTGAAATTACTCGACTACAAGGTGCGAGTGTTATCGGCGGAAAAGGGAACGGAATCGAAGGTGCGGGTGTTGATCGAATCGGGAGATCACAAGGACAAGTGGGGCACAGTCGGGGTGTCAGAAAACATCATGGAGGCCAGCTGGCAGGCGCTGGCCGACAGCATCGAGTACAAGTTGCTGCTCACCGACCGCTAGCGCTGTTTTCCCTCCGTTCGGCACATATAATCCTTGACAGGCCAGGTAACCTCACGTAACTTATGGGGAAATTCTTTGTCTTGGACGCTCGACACCAAGAAGCACTTCCTAAGGAACGACGCTAGTGGACGGCGGGGGGAAAGGCATGAGAAAGGCGGATATCGCGAACGAAATCTTCAAGCAGGTTGGAGTGTCTAAAAACGATGCAGCCGATATCGTCGAACTCGTGCTCAATCTGCTGAAGGGGGTGCTCCAAAAAGGCGATGCGGTCAAGATCGCGGGATTTGGAAATTTTGTCGTTCGAAGCAAAGGGGCCAGGAAGGGACGCAATCCTCGAACCGGTGAAGAAATCGGCATTACTCCCCGTCGAGTGGTGACGTTTCGTCCCAGTCAGGTCTTTAAGAAGTACGTCAATTCTTAGTCACCATCTTGCCACGAGCACATGCAGCATGAGGACCGGTCATGGGGAATGAGCCCAGACTGGGAAGTAAGGTTTTTTATAAGATCGGCGAAGTCAGCAAGATTTCTAAATTGCCGGCTTATGTCTTGCGGTTTTGGGAGTCGGAATTCAGCTTCCTGAGGCCCAAGAAAAGCCGCGGCAATCAGCGTCTGTATGTGCAGCGTGATGTGGATACAGTGCTGGAGATTAAGCGAATGCTCTATGATGAAGGGCACACGCTGGCAGGCGTGAAGCGGTACTGGGCCCGTCGAGGACGGGCAACCGTTAAAAAGAGCGGCTCGCGGAAAGAACTGGCGCAACGTGTCAGGGGCGATCTCCAGGCGATCATCCGGATGATCGATTCACATTCCGCATAACTCGTTCCGGTGATGCGGGCGGCTGCGTCCAACCGTGTAGGTCACATCGATGTCGGTCGTGTCGGGGCGTAGCGCAGCCCGGTAGCGCACTCGCTTGGGGTGCGAGGGGTCGTGGGTTCAAATCCCGCCGCCCCGACCATCGGCATGATGTTGTCCAGCACGCACTGTCCTGAGGCACGTTGAGAACTGCGACCGATTATGCGCGCGCCTGTGTGAGTGTGCTCCCCTCTCTTGTCACTCCCCTTATTCCGACGGTTCCGATTCTCCCCTTTCTTCACGGGCTCGATACATAAGGAGCAGGCGTGGCGCGTGTACGGATTCTTGTAACCAACGACGATGGGATTGCGTCTCCCGGGATTCATGCAGTGGCAACCGCACTCGGTGCGTTGGGAGAGGTATGGATTGTCGCCCCGGATCGGGAGCGGACTGCGGTCGGGCATGCGGTGACCTTGCACAAGCCGCTCCGCATCACCAAAATGGCCCCTCGGGTGTTCATGGTCAACGGGACCCCGGTGGATTGTGTCAATCTTGCGCTCGTGAAGGTCTTGCCGGACAAGCCTGCCCTCATCGTGTCGGGGATCAATCGCGGCGTCAATCTCGGTGATGATGTCATGTATTCCGGCACGGTGTCGGGTGCCTTGGAAGGGACGATTCTCGGTATTCCTTCTGTGGCCGTCTCTCAGGAAGGTGAAGACACATTTCGTTTTGAGGTCGGAGCCCGATATGCAACTCGGGTGGCGTCAGAAGTATTGGCGCACGGCTTGCCGCCGGAAACCATCTTGAATGTGAATATCCCTGATGTTCCCTTGCGTGGAATCAAGGGGGTCAAGGTGACCTGTCTCAGTCGGCGCCGCTTCAACAATCCCATCGTGGAGAAGGTTGATCCGAGGGGGCGAAAGTATTATTGGATCGCCGGGACTCGGCAATCGTGGAGTCGGCAAAAAGACGCCGATCATGAAGCCCTGGCGCGTCATATGGTCTCCGTGACACCGATCCGCCTCGATACAACCCATCACGCCATGTTGGATCACTTCAAAGCCTGGGAGGGGACGCTTTCGCGCCCGCTCGTGAGCCGGCCCCGCGGGCGTCGGCGTGTGCCAGGGAGGTCCCGTGTATGAGCGGCCTGATCGAGTGGTTGATCGAGGTGCTCGGGCGATTCGTCATTGCGACGATTTCGACGTTCGGCTACACCGGTATCGTGATTACGATGGCGATCGAAAGCGCCTGCATTCCCCTGCCGAGTGAAATCATCATGCCCTTCTCCGGTTACCTGGTTTCCACCGGACAGTTTTCCTTGCTGGGAGTGACACTGGCCGGCGCGATCGGGAATGTGCTTGGGTCGCTGGTCGCCTACTATGTGGGGGTATGGGGAGGTCGTCCGTTCGTCGAGCGCTATGGGCGTTATGTGCTCATTTCCCAGCAGGATGTCGATTTGGCCGACCGTTGGTTTGCCAAACATGGCGAGGCGGCGGTGTTGATCGGCCGGCTCTTGCCCGTGGTGCGAACATTCATCTCCCTCCCGGCGGGCATCGCGCGCATGGACATCAAAAAGTTCGTGCTCTATTCGTTTGTTGGAGCGGTGCCCTTTTGTTACGCGCTGGCCTATGTGGGCTTGAAGATGGGGGAGCACTGGAATCAGTTGCATCAGTATTTCCATCATGCGGATCTGGTGATCGGGTTGTGTCTCGCCCTGGGCCTCGGGTATTTTCTCTGGTCACACTGGCCGAAGCGCCGTGCATCTGTGGAGTAATGACGGATTATGCTGCGTGTCTACAATACGCTGACCGGTCACAAAGACCTGTTTAAACCAATGGCCCCCGGGAAGGTCCGCATGTACGTGTGCGGAGTCACGGTCTACGATTATTGTCATATCGGGCATGCCCGCAGTGCGTTAGTCTTTGATGTGTTGCGACGGTACCTGGAATATTCCGGCATGGCCGTGGAGTTTGCCAAGAACTTCACCGATGTCGATGACAAGATCATCAAGCGCGCCAATGAACAAGGGGTCAGTTGCGAGCACATCACGACGACGTACATCAAGGCGTATTACGACGATATGGACAAGCTCGGAGTTCGACGGGCCACCCTTGAGCCGAAGGCGACGGAGCACATCGCCGACATTGTCGCCCTGGTGGAGACCTTGCTGGCCAAGGGAATGGCCTATCGCGTCGAAGGGGATGTCTATTTCCAAGTCGATCGGTACCCGGTGTATGGTCGCCTCTCCAAGCGCAAGATTGATGATTTGCAGGCGGGCGCGCGTGTCGACGTGGACGAGCGAAAACGTCACCCTATGGATTTTGCCTTGTGGAAAGGGAGCAAGCCCGGTGAACCATCCTGGGACAGCCCGTGGGGCCCTGGCCGTCCAGGCTGGCATATCGAATGCTCGGCGATGGCGATGCGGCATCTTGGTGAGACCTTCGACATTCACGGCGGTGGGATGGATTTGATCTTCCCGCATCATGAGAATGAGATCGCGCAATCGTGCGGAGCGACCGGTAAAGAATTCGCGCGCTATTGGGTGCACAACGGATTTGTGCAGATCAATCAGGAGAAGATGTCCAAGTCTTTGGGGAATTTCTTTACCATTCGCGAAATTTTCGACAAGTCTGAATGGCCCGATGCAGTCACAGGCGAGATGTTGCGATACTTTCTGCTCTCCACGCACTATCGCAGCCCGTTGGATTTTTCTGATCAAAGCCTGGCGGAAGCGAAGAATGCCCTCAATGGATTCTACGACCTCTTCGACCGACTCAAGGAGACGGCTCCCGAGCAAGGAATCGCTGATCTGTCGTTGCGCGAGACAATGGCTCGAGCGCGGCAAGCCTTTGTCGACGCCATGGATGACGACCTGAATACGCCCAACGCTGTCGCCGCCCTGCAAAAGCTCCGCGGGGAAACCAACAAAGCTCTCGATGGCGGTTTGTCCGGTGACACGCGTCGGTTCGTCAGAGAAGAGTTTCGGAGCTTGGGCGCGGTGTTGGGTCTCCTGCAGTCCGACGACTGGCAGTTCAAGAGCCAACCGAAGCTGGTTGCTTCAGGGACATCTGACGGCGAGAAGGCAGGCCTGTCGGATGAAGAGATTGGTGCGAAGATTGCCGCGCGGCTGGCCGCGAAACAATCCAAGAATTACAAGCTTGCCGACCAGCTCAGAGCCGAGTTGGCGTCCCAGGGCATTACGATTGAGGATCGACCGGATGGCACCAGCCGCTGGAAGCGATAATTCCCCGGAGCTGATTTACGGCCTCCATGCCGTTCGCGAGGCGCTCCGCGCCGGTGCTCGCCCGCTTCAACGGTTGTCCGTGCTGGGAACCGATCGACAGTTCGGCGAAATCGTACGCTTGGCCAGGGAGCAGCGGGTTCCAGTGTACGTCGAGCCGCGCGTCGCGCTGGATCGCCTTGTTCCAGGGGGGCACCACCAGGGTGTCGTTGGGTTCGTGGCCGCGAAAGCTTATGCGGAGCCGGAAGACATCCTTGCTTCCGCTCGGGCGGTCGGCCACACGCCGCTGTTGGTATTGCTGGATGGAGTGGAGGATCCGCACAACCTCGGAGCGATTCTCCGAACGGCTGAAGCCTCAGGGGCCCAGGGCGTATTCATTCCAGAACGTCGTGCGGTGGGGCTGACCAGTGTGGTCGCCAAGGCTTCAGCCGGCGCCGTCGACTATATGCCTGTCGGGCGTGTCCCAAACCTTGCGCGATGGATCGAGCGTCTTCAGAGCGTGGGTGTGTGGGTGTACGCGTTGGATGCTGAGGCTCCGAAGTCGTATACACAGCTGGATTTTCGAGGCCCGATTGCATTGGTATTTGGGGGAGAGGGCAAGGGTGTGCGTCCCGGTGTTCGCGCTGCCTGTGATGATGCGGCGCAGATTCCCATGTTGGGGAAGGTCAGTTCCCTGAATGTTTCGGTTTCGGCAGCCGTCGTACTCTATGAAGCGGTGCGCCAGCGTCGAGAGGGGGGAGGCGGAACGGTGTGAGGCGACCGGGTTACCGGAGCTTCAACATTTTCCCTTGAATGGCAGCCTTGAGCAGTTGGGCGGTATTGGAGACCCGAATTTTCTTCATCATGTTTGCCCGATGGGCCTCAACGGTTTTGACACTGATTTTGAGGCGCTGCGCGATTTCCTTGTTCTTAAATCCAGTCCAGATCAGCTCAAGAATTTCCTGCTCCCGGGTGGTCAGCGCTTCCGGGCGTCGTTTGCGAGGGAGAGGGATCGGATCGGCGACTATGGCTTTGGTTCGACTTTTGGTGGTCCTGGCGGCTGTCGACATGTACATCTAGCTCCACTTCGGGTAAAGGCAATTCACAGATTGAGGCCTGCGACCTCCCGTGCCCAAATCGATGCCGGATTATACGCAGTGCCTCGGGCGTTTGTAAATGGAAAGCGCCGGCCGGCGGGTCTGATGTTTCTCGTATTAAAATATTAGGCCTTAATACGTATTATCTGCTGTTACGGTAGAGGGTGCAGCAAGGTCGATCGATACGAGTGTCCTCATGATGTCCTATGTGATCGTATGTGTGTTCGGTGCAGTCATCGGCAGCTTTCTGAATGTCTGCATCTATCGCTTGCCGCGTGAGGAGTCCGTGGCATGGCCATCCTCTCATTGTCCGTCTTGTGGGAAGTCAATCGCGAGCTACGACAATATTCCGATCGTGAGTTATCTGATCTTGCGGGGGCGGTGCCGCACCTGCGGGGTGCCAATCGCGATCCGGTATCCGCTGGTTGAGGCGGCGAATGCCCTCGGATATCTGATGATATTTGGGATGTTCGGGTTCTCCGGGGAGGCCTATGTGTACGCCGGCTTGCTCTCCGCCCTGATCGTGATTACGGGAACCGACCTCTCGCACACCATGATTCCCGATGCGGTGACGGTACCGGGAATCGTCATCGGCCTGCTCTGTGCCGCCGTGATTCTACCCATAGGCTTGGTGGACTCACTGCTCGGTGTGGTCTTGGGGGGAGGGCTTCTCTGGGGGTTGGCTTGGGCGAGCCCATATGTGTTTGGAAAAGAAGGTATGGGGGGTGGCGATATCAAGCTGATGGCCATGGTCGGCGCATTCATCGGATGGAAGCCGGTGTTGTTGGCCATCATGATCGGATCGTTTCTTGGCTCCGTGGTCGGTGTGGGGTTGATGGCCCTCGGAATCATGCGTCGCGATCAGTATATCCCCTTCGGCCCCTTCCTTGCAGCAGGCTCCCTCCTTGCGCTCCTGTTCCATCAACCGCTGTTTGATTGGTATTGGTCGCTGATCGCCGTCCCCCAGTAATAACCCGCAAACTGGCTTGCAGAGCCACTTCTCCGGCATTTTCGCCGATGTTTCTCTGTATCTGAATCGATGTAGAACTGTATCTGATTGGGAACAGTTCACAATTGTACCTGCCTCCTGACTGCAGTGAGTTCCGGTGTTGACGGACCTCCACTACTGAGTCGTTTCTGGAAATCCCGGCATGTTCCCGTGCGGTTTTGAGAGGTCGGCAGCACTGTCGTCTCCCGCGTGTCCTGTGCCTAGGCAACGGCATGGAACTTGGAATCGCTCTACACGCTCGACGAAAGGAGTAGGCATGAGTGAACGTGGAGTGAGTCTCGTGGAACTGTGTGTGGTGCTAGCGGTCTTGGCAGTGGTGATGGGGGTGAGCGTGCCTGGCTGGACGGCGTTGGTTGCAAAACATCGCCAGCATGCGACGGTGACGGAAATTGCATCTGAATTGCGTATGGCCAGGCAGTTGGCAATGGCGCGGCATGAGCGTGTTCGAGTGGTGGTGAACTTGGAGCAGTCCGAGTTGAGGACGGAATGCATGGACGGTGATCAGCGTGCGTTTCGTCGCTATGAGTTTGGGCAGACAGGGACGGTCGTCGACTCAATGAGTACGCGGCCCGAAATCGTCTTTCAGCCGAGTGGGCGTTCGGCAACAGCGACGACCATGGTGCTCGTCGATTCGCGACGGGTGATGCACCAGGTCACGGTGAGTCTCACGGGACGGGTGGTGGTGTCATGAAATATGTGATGGGGAGGATCATGAAGCAAGGTGTCCTGGTGAAGGGAATAGGCGGATTCACGCTGGTCGAGAGCATGGTCGCCTTGGTGGTGCTCTCCATTGGCGTGATTGGGACGATCGCGATGTGTGAGTGGGCGCAGCAGGGCCTTCAGCGCGGGGCGTTGACGACGACGGCGTTGGCGATGGTGGAGTCGCGGATGGAGCAGAAGCGCAGCTTACCGTGGGAACAGTTGTTGACGGATGATTTGGATCAAGACGGGACGGCGGAGTCGGTCATGCATGACGACGGAACGCAGGAGGATATGACGAATGGAGACGGGATCTTTACCGGAAGCATGTCGCGTTCGAATATACGCCTGGTGTGGACGGTGGAATTCAATCGCGGCAGGCAGCCCGGTGCCGCCAGTCTCGCGATTATCGAAGCACGAGCACTATTCAGGGTGCTGGGAGGGGAGGAACGGGAGGTGCGGGTTCGTACGATCCGCGCCAACCCGCGCTATGCTGGCCTGCCGGTGCTCTCATGATGAACATCACAAGGGTTTGGGCGAGCTCCGTAGCGCGAAAACAGGCCGATACACGATTGGGTTCGGCTGGGGTCAGTCTCGTTGAACTGCTCATCGCCTTGGCGATCAGCAGTGTTGGAATCTCGGCTGCGATCCAAGCCTTTGCGGCGTATGGTCTTCGGTTGAGCCAGCAACAAGTCGCGATGATCGGGAACCAGGAATTGCGGCTGGGGATGGATGTGCTGTGCAGCGAGCTACGTCTGGCTAGCAGCGGGTTGTTGGGGGGCGAGGCTCCATTTCTGAAAGCGGAAGCAAACGAAGCCGAGTTCTTCGCCAATCTGAGCAGTTCCGCCACCACCTTGACGCAGAGTGCGGTTCCCGGTTTGCAGGATTTGCAGGTAGACGATGGCACTGATTGGCCGAGGGGAAAGCAGATCGTGTTGTGCTCAGCGACGCGTTGTATGTGGAATCAACTGGCGGCGGACGGCCGGAAGCACCAGCTGACGCTCGCCACACCGCCGACGGAACAGTTCCAGATCCGCAGTGCTGTGTTTCTGCTCAATCGCGTACGCTATTACGTCAAACCCCAAGGAGAGGGGGCGCTGCGGCTGATGCGCGAGGTGGATGGTGGGGTCAGTACGCTATTGAGCGACGTGCGCCGTTTCCAACTGCGATATTTCAACAGGCTTGGAAACGTGACGGACGATGCGCGGGAGGTGGTCCGTGTGCAAGTGAGGATAGAGGTCGGAACGCAAGGATTGGTGCTCTCGAGAGATATCGCGATTCGGACGTAATGAGGAAGAAGGAAGAGAAACATGGATATGAGTAACGCGCAGCGACGTGTCGGCAACCAACGGGATGAGCGCGGTATTGCCTTGTTGGCGGTGTTGATGGTGGTGTGTTTGTTGACGCTGTTGGGGATGACCTCCATGCATCTGGCTGGACAGGAGGTTGTCGGCGTCAGTGTGCTGCAGGAAGAGCGTCTCGCCCATCACGCTGCGGAATCTGCTGTTGATGTCGTGATGGGATGGTTTCACGATCCTTCGCTTGTGCCGCAGGAGATCGGGACGACATGGTTCGCGAAGCGATTCGTCAATGCGCAAGGCGATCCCTCATATTTTGATGCGGAGGGGCGTGCCCAATTCGTGGGCACCGTCGCTCAGCCCGACATGGTCTTTGATGCGGCCAATCCCCAGCACGACCGCTTGCTGAACGATCCTCAAACAGGGTGGTTCAAGTCTCTCAAGGGGCTGGCCAGGATTCTTAAGTTACGAGTGTACGGAGCGACGCGACCCGGTTTGCTCTGCACGGTGGAGGTGACGGCAGGAGCCGGCAAGGCCGCTCGGGTGACGAAGACATCATCCGTGGAATTCGGAGCGTATGCCGTTCCGACCTTGCATGCCCCCCTGCAGAGCGGTGCGCTGGGGAGTCAGTTTAGTGAATTGGGTGCCGGAGTTGTGTTTGCTCACTGGGGGGAGATGATCGTTCGTGGCCAGGCTCATTTCCCAAAACCGAGCGAGCTGCCGGTGAAGAGCGCCCTTGCTCCGGTGACGGGGCAGACTTATGACGAGATGGGGCAACGCACCGATCGTTGGTTTAACATCAAGATCGGGGGGGACGCTAGGTTTGCTCAACTGCCTCTCGAAGCGTGGGCGGATGTCCCATTGAACCTCCAGGCTCATCAGGAACCGATCCCCGGTATTCAGGTGGATCAGTGGGAGTATGCAACATTGAAGCGAATGGCCATGCAGTTTGGTCAGTTGTATGGGATCGATCGGGACGGTCTGTTATATCCGGGCGGTGTGATTCAGCCGGGATTGGGACGCCCTGCGTCGGAGGTGTTTGCTTCAAGGGGGCCGGGGGATCATCGGGGACTTGTTTTTGTGGACACACTTGATGGGATGCCGCCCCGCCTCGATAACTTGGGCTCGATCGTGCTGGAGCAGGACTATGCGGAAGGTATCTTCATCGTGAATGCCCATGTGCTCTGGAAGGCGGGCCCAGCGGGAAGAGCCGTCCCCGCGCTGAGTCCACCTCCAGATGGACAACATTCGCTTGGGGCTCGAATCCCCGTGCACTTGTCAGGCATCCATCTGCAGGGTGTGTTGTATGCGGCGGGAGACGTGCGGTATGCGGGACACCTTAAGGTCTATGGCGGAGTGGTGGCGCAGGGCACGATTGCGGATGGAACCAATGGATCGAGTACGCTAGAGGTCTGGTACAACCATGATCTTCGCGAGGGGTTCGTGCAAGGGTTGCCACTGGTGTTCGTTGCGCCTGGCAGTTGGCAGGCCAAGCTGTAGCTCTCAGGGGAGTGTACATCCTTGTCGTAGAGTCTCAGCCTCAGACCGTGAGAAAGGAACTGATGTGATGATTCGTGCAACTGTATCCGCACTACCGTCAGCGGGAGTAGGTCAATCCGTTTCACGTGCACAGGAAACGCACGGCCGTGGCCGTTATGACCAGCTTGTTCTACAGGGGTTTCTTCGGCAGGAGGAATTGGCAATCGCTCTGTCGGAAGCGGCACGCAAACGGCTTGACGCAGCCACGTGCCTCATGGATCGGTATCGAATCCCTAAGCCGGCCATCGGCGCCGCGTTGGCTGAATTTTATCGTTGTCCCTTTCTTGACTATGATGAACAGATAGTCGTCGAGCGTGATCTGTTGAAAAATTTGAGCTTCGATTATCTGAGAATGAATCATTGGGTTCCGCTTCGGCGCCACAGCTCTGGAGTCGACGTGCTGATCGACAACCCTCACGATGCCGACAAGCTTCTCGATATTCGGCGGGCGTTCCCCGGACAGGCTATCTCGTACCGTGTCGGCCTGAGAGCCGACATTGAGCGTGTCCTCAGTGAGGTGTCCGGACGAGAGGTCGGTGATCCGATCAATGACATCCTTGGCGAGCTGGTGAGTGAAGCTCAGTTGGAAGAGCAGCAGAATGCGACCATTGCGGCGATCACGGAAAACGATTCGGCCATTGTTCGCCTCGCGAACCAGATTATTGCGGAGGCGTATCGGCGCGGCGCCTCCGATATCCATATCGAGCCCTATTCCGATCGAAAGGAAACGGCGGTGCGCTTTCGCGTCGACGGCAGCTGTTTTATCTATATGAAGATCCCGGCTGCGTATCGTCGTGCGATTGTGTCTCGGGTGAAGATCATGGCCAGTCTGGATATTGCAGAACGGCGAAAGCCTCAGGATGGAAAGATTCGATTCAAGCTGAGTACAGGGCAGGAGATCGAATTACGTGTTGCGACGCTCCCCACCGCGGGGTTTAACGAAGATGTGGTCATTCGGCTCTTGAGTGCCAATGGGCCTCGGCGTCTTGACGATCTTGAATTCAGCGATGAAACGCGTCGGTTGGTCAGCGCGTTGGCTGAGAAGCCGCACGGCATTGTGTTGTGCGCAGGACCTACGGGCTCAGGCAAAACCACGACCTTGCACGCTATTCTGGCATCGATCAATACGGACGAACGGAAGATCTGGACGGCAGAAGACCCGATCGAAATCACGCAGGACGGCCTACGACAGGTGCAGGTTCATCCTAAGATCGGCCTGACGTTCGCGACCACCATGAGGGCATTTCTACGGGCGGATCCGGACGTGATCATGATCGGAGAAATGCGAGACAAGGAAACGGCCGATATCGCTATTGAAGCCTCTCTGACGGGACACCTGGTCTTCAGCACCATCCATACGAATAGCGCCGTGGAAACCGTTGTGCGATTGCTCGATTTGGGGTGCGATCCCTTCAATTTTTCTGATGCTATGCTGGGTGTGCTGGCCATGCGGTTATGCAAGCGTATCTGCCTCAATTGTCGTGAGGCGTACCAGTCCACTCGTAACGAATTTGAGGAGTTAGTTCAGGCATTTGGCCTCGGAGAATGGGAGCGCGTTCACGCTGGTGGATCTACGTCGCTTACGTTATACCGGGGGCGTGGGTGTGAGGCGTGCAATCACAGCGGCTATCATGGACGGGTACCGATTCATGAACTCATGGTGGTCTCTGATCGCATGAAGGCGCTGATTCAGGCACGAACTCGCACGGGTGAATTGTTGGCTCTCGCGAAGAGCGAAGGTATGAAGACATTACTCCAAGACGGGATCGAGAAAGTCCTTCAGGGAATGACGACCTACAAGCAGGTGCGAGCGGTAGCGATCAAATAGTGGCGTGACTGTTCTCCCGCAATGACATGTTGCCCTCCGTCAAGGATCATTCCGCTTCAGCACATATTTAGGCCAACCCGGCAAAGTGGTGGTGAGCCTACGTGCGGCCGGAAATCCCGTGTCTTTGTCCTCGCGCGTTGCCCGGTGGGCGCACTCCCATCTAAATTCTGGCTCCTCTCCTGAAGCACTATCGCAAGCCCCTCGGCAAAAATTGTCATTTGTTGGATTGCGAAACGCGCGGAATTGTACGCCTGCCTCAATGAACAAGCCCTATATATCAAAGGCTTGCGATAAAGTTTTGGCGCGGCGTCATCGGCATGGCACTTGCTCATCTGCCTGTTGCTATGTGTAGCCACCGCTACCAGTCAGGAACTGCCGCCGCCCGTTCTCAGGTGGGGTTCACCCTTATCGAAGTGATGATCGCGGTGGCGATCGTCGGCATTCTGGCCATGGTGACCGTTCCCAACTATCTCCAATGGAATGCGCGGTATCAGCTGAAGCAAGGTACGACCGAACTTGCTGGAAGTCTCACTCTGGCCCGGATGGCGGCCATGAACCGCAACCTTGCTGTCACCGTGACGCTGGCTCTGGTCTCTGGGAGAGTGAACGTGGATTTCGGTGGTGCGCTCGCTCCTATCGTGCTGCCCCAAGGGATTGTTGGGTTTACCGGCGGCCCGACGGTGCAATTCACGAGGCAGGGGCTGAGCGGGTCGTCAGTGAATGTGCCCCTGACCTTGGTCTCACAGCACGGAACAGTCTATTCCCTGGTCATCACACCGGCAGGCAAGGTGAATTGGTGCGCCCGCGCGAGCTGCCCCTAGAGGCGGAATGACGAGCATGGGAATCGATACAAGACAATTTGCTGCCATAGCGCGCCGCCAACGAGGATTTACCTTGTTGGAGGCGATGTTTGCGGCAGGGGTGCTCTCGGTCGGCCTGTTGGGTTTGGCGGGATTGTCGGGAATGGCGCTGGGAAAGAATGTGGATGCCAACGACATGTCGCGAGTCACAAACCTTGCGGCGGACATGGCCGAGCGTATTCAAAATAACCGCCAGCGTGTGCTGGATTACCATGGCACGGCTACGAATGCGGCCTGTCCGCAGAGCGTCAGTACGCAACGTATGGCCTGGGGTGATTGTACGCAATGGTCAACGCTGGTGGCCAACTCCGGTCTCCAGTTGGCTGTTGGCACCGTGACAGCCACTCGTCTCGATCCTGATCCGACGACGAACCCCGTGACGATGAATCGCTTCTTGGTCACGGTCACTCTGAACTGGCAGACCAGAAGGACAGATGTGAGTACCTCTCGCAACAAGACTGCCGCGTTCACCACGATCATTGCGCCTGAATAGATATGGGGTGGAGCACGACCATGCGTCGAGTGACAGGAAATCAACAAGGCTTCACGCTTGTCGAGTTGATGGCAGCGGTGTTGATCACCGTCGTGATCGTGGCGGCAATGATGACCACGGTTGTGACGTCGAATCGCGCCAATGTGGTGAATAGTCAGGTGGCCGACACTCAGCAGAACGTCCGGTTAGCCATCGACCTCCTCAGTCGAGATATCAAACTTGCGGGGTATAACTACAATGCCACCGATCCGTCGAGTACGGCGGTAGGTGCCTGTAACGCGACCATTGGTGCCGTGACTAAACCGGTCGGACTCCTCCCTCAGGACCAATCACCAAATGCAGCGGATAGCGGTCCTGATGGCATCTCGATGGTGCTACCGGTGATGAATACCACGGGATGGACCCTAACGGCAGCGGCGGGTGGCACAGCCAACGCGGTGGCACTGGAAGATTCGATAAGCCTCTCAGGAACTGCCATTACTGAAATGGTCGCTCAGGGCTTGGCGGTCAATTCGACCGTTTCGATCGGGGGAGCACTGTCAAAAACCGTCAAGACCATCGGCGCGACGTCCATCGGATTCGGCACGGGGAACTACGTGAGCGGACAATTTCCCGTCGGCACTCCGGTGTATTTGATGCAATGCGTCCGATATCAAATTATCACCAATACGCCGGCCACTTGTGGCAGTGATGCTCCCTGCCTGGTTCGAGACAATGTGCCACTCGTCGATGGCGTGGAGGATATGCAGATCACCTATGCGTGTGACGGGTGCAACCAATCCGCGCCCAATCCTCTCTATCCAGATGGCGTGATCGATGATCAGGACGGGTCCTCGTCCGGCGGTTTCCCAACGTTCTCGCAAGGGGACTTTGTTTCCAACGGCTCGTGGGCGATCACACCCAGGACGCCGGACAAGATCAGAATGGCGCAGGTGAGCCTGGTGGTGAGGCCGACGAAAACCGACGACGGCTTGGATGAGAAGGGAACCAAAGCCGTCAATACGACTGGACCGGTGATCGTCGGTGATCACAATCCATCGGCGGATGCCGGCTACGACGCACAGACGTATCAACAGCAGCGAAGGCGGGTGGTGATCCGCACGATCCAACCGAGGAATTTGTAATGATAGATAGGGTCATGAGTCTTCGACAGGTCACAACTGCCGGGCAACGGATGCAGGCCACTACTGCTGTGGAAGGGCAGCACGGCATCGCGCTGCTGACCGTCATGTTGATGCTGTTGATTTTGTCGATACTCGGCATCGCCTCGATCACCGTGACCAGCATGGAGAATCGGATGGCGGGGTTCTTTCGCACGACCGAGGCGGTGGTGGCGGCAGCGGATTCCTGTGAAGGCCTCGGGGTGAATATCATCCAGCAAACGTTGTCGCCCCCAGGAATCCTTCCGGCAGCATTCATTGCGCCGACAGGCCCCGTTCCTGTCGCCAATGCCACGATCCTCGCGCAGGAAATCTACGGCACCTCGCCCCTTCCGTCGCCGGCGCCCACCGGAACATTGGCCGAAAACTATGCCGACTCAGCAGCGACGGATCCAAATTTTGTCATGACGAACATGCCCGGCTTTACGGTCAATGGCGACATCGACCGGCTGTATGCCCATTCCAAAGACGGACAAGGTAGTGGAGTGATCTCGACGGAATTTGTCTACCGCATCACCTGTGCGGCAACGAACACGGCAACCGGCTCGAATAGTACGGTGACGTCGGTGTACGGATGTTTGCTCGGCGATACATGTGTAAAAAAGGTCAGCTGAGAAGGGGGATGGTCATGACACGCACGATTTGCCTTGTCGTACTTGGGCTCCTGATACTGGCGCCGGTGAGATCGCCTTCCGTCTACGCCGACGTCGAGCAAAGCCAGGAGTCGATGTTGTTTTCGACCGTCGGGTTTCAATCCGGTGTGATTGATGAGATGCAGGGATCGACGATTCGTATTGATGGCCGGACGTACGCGTTGAAGACCGCGGTGGTGGTCGTGACTCACGAGATGGAGCCCCTCGAAGTTGAGCGAATTGTTCCCACCTCCCTCGTCAAATTTCATTTGAAAGAAGGCCACATCGATAAGATGGTGGTGACGTTGCCGCAATAGCGCATGAAAGGTCTTGTCTCAACTCGTAGCCGAAACGCGACGGCTGTTGTCCTGTTTGAGATGAGGAGGAAGAACGCATGAATCGCCGAACTCTGGTTTCGCTGATGGTGCTTGCCGGTAGTGTCAGTTCCGGTCTGTTTGGCTCCGGCAATGTGGCCGCCGTCGTCTCCAATGCCGATTACACTGCCGTACCACCCTTTGTCTCAAGCGCGACGACGCCGAACATCATTGTGGTCATGGACAACTCGGGCAGTATGAGCAACCGGGCGTGTGAGTCATCGTCATGCGGAACGCTGGCGGACGGAAGCACGTCCACGACCACCACATGGACCAATAGCACACGATACTCCGGGTACTTTGATTCGCTGCGGTGCTACACCTACAACACGACCGATACTCGATTCGAGAGCGGAACCGGAAAAACGGCATTGGCGACGGCTTGTCCGGACACGGAATGGGACGGCAATTTCCTCAACTGGGCCACCCTGCGCCGGTTCGATGCGGTGAAGCGAGCGATGATCGGCGGGGATTGCGCCAGCACGAGAGCGACCGATGGAACCTGTCCGACCAGCGGAACGCCGGCACTCAAGACCGTTCGCGCGCAGGCCAGCGGCCTCAGCAACGAACGTGCAGACGTGAACTATGGCGGTGGCACAGGCGCCAATACCTATGTCGGCCGTATTCCATTGGCCGATCGAACCGGTAGCCCGGCCACGATTTCTATCCATGTATCTGATGCCTATTTTTGTGTTGAGAACGATACGAGCTTCAATAGCAACTGCGGGGACTCCTACAGTGTTCGAAAATATCATCTGAAGATTGGGTACACGACCGAGCCGACCGGGGTCATTCAGCAGATCGGAAGCAAGGCGCGGTTTGGATTGGTTGAGTTCAAGTCCAGCAGCGAAGGCGCGCGCATGCTGGTAGGGGCCGGTTCTCGCCAATCAATCGACTGGGCCGACGGCGACGTGGAGACGTTCACGACCAACACGGCGGCCATGGTTGATGCCGTGCAGGAGTCCTACCCTTCCACGTGGACCCCGCTCAGTGAGGCTCTGTATGAAACCGCGCGCTATGTTGCGCAGATCCAATCCACGTTTACGACGGGCTATGTGTATCCGATCGCGTTTTCCGGTGGTATTTCCAACGGGGTCAATTTTGCCACGAGCGGAGCTGGCTCCATCGGCACAAGTGAAATCACGGCATTGGTCGGATCTGAAACGTGCCCCGCCGGTTATATCACGAATGCCTGTGGCCGTGACCCGTATTTCTTTGGGCAAAACCATACTCCGCCTTGGTCTGCCAGTTCTCAGGTGGTGGCCTGCTGCCGGACGTTTGTGATCGTCTTCACCGACGGCGAACCGACGCAAGATCAGAATATCCCGACGGCTCTGCAAGACTATGCGCATGCCCATCATGGGCAGCATTGCAACGGGAGCGATAACGCCGCGCCTCCACGTCCCATCAATGGAACCTGTAACACGAACGCCGCGACCCCCTATAGTGATTTACTTGCGGAGCACAAAACCGACTATGCCGATAGCGGAAGCCACTACTTGGACGATGTCGCCTATTGGGCTCATACGACCGATCTGCGGCCTTGCAGCGGTACCAGTGACGGTACCATCGCCGGTTTATCGGTGACCGGACATTGCATCGCAGGAACTCAGAGTTTGACGGTGTACTCGTTCTTTGCGTTCGGCAACATCAATGGTCGGGGCATCTTGGCTCAAGCCGCTCGGTTGGGAGGCTTTGAGGATTCCAACAACGATGGCGTTCCACAAACCAATGAGTGGGATAAAGAGAACAATCTCACAGGCGCGGCGACTCCCGACGGGATCCCTGACGCCTATTTCGAATCCTCTAACGTTGACGACCTTCAGGACAAGCTGCTTGCCACAATCGCGAGCATTCTCCGACGAAGCGCCTCCGGCTCATCCGTATCGGTGTTGGCCACCGCGTCGACCGGCGAAGGAGCGCTCTATCAGTCGTACTTCTATCCCAGCACGATTGAGCCTTCGACGTTGAGCGATGTGAAATGGACCGGTTATACACAGGCGTTGTTTGTCGATACCTTCGGCAATACCCGGGAGGACACGAATCAAGATGGTCGCCTTGACTACAAGGTCGACAAGATCATCAAAACTCGTTTTGATTCACTCTCCAACTCGGTGAGGGTCGATAAATTTGTCGATACCGACGGCGATGGGTTGCCGAATGATCAGAATAGCGACGGCGCCGTGACGCTGGCAGATTGCAACCCATGCGGGCAAGCGCTGAGCGATATCCTGCCGATCTGGGAAGCCGGGAAGCAGTTGGCATTGAAGGATGCGTCCACTCGGAACATTCTTACCTGGGTCGATGCCGATCATGACGGAGTGGTTGACTCCGGTGAGCAGATCGCGTTCTCAACGGCGAATGAGCCGACTCTTCGCCCATACCTTCGTGCCGCATCGAGCACGGAAGGGACGAAGATTATCAACTTCGTGCGCGGCTGCGATGTGGCCACGTGCACTGAGCAGGCGACGACCCGAGATCGGCGCCTGCAGGTGCCCGCCGGAAGCGGAAGCTTAAAGGTGTGGAAGCTGGGAGATGTGATCCACTCAACACCCACGGTGGTGGCGGGGCCTCGAGACCGGCACGATGCGATCTATGGGGATCAGAGTTATACCGCGTTTCTTCAGAAGTGGTACAACCGTAGACAGGTAGCCTACGTCGGTGGCAACGACGGTATGCTGCATGCGTTCAACGCCGGGTATTACCATCCGGGTGATGACGCGAGCGCGTCTGCCCCTGCCAATACGATCGAGCACGGCTGGTTTACGACGGCCCCAGCCGACAACTCCAGTGGCGCGGCGCTCGGTGACGAGTTGTGGGGGTTTGTGCCCTATGAACTCCTCCCGCAGCTCGAGTTCCTCAGCCGGGCCGACTATCAACATGTTTACTATGTAGATTTGCCCCTGAAGGTGGCCGATGTGCGGATCTTTACCGCGGATACGGACCACCCCAACGGTTGGGGCACAATTCTGATCGGCGGATTTAGGATGGGGGGAAGTTGTGGCGCGTGCACGGCGGGGACCGGTGCGCCTCCGATGACGGTCAATATCAGCGGGACGGATTACACGTTCTACAGCGCCTATTTTGCGATGGATGTCACGAATCCCGACAGCCCAAAACTGCTGTGGTCATTCAGCAGTTCGAATCTGGGTTTGTCGACCAGCGTACCGGCGGTGGTTCGCGTGAATCCGGCTGCTGATGCGAAAGCCAGCAATACCAACGCGAAATGGTACATGGTGGTGGGGTCCGGGCCGACCGGGTACGACGCCAGCGTGACACAGAGTGCGAAAGTCTTTGCGGTAGACCTGGCAACGGGGCCGGGGAGCAGTAACGCTCTGGTGACATCGTATTCGGTGGGGTCGTGGGATTCCTATATTGGTGATATCACGGCGCTGGATCGGGATCTCGATTACCGCCACGATGTCGTTTATTTCGGTCGTGTCATTCATGATGGCGCGCTTCCATGGAGAGGGAAGATTTATAGGCTGACGATGGGCGCAGGGGGGGCGACATCGAAGTTCGGCACAGTCACGAATCCGTCGCAGTGGGGGATTGCCTCGGGCAGTGCGCGTGTGCCGACGGAAATGTTGGATACGTTCACCTCTGGAGCGGAGATGGGGCCCGTTGCGAGTGCCCCTTCCGTCACGGTGGATGATGCCGCGAATGTCTGGGTGTTTGTCGGCAGCGGACGTTACTACAGCAAGTCTGACAAGACAGATCTCTCTACTCAGTATTTCGTAGGGATGAAAGATTCTGTGCTCAATACCGGATGCAATCAGTCCGCCGGCGCGTTGAGCTGTATGGATAATGATTTGGTGGATGTGTCAAATGCCACGGTATGTGTGGTGGGTGTCGGCGATTGCGGGTTGGCAAGTGGCACCAATCAGGTATCTGGTGTGACCGGTGCGACAACCTTCGCAGGCTTGATCGGTCTTGTTCAAAGCAAGGATGGGTGGGTGACCAAGCTTGTTGAGCCTGCCAACCCGCCGACGAAGCCGGTTCCGTATGGCATTGGAGAGCGGGCAGTAAGTAGTCCGACGGTCTTTGGCGGCGTGGTGTTTTTCCCTACCTTTATTCCGACCAACGACATCTGCGTCTCGTCCGGAACCAGCCGGCTCTGGGCGTTATTCTACAAAACAGGGAGCGCCTATCAGGAGCCGATTTTGGGTACGACTGGAGCAGGGGCAAATCAGACCGTCAACAAATTTGGATCGCTCGGCGAAGGGTTGGCCTTCGGTGTCGTGGTTCACATGGGGTCCGGCCGGGATGGCGGAAGCCCATTCGGGCTTTTGATCAATATGAGTCAGGGAAATTTCGGAGATTGTGCGACCTGTACGACTGCTGGTGGGACCTTAGGGTCAAATATTAGTGTTCCTGTCGCGATTGACCCGCGGAGTAGATTTTTCTCATGGACGAACCAGTGAAGACCGTCTGGCGAACCCTTCTCCCGGCCCTTCGGGTGCCGCTGATGGCTTTGGCGGCTGCTGCATACTGGGGTTGTTCTTCCTCCCCCCAGGACGGACCGGCTGCCGGGGGTGGGGTGAAGAGTAATCACCCTCCCACGATTCGTCTCGTGACGATCGTTCCGGATCCTCTTTTGCTCGCGGCACCCATTACGGCGCACGTCGTGGCGGATGATCCGGACGGGACGGAACCGACGACGCGATTTCAATGGATCGTTAATGAGGTACCTGTGCTAGGTGCGACTGGCTTG
The DNA here is from genome assembly GCF_905220995.1 of Nitrospira defluvii. NCBI lineage: Bacteria > Pseudomonadati > Nitrospirota > Nitrospiria > Nitrospirales > Nitrospiraceae > Nitrospira > Nitrospira defluvii. The sequence goes on from NZ_CAJNBJ010000001.1 coordinate 1,432,871, forward strand.
GAATTGGCTCCGAGTCACGTCAAGCGAGGGGATCGGGTTGCTCTTGAGGTGATTGCCACAGATGGTCAGTCGGAAAGCGCACCCTATCGCACACAGCCGATGACTGTGGTGAATACCCCGCCGTTGATTGCCCATGTGGTGGTGGAGACGGAGTCTCCGGGAAACGGCAATCGGGTGCAGGCCAAGGTAGACGCCGTCGACCCTGATCGGGATGAGATCCACTACACGTATCGCTGGTGGAGGAATGACAAACAGATCCAGGAAGGCGAGGAGAGTGTGCTCGACACCACAGGATTTGGCAGGAAAGATGTCATTGTGGTCGAGGTGATTGCGCGGGATCAGGATGCGGCCGCCGCTCCGGTCCGTTCAGTCCCCAGCGCATTGGGGAACTCGCCGCCGCTGATTGTGTCGGATCCGGTTCCGTTGACGAATCGAGAGTTGTACGAGTATCTCGTGCAAGCAAAGGATGTTGACGGAGATAGCGTCACCTATGTGTTGGAGACAGGGCCTCCGGGAATGACGATCGATGCGGCGACGGGACAAGTGACCTGGAAACTTTTATCTGGTGTGGCGGGCACCCATCGTGTGAAGGTTATGGCAGAGGACGGACAGGGAGGGGCGGCCTGGCAAGAATTCGAACTGTCTATTCCCTCGACGGCCCAGTCGTTGGCGCGACCGTTGCCTCAAGGCTAATGGTCTGCGGGCGGCGGAGATCCCTCCTGCCCTCACATGCTTCTTCCGATCTTGTTCCGGACTTTCGCTGTTTGTTAGAATCTCTCTATCGCCTCGGCGAAAGGAGTTCTCGACACCGGCGTGCGCAAGATCAAACTACGGGAAGGCACGAACACCGCGGTCCTCTTTGGACATCACGATCGCCACCTCAAGTTGATTGAGGAGGAATACGGCGTGCGATGTTCGGCGCGGGGGGAAGAAGTCACGGTCGAAGGAATGCCTGAGACTGTGAAGCAGGCCGAACGAGTCCTGAACGAACTTGCCGCGCTCACCAATGAGGGCTATGAACTCAGGTCCGATGATATTAGTCATGCCCTAACCGCACTCCGCCACAACCAGGACGCCTCGCTCAAAGAGCTGCTCTTCAGCGCCTCTCCTATCGTCACCAGAAAGCGCTTCATTGTTCCGAAGACTCCAACGCAGAAGCACTACCTCGAGGCCATCGAAAAGCACGACATCGTGATCGGCATCGGTCCGGCCGGAACCGGCAAGACGTATTTGGCGATGGCGATGGCAGTGAGCGCACTGATGAAAAAGGACGTCAGTCGCATCATTCTCGCCAGGCCGGCCGTGGAGGCAGGGGAGAAGCTGGGGTATTTGCCGGGTGATATGTATGCCAAGGTCAACCCATACCTTCGTCCTCTTTATGATGCGCTATTCGATATGATGGATATGGAGCGGGCCAACCGGTTGATCGATCGGGGAGATATCGAAATCGCTCCGCTTGCGTTCATGCGCGGACGTACGCTCAACGACTCGTTTGTGATTTTGGATGAGGCGCAGAACGCCACCGCCGAACAAATGAAGATGTTCCTTACGCGTTTGGGTTTTCACTCGAAAGCCGTCGTCACGGGTGATATCACGCAGATTGATTTGCCCTCGGACCGGGTCTCCGGGTTGATCGAAGTACGGGGAATTCTCCAGGGCATTGCGGGGATTGAATTTGTCCACTTCGATGAGCGAGATGTCGTTCGACATCGTCTCGTGCAAGAAATCATCAAGGCGTACGATCGTCATTCCGCCACGCCGCCACACTTTTCTCCCTCGCGAAAGAGTGAGCCACCCAAAAGGCAGCAACAGGACTCCAAGGCTTCTCGGTCCACTCCCTCCCAGTCAGGCTCCTGGGGCCAATCGCATTAATGCCGGTCGTCGTCGGCATGCGGCTTCGGCGGCGGCGTCTCCGCCTCGAACAGCTCACGAAACTCGCCGGTCATATCCTTCAGTCCATCGGTGAATCTGACGCGTTGCTGAGCCTGGAAATAGTGGGAGACGTGCGGATGCGTCGCCTGAATCGACTGTTTCGCCAGCGCGACAAAACAACCGACGTCCTTGCGTTCGCGACCAGGGAAGGTCCAGGGCCGCCTTCTGCGCTGCTCGGAGACGTGGTCATTTCATTGCCCCAGGCTATTCGGCAGTCCCGTCGACATCAACGAGGGGTCGACTATGAACTGGTGGTGCTGTTGATTCACGGCATTCTGCATCTGTGCGGCTACGACCATGAGCGGAGTGAGCGGGAAGCGAGAAGAATGACTCGGCGTGAACGGGCTGTGCTCCGTGCCGTCGGCCGAATCCCCAGACTATTGGTGTCCGGCGATTGAGATCGGGTATGATGACCCCCCTGACGGCTAGTGCGTGTAGCTCCTGGGCAGACAGACGTACGAGGTGAGCGTGGGTTGGTTTCAGAAACTGAGCGAGGGGCTGGCCAAAACGCGTGATGCGGTCACGGGGCACCTCGACCGACTGCTCGGACGCGCAGCGGATCCGGCGCTCCTGGACGAGCTGGAGGTGGCCCTAATCAGCGCGGATCTGGGCATGCCGGTTGTGGATCGCGTGATGGAACAGCTGCGCGCGCAGATGCGCGGGGGGAATTTTTCCGACTCCGAGAAGGTTCGCGAGCTGCTGCGCAAGTCCGTGCTGGATATCTTGCTTCCGACGCAATCCGCTTCGATGGAACAACTTGTGAGTCAGGGGCCGCGCCCATTTGTGATCCTTGCCGTGGGGGTCAACGGTGTCGGGAAGACGACCACCGTGGCCAAGCTGACCCAGCGATTTTGTCAACAGGGCAAGACCCCGCTTCTTGTTGCCGGGGACACGTTTCGTGCGGCGGCGATCGATCAGCTCCAGGTGTGGGCGGACCGCATCAACGTGGAGGTCATTCGCCATCGACCCGGTGCCGATCCGGCGGCGGTTGCCTACGACGGAATCACGGCCGCCAAGGCGCGTGGGGTCGACGTGGTACTCATCGATACCGCCGGCCGGCTGCACACCAAGACCAATCTGATGGACGAGCTGCGAAAGATCAAACGTGTGGTCGCGCAAGAGTGTCCCGGCGCTCCCCATGAAGTCCTGCTTGTCCTCGATGCCACGGTCGGTCAGAATGCCATCGCCCAAGCACGGCAATTTCACGACGCGGTCGGCGTGACAGGTATCGCTCTGACCAAACTAGACGGAACGGCGCGGGGCGGGATCGTGGTGGCCATCGCCGATACGTTCAAGATTCCGGTTCGCCTGATCGGAGTCGGAGAATCAGTCGAAGATTTACAGGACTTTGACGCCAAGGCGTTTGTCGACGCATTATTCTAACCGTCCATCCCTGGCCGACGGCGGTCCCGTCTGCTCAAACGCTTTCGTGCAATTTCTTCTCATCCGGTGTGGCCCATGCTAGGCTATTTCTGCCGGGCTCCCGCGAGGAGGAGCTTCGGCAGTGCCGGGCATTGCACCGCATCGGGAGCAGCTTATGAGTACGCTGTTGGTGATTGATGATGATCGGTTGCACTGCGACCTGTTGCAGGTGGCATTGGCGCGTCATGGGTATCAGGTCAGCACGGCCACAGGCGGTCGGGAAGGCGTGGTATTGTTTCGGCAGCTCCGACCCGTCGTGACACTGCTGGATCTCCGTATGCCGGAGATGGACGGGCTGGCTGTGCTCAAGGAGATTCGAACGCTCGATCCCCGGGCGGGGGTGATTATGTTGGGAGGCGGCGCAACCGAGGAGTTAGAAAATCATGCTCGGAAATTGCGCGTCACAGATTTTTTTCGGAAGGGGTTGTCGCTGGACGTGCTCATCGGGGCCGTGCACCGTGCGGCACAGCAGGCTAAGCGAGACGCATCCGCGTCCGAGTCGCGAGCGGGAGAGGACAGGGAGCACACTCCGGAAGAACAGATCCTCGTGGTTGATGACGATGTGATGGCGCGTGAGCTGCTCGTCCGTTTCCTCAGTCTGCGTGGCTATCGTGTGCGTGCGGCCAAAGACGGCCGTGAAGCCTTACGCCTGGTCGAGGAATCGGCCCCTGACTTGCTGATACTCGACCTGGCCATGCCGGAGATGAACGGTGTGGAACTTCTGCGGGCGCTGGCCGCGAGGGACTATGCCGGAAGAACGATTATTTTGAGCGGGCATCAAAACGATCCGTTGCTGGCCGACGCCTGGGCGTTGGGGCCGCAGGAGGTGCTGGATAAGCCCCTGGATTTGGAACGGACCTTGATGGCCGTTCAGCTTGTGATGGTCTGCCGGGAGTGTTAATCTTCACCCTCCACCTTGTGGTGTCGGTGAAGGGTGAATTGGTTGTATCGCCTCTTCCGCTTCAGTCTACTTGTCTGCTTGCTCGTTCCTGCGCTTGCAGCGGCCCATCCTCTTTCCCAGACCCCGTCGATTGAACACCATCAACTCATCCTCGAACTGCGGCCGGACTCCCATCAACTGATCGCGACGGATCGTCTGACCGTGCGCGGAGGGCTCTCTGGGCAGGAGTTGGTGTTTTCCCTTGCGCCGGCTCTTGTGCTGGAACGGATAGAGGATGTCACTCGTTGTCAGGATCCCTGCGAGTCTGCTCCAGAGGTTGTGTTCAGAAGAGAGAATGTGGCCGGTGGGACAGTCCTGCCTCGCGTCATCCTGTCGCAGCCGGCTAACAGTGAAAATGACAACCGGGTACAGTTGAAATTTTCCTACCGTGGTGTCATCGACGATCCTCCGCGTGATCCACGTCACCTGCGTTTTGTCACCCCGAGTGAGACGTCCGGCCACATTGGCCCGGAGGGGGTGTACTTGAGTAGCGAAAGTCAGTGGTACCCCGATCTGGACGATTCGTTGGCTACCTATGACGTGAGGATTACGGTACCGGAAGGATGGTCTGCCGTCACGCAAGGAACGGCTCAATCCGATCCCGCGCGCTGGATTGTCTCCACGAAAAGTGAAGCGTTGACGGTGGTCGCCAACCGATTCGTGGTGAAGACCCGTCCATGGAAGGCGCAATCAGGGCAGGCAATCCTTCTGGCCACCTATCTGTTTCCGGACGAAGCGGCGTTGGCAGATGAGTATCTCGATGCGTCGGCCCGCTATCTCGATGCCTATATTCCATTGCTCGGCCCCTATCCGTTTACGCAATTCGCAGTCGTCGAGAACTTTTTTTCAAGCGGCCTGGGCATGCCGTCGTTTACGCTGCTAGGAAGTGGAGTGATCAAGCGGCACTATACTCAGCCCTATGCGCTGGGGCATGAAATCGTACATTCCTGGATCGGCAATGGGGTGTTCAATCGGGTGAGTCGTGGCAATTGGGTGGAGGGGCTCACGACCTATTTGTCCAACTACTATTATCATGAACTGACGGGCGACGCGGTTCAGGCGCGCGAGCAGCGGCGGTTAATGCTGCTGGGATATGCCGTCTACGTTCGTCCAGGCGAGGGATATCCCGTCAAGGAGTTTGCACAGAAGCAGGATGAAAAGGACAATGCCATCGGCTATCAGCAATGCGCCATGGTGTTTCACGCCCTTCGACAGGAAGTGGGCGAAGAGGCGTTCTGGCGGGCTGTGAGGCAGATCCCGGAGCGATACCTCGGTGCCGTGGCAGACTGGGACGATCTCGAGCGGATTTTCCAGGAGGTGGCCGGCCGAAATCTTCGCTGGTTTTTTGCCCAGTGGGTTGAACGGGCCGGTGTGCCGGACATCGAGCTGTCGGGTTTGCGTGTGCAGCCGTCCCGCAGCGTGGCCGAGGCACAGGGCGGAACTGAGGTGGTGGTGCATCTCGCTCAACGGGGGGTGCCCTACCGTGTCTCGATCGAACTGGAGTTTGTGCTGAGCGAAGGGCGTACCCACCGGACGCGGGTGCAACTCACCGACTCACAGCAAGACGTCATCGTCCTGGTACCGGAACGGCCGCGGGCGGTACGGCTGGATCCCGGCGTCCACCTGTTTCGGCGCATCGCTCGAGCCGACATGGCACCGATGCTGAATCTGTATGTGACAGACGCTCAGCGGACCATGGTCGTTTCGCGGGAGGGCTCCGGAACCCCCGGCCCGTTTCCCGACATCGTGCAACGTATCGTTGCCCAGGAAGCGGCAAAACCAGCCCTGTCACGCACGACAGTGGTGACTGCGGGCTCGGAGGAGTGGAGTGCTGCGCGGGCTGGATCCTGGTTGGTGCTGGGCGGCCCCCGAGACAATCCGGCAGCGTCCGCAGTGGTGCAGCAGTGCCGGGATCATCTTCGACTGACCGACAACGGCTTTTTCGTTGACGGCAAGACCTACGAAGGGGCAGGCATGGCGCTGTTGGTTTCTTGTCGGCGGGAGGACCATCCGGGCAGCGTGGTGACTCTGCTGTACGGGGTGACCCCACAGGCATTGGGTCGTGTCGCCCGGCTCTTGTTTTTTTACGGGTGGCAGAGTTATGTGGTGTTTCAGGACGGAGCCGTGGTAGCACGCGGAGATTGGGAGGATATGATGAGTGCAGAGGTGCCCAGTGAAACACGGTAACAGATTCATGGCAGGGGTGTTGGGACTGCTGCTGTCCACCGCCGCGACGGGTTCGGCATGGGCAGAGACTTCAAAGCAAGCCACGCCCGCGTCGCCGGCCGCCGTGTCGGGTGAGCGACATCTGACGAATGTCCGACAACTGACGTTTGGTCGGCAGAATGCCGAGGCGTATTTTTCGTTCAGCGGCGACAAACTGATTTTCCAGTCGACGAACAATTGGATGAAGGATACGTTTGCCGCGGCGATGCATCCGGCCGACATCCCGCTCGGCTGTTATCAAATGTACGTGATGGACCTCGGAAGCGAAAAGATTCGGATGGTCAGCACCGGTTCCGGCACCACGACCTGCGGGTATTTCTTCCCCGGCGACCGGCGGGTGCTGTATTCGTCCACACACCTGCGTGGACCGAACTGTCCGCCGAAGCCGAAGCGTGACGGTGGGGCATACCGGTGGGCCTTGGACGACTACGATCTGTTTTCCGTTCGGATCGATGGGCAAGACCCCCAACGGTTGACCAACACGCCGGGGTATGACGCGGAGGCCACGGTGTCTCCCAACGGGAAGACCATTGTCTGGACCTCCATGCGAGATGGGGATTTGGATATCTATGCCATGGATCTCGACGGGACCCATCCACGGCGGCTGACCCACGAGGTGGGCTACGACGGTGGAGCGTTCTTTTCTCCCGACAGTAAGCGGATCGTCTATCGTGCCCAGCACCCGAGCAATCAGGAAGAGCTGGATCAGTATAAGGCGCTGCTCGCGCAACACCTCGTGGAACCGGGTCGGCTCGAAATTTTCATTATGAATGCCGATGGGGCCAACAAACAGCAGGTGACGAACAATGGCGCGTCCAACTTCTCTCCCTATTTCCATCCCGATGGCCATCGCGTCATCTTTTCTTCGAATGTGGAAACCCGCAACGAGGGAGGGCGACCCGAGTTTCACCTCTATCTCATCAATGAGGACGGGACGGGGCTGGAACGAGTGACCTTTGGCGGGAAGTTCAACAGTTTCCCGATGTTCTCGCCGGACGGCAAGCATTTCGTCTGGGTATCCGACCGAAACGCGAAAGAGCCGGGAGAGTTCAACGTGTTTCTTGCCGACTGGGTTCCATGATCGGATCGGGTGACGGGCAGGTTGCGTCGGCTCCGGCGCAGCCTGAACCAGCGCCGGATTGCCCGTCGGTTCCGGCGGTGATCTTCTCGGTGCTCGTGCTGCTTGGGTCGTTCGCCGCGTTGTTCCAAATCGACATTCCCATCCTCAGGTTTCTCCGATCCCACAATTTGTCGGCGCTCCAGTCGTTCGGTGATCTCGGCGAAAAGCTCGGCAATGGCGGGACCCTCATCACCATCAGTCTGCTCCTGTTGGGAGCCGGGTTCTGGCTGAAGCGTCAAGCATGGATGCAGATTGCGCTGGATAGCTTGCTGGCGCACGGCATGGTGGCGATTGTGGTGAACAGTCTCAAACATATCATCGGTCGTCCCAGGCCGCGTCTGACGCACTCGGGCGGGTGGCACTGGTGGCCCTCGCTGGAGTCGGGTCTGGATTCATTTCCCTCCGGCCATACGTCGGCGACGGTCGCCGTGGTGACTGTTCTGGCGCGGGCACTGCCTCGCCTGCGTTGGGTGCCGTTCGCACTGGCCACATGGGTCGGGGCCAGTCGGATCTGGCGAGGATCTCATTTCCCGGGCGATGTGGTGGGCGGGGTAGCGTTGGGGTTTGTGGTAGGTTCGGTCTGTAACGAACCATTGCGCGAGTGGAGGCAGTCAGGCTCACGGGCACTGGTTCGTATCGCGCCGATCGTTCTGTTGCTGACGGGACTCTTCTGGGTGCTCACGCACCGTGTTGTCGATCCCGTGATGGACACTGTGTTCCTCGTGGTGGGACTGGTGCTGTTAGGGAGCGGCTGGTTGGTGCGGACGGGATGGGGCCTACTCGCAAGACGTGCCGCAGCAGGCGACAGAGGAACAGGTTCGAATGCCCTCATATTGTTTGGGCTGGGAGTGGCCACTGGTGCACCCGTCGTGATCGGATTGACGGCGCTGCTTTGCGTGGCGCAATGGATTGCCGCCACCGGTGTGCCGGCCTGCGAGTCGGCGGCAGGACGATCCTGGCGCGCGGACGGCGTGTATGCGCTGGGCCTGCTCGCGGCTGTGGTTGCGGTTCAGCTGCTTAAAGGGCTTGTGCCCTTGCACTAACCGGTCAATGGCCGGGGATGCGCATCGCTGGCTTCTCGGCCTCTTCCGGCACGTGGATCAGCGATTGACTAGCCAGTAGGATGTAGCCGTAACGCTCGAGCATGACCGGGTAGTCCATCGTCTCAAACGGCAATCGATTGCGCAGGGCTGCCGGCAAGAGGATCATGGTGCGTCCCGGTTGAGTCAGGTAGGGCTTGATGTTGGCCTCTTCTCCCTTCGGGACGACGATGGCTTTGCGTTTGGCGTAAAACACGAGTGACGGGCGTGGTTGCCCGTAGAGAATCAGCCGGTCTTGAGGCCCAAGGTTGAGCCCTGCGACTTCGGCCAGTTGTTGGGGCGGCTCGATGACAAAATGGTTGATGAGTGGAAACGTCAGTTGCGTGACGGCCAACACCACGAGGGCGAGCGATCCGCCGGCGGCCCAGAAGGCGGCCGGTTTTCGCGTCTCGCTCAACCCGAAATAGGCGACGAGTCCCATGCCCAGGAGGAAAATGGAGGCGACGGTGTAGGGGCCGGGCCCGAGCGTCACTTGTCCAGCCAGAGGAAACTCATCCACCAATTTCCCGGCGAATTTGGCGTAGAGCGGGGGAAGCACGGCAAAGGCCAGTGCCAGAATGGAGCCCACGGCGGTCATGGTATGGATCGCGGCCCGCAGGCCCGGCGCAGCCTGATCCGTGACGCAGCGATTCCAATAGCAGGCCGCCAGAATTGCCGCAGCAGGAAACAAGGGACCGATATAGTGCGGCAAGCGGGTCGAGGAGAGGCTGAAGAAGACGAAGCCTCCCAGGACCCAGGCGGCGGCGAACCATTCGAGCGCATCGGGCGACGCCTGGGCCTCGACAGGAGAGGGCTGGCGGGGGGGGAGGGTTCCGGCCCGTCTCGCCTCACGCCAACTCCGATAGCTGTGGTACCAGGCAAAGGGGAGTAGGCCGCTCCAGGGAAAAAATCCGAGCAGGAAAACGGGAATGTAGAACAGCAGCGTGCCGCCATGCCCTTCCATGGCCCCGAAAAAACGACCGATCGTATCGCCCTGTGCAGACCTCGTATAACGCTCCCCGTGAATGTTCAGCATCGTGAGATACCAGGGGAGCGCCAGGGCAACGAAGAGGATGAGGCCGGGAATGAGATACCCGCGACGACGGAACAGCGGCCAGGAGCGGGTGAGCCACAGGTATAAGCCTACCGCCAGCATGGGAATGAGGAAACCAATCGGGCCCTTGGTCAGCGTTGCCAGCGCCATGCCGACATAGAAGAGCCACATGTAGTGACGCTCACGTTCCTCTCCGGATACGCCCAGCCAGAAGCCATACAGCGACAGGGTGGTAAAGAAGATCAACACGCTGTCGGTCAGGGCCATGCGACTGAGACCGATGATCTCAAGGTTCAGTAATAGCATTGCCGCGCCGAAGAGGCCCACGACCCGCCCCCGGCACCGTGTCAGGAAGAGATATTGGAGCAGAATCAGCCCAAGCCCGAAGAGAGCCGAGGGGAATCGCGCCGCGAATTCGTTGACGCCGAACAGGTGGTACGAACCGGTCATCAGCCAATAGACAAAGACCGGCTTGGCGAAGCGCGGTTCATAATTGAAGGTTGGACTGATGTAGTTGCCCGTTTCATACATCTCCCGGCCGGCTTCGGCGTTGCGTCCTTCGTCCCGGTCGGTGAGACCGAGGGAGCCGAGTCCGACGAAAAACAACACCGTGGCCATCGCCAGCAACAGCACGAGTGCGAGCGGCTGGATGGAGCGGTCAATCGGCGCAGACGCCGACAATGGAGTGAGCTCTCCGTTCATCTGTGGTTCCATTACGATTTGGTCGCCGGAGAGGCCGTACCGGAGGCGCCCTGGTTAGGGCGGTGGATGAGCATGAGGTTACGTAGGTACACAATACTGCCGATGCTCTGTCCGGCAATGAAGACCGGGTCCTGCCGATAGATCGCATAGGCTAGCGTGATCAGTCCGCCGATCATGCTCATGTACCAGAATGCTGTCGGGACACGGCTCTCTGCATGGCGTTCGGAGGCGATCCATTGGACAACCCAGCGCATGAAGAAGATCCCCTGCCCGAGGAATCCAATGATGATCCAGATGGTATCGAGTGTCATAGGCGCACGGGGGCTGGTGGCGTCCCGGTCGCGCGGTAACGGTAACGCAGGCAACGGTGCTGCATCCACCGCACGGCTACCAGATCGTAGAGGCCCTTGAAGAGCCGGTTGCCCACACCATATTTCGATGTGCCATGCGCGCGTGGGTAATGGCGTACCGGCACTTCGGTGACGGTAAATCCGTGCATCAAGGCCAGGGCGGGAAAGAATCGGTGCATGCCCTCGAACAGTTGCAACTTGTCGACCACCGCCCGTCGAAACAGTTTCAGCGAGCAGCCGGTATCGTGTACCCGGTCGCCGGTGACGGCGCTACGGACGCTGTTCGCGATCCGGGAGGAGATCTTCCGCGTCAAGTTGTCGTGCCGGTCTTTCCTCCAGCCGCAGACCAGGTCGAACCGGTGGATCAGCGGGAGCAGGGTGGCGATGTCCGCCGGGTCGTTTTGCAGATCGCCGTCGATCGTCATGACTAGGTCTCCGGTCGATTGTTTGAACCCTGCATCGAAGGCCGCCGACTGGCCGTAGTTGCGGTCGAAGTGAAACACCTTGACCCAGCGATACTGCGCGGCCAGGCCATCAAGGATCTCGGAACTCCCGTCCGTGCTGCCGTCGTCGATAAACAGCAGTTCGAACGGGGCCGATCGGGATTCCTCCCGGCTCTCCAGTGCTTTCACGAGTTGCTCTGTCAGGGGAACCAGATTCTCGCGCTCATCCTTGATGGGGATGACAACGGAGGCCCATGGGCGGGTCGCTACAGTCATGGAGAGGGAACAGGTCCTTCAAGCCGCAGGTTATCGGTCAACATCGGAGCCATTTTACAGAAGGGGCGGAGGAGTGGTCAAACAGTTCCCGCACCGAGAGACGGGCCAGACGGCTATTCGATGATAATCCGTCGCTCCACGTCGGCCGAGAAGGTCGGATCGTTTGACAGGAACACGACCGACCATGGCTGGTCCTTGGCGCACAGCCGACGCAGGAGCAGGGTGCGTGTCGCGGGCAGCATGTTGTGTAGGGTCCCGTCGAAAATCAGCACCTGCGGCCGTGTCACGATCGCGCGGGCCACGAGAATACGGAGAATCTGGCTGATGGACAGGGTAACCTCCAGGCCGGAGACCGGCGTGTGCAACCCCTGCGGCATCGCGTCGATGTCGGTATCCAACTCCACGAAGCGCAGGGCCCATTGGAGGTCGTCATATTCGATGCTCGGTCGCCCGAGGGTGAGGTTGTCCTCCAGCGTGCCGTCCAGCAACGTCGGATGAGAGTCCAGGATGAGGCCGCGTACCCGGCTGATGGCATCCCGCTTCACTTCGACCAGATTCATTTCGTTGTACCGGACGAAGCCTGTGGTCGGGGGATGAAGCCCGGCCAGCACTTTGGCGAGAGCGGTCTTGGCGGGATTGCTGCTGCAGAGGATGGCGACCTTTTCTCCTGGTGACACCTCCAGCGAGACGTTCTGAAACATCGTGCTTCCATCCGGACTGGTATAGGACAGGTTCCGGCAGGTCAGCCGAATACCTGATACCCCGAATTGCATCGCCGGTACATCCTCCTTGGCCTGCTCTTCTTCTGTCGGTAGTGAAAACACGGCGGCGATTTCCCGGCAGGAGACGAAGGCGAAAAACATGGCCACCATGCGTCGTGCCAACGTGTCCATGTTCACCAGCAGATTCCCCACCAGCACCTCGGCGGCGGCGAATTGGCCCACGGTCAATTGGCCGTCGACGACGAGAAGTCCGGCGGTAATGATGAGTCCGCTGTGGCCGACCACCTGCCAGAGAGCGGCGGCCTTGTACTGCCTTCCGGTCAAGGTATCCGAGCGGCGTTGTCGAATACGGGCATAGAGGCGGGTGAGGCCATCGGTGCGTTCCAGCAGATAGGGGCTGTCGCCTGCCGCGCGAAGGTGCGGGAGGTTGTGTGCGATGTTCTGAATCCAGCCGAAAATCTGGTAGTGCAGTCGGGACATCTCCAGGGTGATGAAGAAGCCGCCGCGGCCGAAGAGTGTCAGCAGTCCGACAAAGCCCAGAATCAGGACCAGAATGTAGAGGGTGAAGTAGGGGTGAAACAGGATCAGCATGGTCACCCCGATGGTGCCGACCACCGCGACGTTGAACAGATCCGCCACCATGGCAACCAGCGCCCGGGTGAGTAAGTCAGCCTCCATGAATCGATGGGCCTGTTGCGGCGCGAACGTGTCGTCACGCAAGCGAGGAAGCAGCCGCGTGAAGGCGATGGCGATGCGTGTATAGATCCGCTGCTGGAGCGTTTCGACCGCGCGCGCCTGGAGCACGCGGAAGGCGGCGACCCCGGTCAGCGAGCTGGCGACGAAGATCGTCAGCGTAAAGATCATCCGCGGCTCCATGGCAAAGGAGAAGGTGCTGACCAATTCCTGGACGGCGATGGGGACGCAGAGAAGGAAGAATCCGATCGCGACGGCGTATGAGGCGATGATACCGAGCATCGACCGTTCGAGCGTCAGGAGGAGGCTCAAGTGCGTGAAGATGTCGCGGAGGACCCGGGTCAGTTGATATTGCGGATAGGCCGGGCTGGTCGTGGGCTGTTCGCTCAAAGAGGCTCCTACCGCGTGGGGCGCTGGTAGGAGTTATCAGCCGGGCGCGGAAGGGCGGTCGGCGGTTCTCGGTGAACTCCATCACCTTGGGACTCGTCAGGAACAGTGCGAAGTCTAGACCGGCATCCCTGCCGCCGTCAAGACAATCGACGGTTCTCGGTTCGCTGAGCCTGTCGCTGAGGCCGTGGAGGGGCTAACGCAGGAAGAGCGATTTGAAAATCAGCGCGGTGCCCGACAGAAACAGAAATACCGCGAACGTGGTCCGGTATCGATCCGTGCTCATCTTGCTGTAGAGCAGCAGGTCGGTGCCCAGGAACATGCTGATGCCCGCGGCCAGGTATAAGACAGTCGTGGGGGTGGCGATGGTCGAAGGACCAAGGGAGAGCCCGAGCGTCAGGAGTTGAAAGAGCGCAAAGGTCCCGTAGGACACCGCGGTGGTGGCGCGGGTCTGGTCTTTGTCGTATGGCTTGCTGTGAATGATGGCCGTCAGCAGTGAGCCGCCCAGATTGGTCAAGCCATGCACCATGCCCATCACCACGAAGTACGTACGCTCATACCGTACGAGTGATTCGATGACTCGTTGAAACGGCGGATATACGCTTTTCAGGGCGGCCACGATCAGAAAAACCCCGACGATGCCGCCGATGTTCAGTTTGCGTGTCGTCACCAGCAGAAGCCAGAGGATGACGCAGGGAATCGAGAGGGTGAGGATCTGCCGGTAGAACGGAAGATGAATCTGCCGATAGTCCTTACTGACTTGGAGCAGGTTGATGGCCAGCGAGATCGGCAGGAGTGTGGTCAGGGTGGTGATGAAGTCGTAGCCCAAGACCAGCAGAATCGGGGTGCCGAACAGGAGGACGCCGACGCCGAAGAGGGATTGAATGGTGGCCGTCAGGAGAATCGTTGCGAGAATGTCCCAGTGCATGGTGACGCTGTCCCATCCGGCGCGGGCTTTTCTCGGCCCGGCTTGTGCCTCTTACGGTTGCTGTCGGATATAGCGCAGGGTCGTAGCGCCGGTCAAACAGTGTAAATGGCGTCGAGGAGGTGATCGGCGGTTGATGGAACGGCATGCCTGCGGGGTTATTGTGGCTTGGAGGGAACCGGGCGATCGGGCGGAGCGGAGACGGTGAAGCGCATGGTGCCCATCAAGCTCATGTCGTTGATCTGTTCGCCAGCGTGGATTTCCACTTTATAGCGACCGGGTTTCCAACTGCCTTCCGCGGGGAGCAATGTGAGGTAGCCGGTTTGGTCTTCCAGGGCGATGTACATGGCGTCTTCGGCCACGACCGGTTGCCCCGCGGCTCCTGCTTCCGGCTCGGGATAGCAGCGCCCGAATACTTGAAACGATTGATAGTGCTGGTGCAGTTCGAACACGATGAAAATCGGCTTCGATCCGGCGGTGAACTGCTCTGTGGGGGCGACGGGAACGATTTCATGGGTCCGTTGAAACCCCAGTTCTTCATCGAATCCCTCGGCGAGCACGATGCGGCGAAACATGCCTTCGGGCGGGGCGTCGAAATTGTAAGGTTTGGCGTTCTCAGTGCGGTTCTGAAAGTCCGGGATCGGCACATTGCGCGTGAGAGGGAGATCCTCAGCTCCAAGGGGGGAGCCTGAGAGGAGGACGATGAGGCAGACAAGCGCGCCGAGCTCCCGCATGCTGTCTTGGTACACCTGCCCTAGCAGGCCTGTCAAGGAAGTGCGTGGGCGTGCGGATGTTGGGGTGTGAGGGCGGCGCATCAGGGGGGCCATGTCGAGGCGCGATGGGTTCCGGAGTCATCGGAGACTGGTTGCGGGTGAAATTTGCTTCCTGTTAGACTTTCCCCCTTTCCACAGGGGGACAGCATGGAACAGCACCTGATGACGCAGGTAGAGGATCCCGACGCATTGCCTCAACCGCTCGGGGAGTACAAGCCGGTCGATTACTGGCAGGCGCATATCAATACTCTGTTCTATCAACTACGGGGCGACCAGCAACGGAGTTTCTATCAGACATTCACATCGGCCGACTATCGATTGGCCCACGCGCTGGCCGCCGACTATTTTGAGCAGGTGACGAAGCGAGACCGCGCCGCGAGTAAGCAAGGTTCGTCCGTCACTCGGAGCGCCGGTGATACGGCACCCGCTGTGTCTGCGGCGTCGCTGACGGTCATGGAGTGGGGCCCCGGAAACGGCAATCTGGCAGCCTGCTTCCTTGGCCATTTACAGAGGCTCGACAAGGCCGGGCAGGTCTACCCCCGCGTGCGGTATGTCCTGGTTGATTCTCAGGCCTCTGCCTTGGAACAGGCGCGCTCCCATCCCGATTTGGTTCCTCATCTGTCCAAGGTGGAGTCGCTCTGCGCTGATGTCGAGAATCTGGCTACCGTTGCGGACGGAACCGTCGATCGCATCGTCTGCAATGAACTTTGGAATGAGTTGGCGACCAAGCTCATTGTGAAGAAGGGCGGGGAGTATGAGGAAGAACATCTCCGGCCGAACCTCAATGAGCGCAAGGCAGCCGCGATTGCCGATTGGTCCGGCTTTGTCCGGGCCTTTGAAGCGAAAGATATCGAGAAGTTGAAGCAGTGTCCGCCGTTCCTGGACGACCTGATCTGGGAGCGCGAGTACCACAAGGTGGAGTGGAAAGATGTTCCATATCGCAAGACGATCACCGAATTTATGAAGGCCATCGACGACGAGGTGCTGGTGCCGGTGAATCTTGGCGCCTGCGCGTCAATCAAGGAAGCCAAGCGGGTGTTGGCGTCGAATGCCGTAGGGTTCAGCAGTTTCGATGCCGGGACGGCGGATCTGCGGGTGCTCAACGATCCCGACAAGCCCTGTTATGGTCAGTTCGGAGGACAACACAGTTTCATGGTGAACCTGGCATTGATTCAGGCGGTGGCCAAGCACCTGGGCATTGCGACCACCACCGTGGAAACGCAACGGGAGTTCGTTGGAAGCCGGCTCGGGACTAACGTGATGACGCTGATGGATGTACTGGCCTGCCATCCGATGGTCGGTTCAAAAGTGCCGGCCTGGGAGTTGGATCGCTTGACCTTGCAGACCATTCGCGCGCTGAACGAGATCTATGAAAGCCCCTATCAGCGCACGATCGATTTCCCGCTCCGCCACGAGATGCCCGCGCAGGAGCGTGAATCGGCGCAGGGGATCCTGCGTTCGCTGAAGCCGAACGGGATTCCCGATACGATCGCCTATGTCACAGAAGAGGAATTGAGTCAGGCGCAGGCCGAGTTGGAGACCCTCGGCTATGAGCGTGAGGCGGTGATGATGGCCCTCGGGGCGCCGCCGAGTCCTGTCGAGTACTATCACTTCGCGTTTCGACCGTAACGAGCGTGGAACGGTCTTCGCCGCAGGCTGCGCGCGTGGCGTTCGTAGGAGAAAGAGCTTGACTAATTAAATTCGTTTCTATAGCCTTTCCCGCGATTTCCGAGAGAAGACCTGTCTCTGCTTGAGGTATCGCGAGCATGCAGACGAGGGTAGGATTCGCAGACACGATCATCTCAGACGACTTCCTTCACGAGACGGCAGTGTCGTCGCCGGGGCGTGGATATACGTCGTGCGAATAATCGCACAGCTGTAACAAGGAGCATACAGTACCATGTTTGGTTCGTTCGGCTGGATGGAGTTGCTGCTGATTCTTATCATTGTCCTGATCATCTTCGGGGCGGGGAAAATCCCCCAGCTCGGTGAGGGATTAGGTAAGGCCATCAAAGGGTTCAAGAAATCGGTTCACGAAGCGGATGCCATCGATGTGACGGCGACCGAGGCGGAACCAACCGCGGCTCAACCCACGGCACAAATCCAGCACCCCGGACAGCCATCCACGCCGCCGCCTGCGCAGCAGGCCGCCGCGGCTCCACCGCCACGGACGACGCAGGGATAACCTGCGGGACTGAGGATGCAGACCGAATGACGGCATTGGTATGTCGTAGATACGCCGCCCGGTCTTTACCACAACCTCCTCAGTAGGAACACCATGTTCGGTCTTGGCGCTGGAGAAATTCTCATCATCCTGGTCATTGCGTTCTTGTTGTTCGGACCTAAGCAATTGCCCGAAATCGGACGTCAAGTGGGCAAGGCCGTCAAAGGGTTCAAGGAAACAGCGGATGACTTGAAAAAGACGGTTGAGCCCGAGCTCAACATGATTCAACAGGAAATGAAGATGGTGGAACAGGATTTCGAGTCGTCGATGAAGGAAGCAGAAGAACAGATCAACCATGCAACATCGGGCGTAGAGCACGGGGCAGAGGAATCGGGTTTGCCCAAGCAGGCCTAATACCAATTCATACTCGCTCTACGGCTGTGAAGGGAGGTGACCACAGCGACAATACAAGACCGGACGGTGTGTGGGGTCCGCTTCTGGACTGAAGCGGAGTCGTAGCCGGATGGTGGGCACCATTCAGGTTCGGCAGACCAACCCCCGCATGCGCGAGTTGGCTTTGTAGTGCAATAGCGGTTGGATGTAGAGGCGGCACCCGGAGTGAAATGGGTACACGAAGGGATGCCATCCAATTCACAGGAGGAACGCTATGAACAGCATCCATGGACGGACCAGATGGGGCCGGTTGGCCGCCATCTTTGGCGCTGCGGCAGTTACGGCTCTGCAGTGTCTGTCACTCCCGGCCTTCGCCGGATTCGAACTTCCCCCGGGCGAACGTATCACCAATCTCCCTGCCATTCCCCGCAACATGCCGCAAAAAGAAGCGTACGAACTGTACGATCCGGTCATCGGCCGGAACTTCGACATCAAGAATCTCTGGATGCGCGCCGACCTGCGTGTGCGTCCGGAAATGCGCAACAATGCCTGTTTCGGAGGTGCTCAGCTTGGCGGCGGAGCCTGTAACTCCTTCGGCGGCGCCAACGCCAGAGGCGCGGCTCCCGGCGGCGGGAACAAAGGAAACGACTTCTTCGTGCAACAGTGGATGCGTTTGGGCATCGGGTACGATCTCTCGCCGGACGTCAATTTCTATGTGGAAATCATTGATAGCGCGGTGTGGGGCGGCAACGGGAGCGCCGTGAATGCGGGCAACGGCGGCGATCCCTTGAACCATAACGGCGCCAGCGCCGGCGGGGCCGGAAACGGCGGCCGATTGGGCGTCAGGGCGGCCTACATGTTGGTCCGCAATCTGGCCGACATTCAAGGCTTGAGCGTGAAGGTCGGGCGTCAATATGTCGTCTTTGGTAACCACTCCCTGTTCGGTCACTTTGACTGGGCGAACACTGGCTATTCACATGACGGTGTGATGTTCGCGTATCAGACCAAGAACTGGGACAGCTACTTTGGTTGGTTCCGCAACTCAGAGAGTGATTTGGGTCAGGCCTCTCCCGTCGGGAGCGGGGCACCCAATATCGCAGGCAGCGGCGCACAGGATGCGCAGCGCGATGCCGACATGTTCATTTTCTACAACCAGATTAAAATGGTGCCCGGCATGGTCATCGAGCCCTTCTATGTGTTGTATCAGAACCGTTATGGTTCTGCCGACAACGCGGCGCAGGGACTGGGAACCGCGAAACACTCCAACCAGACCCGGCATATGATCGGAAACCGGATCGAAGTGCGCAAAGGCGGGTTCGATTTCAGCAACGAAATCGCCTATCAATTTGGTCAGATGGGACAGGCCGGGGCCTGCGTGGGCGAACAGAAGTGTTTGCACATCAATGCCTGGGCGACCAGAAACTGGATCGGCTATACGTTCTACGATACGGCGTGGAAGACGCGCATCGCCTTCAACCTCGATTACGCGTCCGGCGACAGCCGGAACAATACCTGTACCAACGCCGCGACATGTAAATCGGCCAACACGTTTGAAAACTTCTTCCCGACGAACCACATCCACATGGGTTATATGGACGTGCAAGCGTGGAAGAACATGCTGTCGCCGTCAGTCAACTTGCAGGCCCGTCCTTCGGCGCGTGACCATATCGAAATTTGGTACACGAATCTGAACCTGGCCAATTCCAAAGACTGTTGGTATCGTGGGGCTCAAGGCTGTTACGTGTTCTCGAACGCCAACAACACGAAGACCCACATCGGCGACGAAATCGATGTGGCCTATACCAGAATGTTCGCTGACGGCAAGGTGGCCCTTCAGGCTGCGTATGGCACCATTTTCGCTGGTGGCTATTTGACCAGCACCTTGAACCAGACGCAGAATCAGCATTGGGCCAATCTGTCGCTATGGATGAACTTCTAAGTATGCGTGAGGTGTAAACGTGACGCGTCGGGACGGGCCGTTGTTCCTGCTGATCGGTGTCAATTTGGCGGGGCGTCCTTCCCGATGATGAAAAGAAAAGGAGACACGCAATGAAGAAACTCATGTTCGTAACGCTGGGCGTCGCAGCGTTGGCGATCGGCAGCCAGCCGGTCACTGCGCAGGCCCAGGTCGCGGATGCGATTCAAGCAGTCAACGATGCCATCGTCGAGTTGACCGATGCGCCGGGTCTTGGCAAGCGGACGACCGTCGATCTGGCAAAGCGGTGGGGGGCCGACCGGTCCGTCATCGATAGCGCCACGGCGAAATTGCAGGACGGGCTCAGCAAGGCTCAGTCCGGTGGAGCCGGAGCCGATGCCATGCGCCAATTGAAGCTGGCGGTGGATTACGGCAAGGCGCGTCTGCACAAGGAAGCCCGTTTGTCCGCGCAGGGCGCGCTGCGTCATCTGTGCGTCGCGAATCAGGATCAGGGTCCTGGCTGTGACACGGTACCGAAGTTCGGGAGCTACACCGCACCATAACCGGAACCGTGACTTTCACGACGAGGCGGCCGGGAGATCCCCTGTCTGTCTCTACTTCTGAAACCCCGCCGGGTGACCCCCGGCGGGGTTTCTGTTTTAGACCCGGTTCGTCAAGGTTCCCGATGCTGATGGTCCGACGGGAGCCTGGTTGGGAGTAGACCGACTGTCCGCTCGCTTCACGCATATCGCGGAATGAGTCTGCCAAGCGGCTTGCCCACGGTTCATCGAGCGTCTTATACTCCGCTCATCTGCCATGTCTTGTACCGCGTGTTCTGAGTTCTCACCGTGGATGATCTGACCAAGCAACTGGCCCAACACTTCGGGTTTTCTGCATTCCGCCCTGGCCAGCGCGAGGTGATCGATGCCGTGTTGTCTCGTCGTGATGCCATGGCGGTGATGCCGACAGGCCAGGGAAAGTCGTTGTGTTATCAACTACCGGCGACGATTCTGCCCGGGCTCACTCTCGTCATCTCTCCATTGATCGCGCTGATGCAGGATCAGGTGAATGCCTTGAAGGCTCGCAATATTGCCGCGGCGGCATTCCATTCCGGGCTCACCGAGCAGGAACGGGATCGTGTGGTGCTCCATCTCAAGCTGCGGCGGCTGCAGTTGCTTTATCTGGCCCCTGAGCGGATGCAACATGAGCGCTTCCTTCGCCTCTTGCGATCCTTGTGGGTGTCCCTGCTGGTCGTGGACGAGGCCCATTGTATTTCCCAGTGGGGACATGATTTTCGACCGGACTATCTGAACATCGGCCGGCTGCGCCGCGAGCTTGAAAATCCGCCTTGTCTGGCCTTAACGGCCACAGCCACAGCGCGTGTGCAGGCGGATCTTTGTGAGCGACTCTCACTCCACGACCCGCTTCGACTGGTCACGGGGTTTCGTCGGCCCAATCTCGCCCTCTCTGTGCGACTTTGCCGGTCGCGACAGGAGAAGTTGGCGGTGCTGGAGCGCATGGTGCGTGAGTACGAGACGGGGACGATTCTAGTCTACTGCGCCACCCGCCGCGCAGTCGAAGAGGTGGCCACCTGTCTCGGGCGGTCTGACCCGTCTGTCGGGTACTATCATGCCGGATTGTCGGATGAGGAACGGCGAGCGGTCCATGACCGGTTTTGCGCCGGGGCACTGCGTGTGTTGGCAGCGACCAACGCGTTCGGGATGGGGATCGATAAGTCGGATGTCCGGCTGGTCGTCCATTTCGACATTCCCGGAAGCCTGGAGGCCTACTACCAAGAAGTTGGGCGGGCCGGCCGTGACGGACAGCCTGCCTCCTGCCTGTTGCTGTTTCATAAACGGGATGTGGCCACGCAGGAATATTTCATTCAGCAGGCAGCGAAGGAGTCAAGTAGTGCGGCGCGCGTCGAGCGCATGAAGACATTGCTACAGGACATGTTGGACTATGTCTCGGTGCAGACCTGCCGCCAGCTGGCCATCCTTGAGTATTTCAGTGATGAGGCCGAACGAGCCTTCGGGCCCTGCAGGCTGTGCGATCGTTGTGTCGTAACCAGGCCGGTTCGGGAGGCTGTTGCCGACGATGAGGTTGCCTGCGCCCGTGCGTTTGTGGCGGCAGTCTCCTGGTGCCGGGGACGATTCGGGGTAACTCGCATCGTCGAGTTGTTGCGCGGGAGCCGGTCCAAAGTCCTGCTGGCGTGCGGCGCCGAGGCTTGCCCCGAATATGGGCTGTATCATGCCTGGTCGAAGCCGGCCCTGACCCGTCTGGGCACAACATTAATCGACCGGGGCTATCTGCGTGTTGAGGGAGAGGAGTATCCCACACTCGATGTGACGAAACGTGGCCGGGAAGTGTTGGAAGGGATGGGTCCCGTGGAATT
Source organism: Nitrospira defluvii (assembly GCF_905220995.1). Classification (NCBI taxonomy): domain Bacteria; kingdom Pseudomonadati; phylum Nitrospirota; class Nitrospiria; order Nitrospirales; family Nitrospiraceae; genus Nitrospira; species Nitrospira defluvii. Next base: position 1,454,782 of record NZ_CAJNBJ010000001.1, read on the forward strand.
GGGTCGGGCTGAATCCTCGACGCCGGCTCCGACAAATCAGGCCTGGGGCACGGGTGGGAATTCGGCGGCGCTGACCTCATCCGTCGATCCGCAACTCTTTGAACGTCTGCGCCAGCTGCGGAAGGAATTGGCTGAGGAAGAAGGCGTTGCCCCCTTTGTGATCTTCCACGACAAGACCCTTCGCACGATCGCCGGACATAGGCCCATGACGCTCAGCGCCTTGCGGGAGATATCCGGCATCGGCGAGGTCAAGGTGGAGCGATATGGTCGCCGAGTGCTGAACGTGGTGAATCCTGAGCCGCAGTAGGGTGTCCTCCTTCCCGGTTGCATCTTTCCGGCCTGGCAGGATGCGGAAAAGTCCACCAGCGGCGTTCACAAGCGTGCCGCGCGTTATTCCGCGCGTCGTGAACCTCAGCGGCTCACCGTACCGCAAGAGTACGATTCCGCCCCTGGGACATTGGGCGCTCACCGACTCTCGCCCGTCCGCAGACGTGACGCTCCTTCTTCGCTCGCGTCGCGGACCTCGCTGCGGCCTTGCTGGACGGCCTGTTTGCGCATCCTGCAAGGCTGTTCAACGTCGTCCCACACCGCGGATCTGTAGTGGCTATGGGACTCACCATGAGTTTTCCCGCAACCTGCTAGGACTTCAGCCCACCCGCTTTGCGAAACTGTTCCTGCAACTCGGCATAGGTCCTCGTCACGGGAAATTGCGGGAATTCCTTAGGAAGATGGTCCGGAGGACGGAAGAAGAATCCGGCATGGGCTTCGCCCAACATCGCTGTGTCGTTGTAGGCGTCTCCTGCCGCCATCACGTGGAAATTCAGGTTCTTCAGCGCGGCGACCGCATGTTTTTTCTGGTTGGGCTGGCGGAGTTTGTAATTGACGATGCGGCCGTTGGCTCCGATCTCCAATTGGTTACAGAAAATCGTGGGATAGCCTAGTTGTCGCATCAACGGGAGGGCGAACTCGTAAAACGTATCGGACAAAATGATGACCTGGGCACGTTCACGCAGCCAGGCGATGAAGTCGGCGGCTCCTTCCATCGGGCCCATGGCGTCGATGACGGATTGAATATCGGCGAGCGTGAATCCGTGTTGCGCCAGAATGTTCAAGCGGCGAGTCATGAGCGCATCATAGTCGGGCATTTCGCGCGTCGTAATCTTGAGTTCCTCGATGCCGGTCTTGATGGCAAAGTTGACCCAAATTTCCGGAACCAGCACGCCTTCAAGGTCCAGACAGACAATCACGGGGTTCTGCATCGATCCTCCTTCAGAAAGTTCTGCGTTTTGAATTCTGGGTGTTGAGTGGAATAAAGAACTGCTCACACAACATTCAGCACTCGCGGTTCGGCACTCAACACTATTCTCTATCCGCCGCTCTCGCGGCGGGCCTTTTCCTGGCTGAGATAGCGCCAGACTTTGTCCAGTGCCTTCTCGAAAATCTCCGTTCCCGTCCATCGGCGAGTGTGCTCGGCGTGGTGCTGTTTCGCCCACGTGACGGCGAGGGGGAGCGGAATCAGTCGCGGTGCCGTTCCCGTCAGGTCCGCCCAGAGCAGGCTCAAGGCCGTACTGATCCGAAGGGCGACGGGAACCGGTCGGATGCGTTGGCTCGCCATGTTCTGGCAGTCCGTGGCCGGCGAGGTGACCGCGAGTTCCCGGCAGGCCGCGGGGCGGTCCTCGTAAATGCTGCAGGCTTCATTCTCCAGAAACGGGCAGGGCATGCGGAGGGCATAGTAGGCCCTATTCAGGGGCTCAATCGCTTCGTCGCTCGGAGGGTCAGAAGACTCGGCCAAGGCAGAGAGCTGTGTCAATACCCCGGCTCGTGCGAGCTGTTGTTGCGCCAGCCCGAGTTTGGTGAGCAGACGGTCGCGTTCCGGCTGGTCCAGGCGATCGATCCTATTTGCGAGGGCAAAGGCTTCAGGCGCCGACATCGGGACCAGCATGCGGCAACAGGCCGCGCATCCTTTGTGGCAGGACACGGTGTGGCCGGTCTGTCGCACACGAGTCAGTTCCAGCGCCTGGACCTCCTCGCCGAGACCCCGCATCAGGGGGAGGATTGCGGTCACCGGCACGAAACTCGTGGGGACTCCCACGGACGTGGACACCTCTCCACACGGGGCATGCAGGGAAATCTCAAAATGTTCAACTAGGGACTGATTGCTCACGGGCCTGGTGTCCGAATGTCGTTGAGGTGATTAGCGGCGAAGCCCAACGGCGTTGTGCCGGCACCTATCATAGAGAACCCCCGAATCGAGGGTCAACCGCGCTGTGTGCTGGACTTGCTCCCCATGGACCGTTGGGGCTACTCTGTCGTCGATGCGTGTTTCCGGTCATATCATCGGGTTGTTGAAGGAATATATGGGGGATCTGGTCGAGCAGGCCAGACAGGAATCGTACGCCCATCAAGCCTTCGGCTTTTCCGCGCCACCGTATCAGCTGGATCATGCCATTGCCGATTTGCTGGCCATCTTGGATGACCGTATCGAGTCGGAGGGCGTCCAGGTCGGTATGCCCCTGGAGTTTCTGCATGAGATGTGGCGTCGTTGTAACGAGGCCCGCAGTCAGGTGATGGACCACGTGTGGATGGAGACGAACCTCGGTCCGCCTGGATCCTCCAAAGCTAGGATCCGGGAACTGACCTACGCGGCTCTCATCAAATATCTCGAGGAGGACTCAGTTGGGGAATGAGCGCGTGTGGTCAGCGGGCGCCATGCCATCGCCGGACTCACCATTTCCCTGCGAGCCAATAGACGAGGATGCCGATCACCTCATCGACGGCCTCTGTGGTGAGCAGTAAGGCGTTGACGGTTGGGATGAAGTCGAATAACGTCGCCCTCGCCCAAGCCTCCTGTGGCCGGTGCTGCGCTTCAAAGCCGCAGGCGACCGGCGTGACTACAACCCCCTGCTTCTCAAACAGGCCCACGGCGCGTGGCATGTGGTAGGCGGCGGTGACCAGCAGGATGCGTGCCGATCCAAGCATGGCCTTGGTCTCCAGGGCATTCTCGTATGTCGTGCGGGATTTTTCCTCGAGCCCCAGGGCGGATTCGGGGACGCCGAGATGGAGGGCCCATCGTTTCATCTCGCTGGCCTCGGATGGGCCGGTCCGGAAGACGGTGGCATCACCTCCCGTCAGCAGCAGCGTGGGCGCCAGGCCTTGACGCCACAATTCGGCCCCGCAGGCGGTCCGTTGGCGTGATGCGTCCTTGGCTTCGTCCGATGGCCGCAGTGATCCCTTGTGATAGATGCCACCTGCCAACACGACGATGGCGTCAAAGTTCGATTCCGAACCCGGGATGAACGGCGGATATCTCATTTCGAGGGCCCCAATGTACGTCGTGGCGAGCATAGGGGTTGCGGTGAGGAGTAAGAGCAGCACCGTGCAGAAGGCGAAGCGCCTGATCCGGGTTGTGCGCCTGGGTGTCACTGGGAGGCAGGCGAAGAGCAGGGTGAGGAGTCCTGCTACGACGATCCAAGACAGAGGATACAGGACATATTTCGAAGCCTTATAAACGCCATACCATAGCGGTGTTAGGGCCATAACCACTCCCAGTTGACTGACCGACAGAGGTTCAGCATACACGGAGGCAGTGGAGACACCAAGCCGTGAGGAGGAATTGATGGGTGAGGGACGTCAGTATTGGTTGATGAAGTCGGAGCCTGACGTGTTTTCCATCGACGACCTGGCCCGTTCGCCGAACCACACGACGTCGTGGAACGGGGTGCGGAACTATCAGGCGCGCAACTTTATGCGTGCGATGAAGCTGGGAGACCAGGTGCTGTTTTACCACAGCAATGCCAATCCGCCGTCTGTGGTGGGCATTGCTGAGGTGGTGAAGATCGCCTACCCCGATGCGACCCAGTTCGATCCACAGGATCCGCACTTTGATCCAGCCAGTAAGCCTGAGCAACCGCGTTGGGATGTCGTCGATATCCGGTTTGTGCACAAGTTCGAGACCTCGCTCTCGCTGGATGTGCTGCGAGGGCAGCCCAGGCTCAAGGGGATGGAGTTGCTGAGGAGGGGATCACGGTTGTCGGTTCAGCCGGTGCGGGCAGCCGAGTGGAATCAGGTTGTTCGGCTCGGCCGCGGTCGCGCCGACGGATAGGGCGACTGATTCAAATGGGTTGCGGAGAAGCGCTGCTGGGGGAGGAAGGCTGGCTAGCTACGGGCTTTTCCGTCATCGAGATAGCGGTGTTGCCAATCCAACCAGGCATGTCCGAGCTCATGGGCAAGTATGTATCGTCGGCGCGTGACAGGAAGTCGTTTGCGGATATAGATGACTTTGGCTTCGTTGTCCCAAATTCCATCCGCGTTTGCATCCTGCCGGTCCATCTCAGAGTCGGTCACCTGGCGGATCATGATGTGATAGCCAAATGGAAGGACGACTTTATTTGGTATTCGCACCGTATCCCTCGCTGTCTTCCCAATGGGCGTTTGTGCGCCCTGTTCCTGCTCCCGGATAGCCTAACACATTTCCCTTTTTCGCTTCCTGGTTAAAATGTCGATTAATATCAATCGGTTGTGTAATTTCTTCCAAGGGAGGCTTTGCTGGACACCCCAGGGCGACCGCACCGTGCCGGATCGTGAGGGGCCGTGCTTGAGGATTTCAATTGAACGCTTGGATGGTGTATCATCCGGCCATGGTCGACAAACTGCTTGCACAGGAACTGGCAACTCCCTATCCCTCGGTCGTGCGGATCGTGGGGGTGAAGATTCGTGATCGGGGAGAGGTAAAGAAGTTCGATGCTGGAGAAGCAGCGTTGGCGTTTGGGGATCGCGTATTGCTCGATGTCTCCGGCGAATTGACCTATGGAGTGGTGTATGGGGTTCCGCAGGTGACGCCGTTTATCCCACCCATGCGTGTGATGCAGCCGATTGTCAGGAAGGCCACCCCGGAAGATGCGGTGACCATCGATCGGTATGAGCGGCTGGCATCTGAAGGAATGAGGGCCTGCCGGGAGCAGGCGGCAGCACTTGGGCTCAGGATGAAGCTGGTCGAGGTGTTCTGCTCCTTTCATCGACGGCAGATGACCTTCGTCTATACCGCCGATGATCGCATCGACTTTCGCGAACTGGTTCGCGTGCTCGCGCGTCGGTTCGGAGGACGCATCGAAATGCGCCAGGTGGGAGTGCGTGACGAAGCGAGCCGATTGGGTGGAATTGATACCTGCGGCCTCGTGCTGTGTTGTGCGGCATTTCTGACAGAGGTCAAGCCGGTGACTGTGAAACAGGCCCGAGTCTTGGGGCTTCCGGTCGACGATCCCAAATTGCTGGGCGTGTGTGGCCGCCTCAAGTGTTGCCTGTTATTTGAGGCTATGGAGAGTCAGCCCATCCCGGCCTCGTCAAAGTGGTCCACCCTCATTAATCCTTCCCGTTCCCGTCTGGCTTCGTCCTAGTCTATAGGCCTCCACTCCGGTGTCTCGCACCGGTTCAAAAACCGGAACTCTGATTGTTCCGTGGTTTGCGCTCGGACCCCCTCGTGCTTTTCCCTCGAAAGAGTATAATCACTATGAGGTGCTGAATGCCTCAGGTACTTGTGCTCGGGGCCGGGAAGATCGGGTCGTTGGTTGCGGCGCTGTTGGCGACCAAGGGGGAGTATCATGTTCACCTGGCCGATCTCACTCTCGATGCCCCTAAGCGACTGATCGAAGAATTGTCTCTGTCCACGGTCACGCCGTGTGCGGTGGACGTGCGTCGTCCAGACTCGCTTGAAGACTATGTGACCTCCCATCGGTTTGATGCCGTTCTCTCCGGGCTGCCCTATTTTCATAATCCAGCGGTCGCCGAACTCGCACGGACCCATCACCTGCACTATTTTGACCTAACTGAGGACGTGGCCGTAACTGAGCGTGTGAAGCTGATCAGCGAAGGGGCTGATCGGGCCTTCATTCCTCAATGCGGCTTGGCACCAGGGTTTATCAGTATCGTCACCAACGATCTGATCGGCCACTTCGATTCCATTGACCATGTGAAGATGCGTGTCGGTGCGCTGCCGGTCCATCCGAGCAATGCGTTGAAGTATTCCCTCACATGGTCCACCGACGGGCTCCTCAATGAGTATGGGAACGCTTGTGTCGGAATCGAGGGGGGGCAGGAGGTCCGTCTGCAACCCCTGGAAGGGTACGAGACGATTGAATTGGATGGTCTGCTCTACGAGGCGTTCAATACGTCCGGTGGGTTGGGGACGTTAGCGGATACCTATCGTGGACGGGTCCGCACCATGAACTATAAGACATTGCGGTACCCTGGCCATTGCGAAAAAATTCAATTCCTCATGAACGATCTAAAATTGAATGAAGATCGGGACACACTGAAACGGATTCTGGAACGAGCGATTCCGCAGACACATCAAGATGTCGTCTTGATGTACGCCTCCGTGACGGGGACTCGGCAGGGCGAGCTCTTTGAAGAAACCTACGTCAAGAAGGTCTATCCGCGGACCATGATGGGACGTCTGTGGTCTGCGATTCAGGTGACCACAGCCTCGTCATTGTGCTGTGTGGTTGATCTTGTCATGGCCAGTTCACCGGACTATCGCGGCTTTGTTAGACAGGAAGACTTCCTCCTGCAGGATGTGTTGGACAATCGCTTCGGAGACTGCTTTCGCTCCTAGTAGATCATGACAACGGCGGAACTTTTCACGTCATTGGGCTTATCGCAGGAACAGCCGGGAGGCTGTTTCTCCTCCACCGCATGGACCAGTGCGGCGGGGGCGGGATTTGTGGAGTCTCGGAATCCGTCGAATGGCGCGGTGTTGGGTCGTGTCTGCGCGTGTTCCGATGCAGACTACACCATACTCGTCGACGGCGTGTGCCAACGGCAGCTCTCCTGGCGGCAGGTGCCGGCTCCCAAGCGAGGCGAGGTGATTCGATTGATTGGGCAGGCGTTGAGGGAGCACAAAGACGCTCTGGGGACGCTGGTGTCGCTGGAAGTGGGCAAGATCAAAGCCGAGGGTGACGGTGAAGTGCAGGAGATGATCGACATGGCGGACTTTGCCGTGGGGCTCTCCCGCATGTTGTATGGGCAGACCATGCAATCGGAACGCCCTCGACATCGGATGTACGAACAATGGCATCCCTTGGGGGTCGTGGGGGTGATTACCGCGTTCAATTTTCCCGTTGCCGTCTGGGCCTGGAACGCATTCATCGCCGCCGTGGCCGGCAACACGGTACTGTGGAAACCCTCGCCGAAAGCGCCGCTCTGTGCTCTGGCCGTGCACCATCTCTGCAACCGTGTGCTGGATGATGCCGGGCATCCCGGCGTCTTCGCGCTGCTCATCACGGATCGGAACGCCCTCGCAGATCGGATGGTTCGTGACGAGCGACTTCCCCTGATCTCATTTACCGGGTCTGTACCGGTGGGACGGCATGTGGCGGAAGTGGTCGGACATCGCCTGGGCCGCAGTCTGTTGGAATTGAGTGGGAACAATGCCGTGATTGTGGATGAGACGGCAGATCTAGAATTAGCCACCCGCGCGATTGTCTTCGGTGCGGTCGGGACAGCGGGGCAGCGCTGTACGAGTACCAGACGGGTGATCGTACATGAGTCGCAATATGAGCAGTTGGTGTCTCGACTCCGTTTTGCCTATGCTCAGGTGACGATTGGCGATCCCCTGATGCCTGATGTCTTGATGGGGCCGTTGATCGATGGTCACGCGGTGGCGAGGTATCAAGCGGCCTTGGATGCGGTGATTCAGGCTGGTGGGGAAATTCTTTACGGGGGGCATGTGTTGCCAGGCCCTGGACATTTTGTCCAGCCGACGATCGTGCGCGCTCAACACGATTGGGACATTGTTCAACAAGAAACGTTTGCGCCGATCCTCTATGTGATGACCTTTCAAACGCTGGATGAAGCTATCCACATGCAGAATGCGGTGCCGCAGGGGCTGTCGTCTGCCCTGTTTACCCAGCATCTTCGCCAGAGCGAGACCTTCTTGTCGGCCATGGGTAGTGACTGCGGAATCGCGAACATCAATATCGGTACGTCGGGAGCGGAAATTGGTGGGGCATTCGGCGGGGAGAAGGCCACTGGGGGCGGGCGCGAAGCGGGGTCTGATGCTTGGAAAGCGTATATGCGGCGGCAGACTACGACGATCAATTGGGGAACAGAGTTGCCGTTGGCGCAGGGCGTGAGGTTTGGGCGAGCGGAAGGAGGCGATGATGGAGCAATCCACTGAACTCGATGCCGTCCTGGCTCGAATGACCGCTGACTTTCTGGCACATAACAGTGCGGCTGAACTGCTTCGTCAGGCGCTGGATGAGATCGGGATCGGGTTTGTGCCGGTCATGGATCACGTGACCATCAGAACGACGGATATTGACCGTCGAGCGGAGGAGTTCGTTGGGCTGGGGTATGGGTATGATGAAACGATTCGCTATGAGGATTGGTACGCCAAGGTGTACAGGAAGGTTGGGTATCCGGCGCTTTTCGTCGATCAGGCTTATCCCGACGACCGCGGGAAAACCAGTATCATTCCTCGCTGGGTTGAAAAGTTCGGTGATCGAGTGTGGCACCATGTGGCGGTACGGGTCGAAGACATCGAGCATGCCATTCTCAAGTTGAAAGCGAGGGGCGTCGTCTTTTCAGGGGAGATTGTTGGTGCGCCTGGAGGCCCACTGAGGCAGATTTTTACGGCACCCGAGATGGTCGATGGCCAGCCCTTCTCAGTGCTGGAATTGGCCGAGCGGCATCAGGGGTATCAGGGGTTTCTTCCTCCGCAAGCGGACAGTTTGATGCGGTCTACCGTGCGTTGACCCCCTTGGTCAGAGCCTTCCTTTCTTCCCACCAGTGTGTTGCAACGGGCGTGTGGTTGCTGCACGTTGAGTCTCGACCGATTCCGCGAATGTGCGTACAATGCTCCCCTTAGCTGAATCGAGGTGATCGGTTCGTTTTGCTGCGAACTACACAGGAGGTCATTGATATGGTGCGAGTTGCCTTGCCGCTTCGAGCAATCACAATGCTGGTAGCTATCAGTGCGTTTGGAGGCGGTGACGGCCTCGTGCAGGCCTCGCCTTCCGGCCATGCTCCTCATGGCACGGTGACAATTGATGGCGTGACCGTCCCCGATATTGGTCCGCTGCCTGCCGTCGTTCCGGTTCCTTCCTCCAATCTGAATTATGCGGCGAAGATCGAGCTTGGGAAACAATTGTATTTCGATGGGCGTCTTTCCAAGAATAACGCCATTTCCTGCGCCTTCTGTCACAATCCGGGAACCGGCTTTGCGGATTCTCGGCAGACATCAATCGGAGTCGGTGGTGGGATTGGGGGGCGCCAGTCGCCGACGGTCTACAATACGGCATTCAACCATGTGCAGTTCTGGGATGGGCGGGCGCGCTCCTTGGAAGAACAAGCTATCGGGCCGATTCATAACCCTGTCGAGATGGCCGAAACGCACGAACACGTGGTGGCCAAATTGGGCAAGATCAAGGGCTATCAACAGCGATTTCGAGCCGTCTTTGGCACGGATGTGAATTTGCAGGGCATCGCTGAAGCCATCGCAGCCTATGAACGCACGGTCCTTTCGACGAACTCAGCCTTCGACAAATACATGATGGGGGATCAGAAGGCGATGGACGAGGCGGCTGCTCGAGGTCTTGCGCTTTTTAAGGGAAAGGCTCGCTGCATCCTGTGCCACAATGGGCCAAATTTGACCGATAATCAGTTCCACAATCTTGGCGTGCCCCAGGTCGGGCCGATGAAAGAAGACCTCGGCCGGTACAATGTCACTCGGGCGGAAAAAGACAAAGGCGCGTTTAAGACACCCACGCTGCGCAGCATTACGGAAACGTCCCCATACATGCACGACGGTGCGTTTAAGACGCTGGAGGAAGTGGTTGAATTTATGGATCAGGGCGGAGGGAGCAATCCCCATCTGAGTTCGCTGGTGCAACCCCTGCATTTGACGACAGAAGAAAAGGCCGATCTTGTGGCATTTTTGAAAGCGCTGACGGGGGAACCGCTCAAGTTCTCCATGCCGCAGTTGCCAAAATAAGTTGTGAATCCTTTTGAATGGCCATGACTCTCACGGCCAGATGCGTATGACGGATTGGTCTGTTCATGCGTCACATCGGTGCATTCCAACCCCAACCAGAGGAGGCCTCATATGTTTCGACATCTTTGCGTGCTTGGTGCGGGCACGCTGGCGCTGGCCATCGGTGGGCCCGTATTGGCGGCTGATATGAAGCCGGGTCCGGCCGACGGATTCGACATTCACGTGATGGCGCCGCATAAAATGGAAGACGGCTCGGTGGCCGGCCCGTTCCATCACTACTGTAAGGCCATCAAGCCTGAAGTCCTGCAGTGTCTGTTGTTTGAATCGACGGACCCGAATGCGGTGCTGACGGATGTGGAGTATTTTGTGGCGAAGCCCGTGTCTCGATCGGCGGTGCCGCTCGATGTATGGAATAAATTTTATCATGATCATGAAGTGGAAATTGCCACCGGTCGGGTTCAGGTATTGGATATGCCTGATGCGCAGGCTAAGGAAGTTGCGGCCGCCGCAGCCAAGACGGACGGCATCATTTTTCATTTGTGGCCGAAAGGCGCCAAAGCTCCGGATGGATCGGTCGGGCATCCGACCTCTGTGGGACACAAGCCGAGGACGGAGTAACGCTGTCGTTCACCAATGACTGATTCTTAGCCCCAGAGTAAGGAGGCCTTTATGCGAAGTGCGATTGCGATGATTGGGTTGTGCGCGGCTGTATTGACGGCGGCTGGTTGTGCGGAAACGTCGCACGAGATGAAAACTGCCTCTACTGCAGCTCCGGCTGCAGCGGCGAAGGCCATGCCGACTCCGGCGCAGGGCTATACTATTCACGTGATGGCGCCTCATAAGTTTGAAGACGGGTCGGTCCATGGGCCGTATCATCATTACTGCAAGCCAATTTCTCCAGAGGTGCTGCAATGTCTGCTGTTCGAATCAACCGATTCGAACGCATTGCTGACGGACATCGAATATTTCGTCGCTAAGTCGGTTTCCCGAGCTCATGTCCCGTTGGAGACATGGAATAAGTATTACCATGATCATGAGGTAGAGATCGCGACGGGGCGGGTTCAGATTCTCGACATGCCCGAGGCGCAAGCGAAGGAAGTCGCAGCGGTTGCGGCTAAGACAGATGGGATCATTTTCCACCTCTGGCCTGACGGGGCGAAGGCGCCGAATGGTGAGGTGGGGCACCCGCAGTCGGTTGGCCACAAGCATCGAACTGAGTAATCGAACGAGTCAATGGGCACAGGCGGAGAGGCCGAAGACGGTCGCCTCTCCGCCTGTGCCATTTTTAATAGGGACGGGGATGCCATGATGCGATTTGGACTGGTGTGTATGACCGCGGGAGTTCTAGGTGGCCTTACTGGTATCGGTTGGTCTGCAGATTCTGAGGTCCTGCGACCTCGTGTGCCGATGGATCAGATGGAGTCCGCTCGCGCCGTGACCAATCCCTTCCCTGTGAACCCTGATATGCTTCAGAAGGGCAAAGTGCTGTTTGAAGGGAAAGCATTCTGCCGGGCCTGCCACGGGGCAGATGGAAAGGGGTTGGGGATGGATTTGGACTATTCCACTTTTAAAGGGCCGCTCCCGAGGAACTTTACCGATAAGATGTGGCAGCAGGCGAGGACGGATGGTGAATTGTTTTGGATTTTGAAGAATGGAAGTCCCGGTACCGACATGGCGTCCTTCATTCCGTTGATCTTGACCGAAGAGGAAGCCTGGCAGGTTCTGATGTATGTTCGATCGTTTGGTAGGCAATGAGCTGTAGGCCTGGCACTTCTGTGGCGGTCTTATGGGGAAGATGGGAATCAAAGACGGTGGGGAGATAAGAACCGCCTGAGACGACTGCGATCTTCAGCGGGAACCCGCAGGAACTCAATGCCGAAGCAATGCTCGCGAACCCAGCGAATGGCCGCGAGTTCAATGACCAGGGCACGAACATGGTCAGGCAGCAGCAGGCGTGCGGTGACGTAACTGCCTTCCAGGACCCTACGCTCACACTCGATCAGGCACCCTGTCTCCGACAGGTTGTGGATCAATCCCTCTCCAATAAACGGGGCGCCGGCGAACATGATCGGACAGCTCATTTTCAGGCGATCGTGGGATCGCTGAAAGGTAAGGGCAGTTGTTGCCGCGAGGGGGTGGCTTTGTGACTTGAGTAATGATGACGAATCTGAGCGCATGAGTTGCAGTGTACGGCGTGGAAAGACAAAACAACATCCCTGCCTTGGAGGGGAGTGTGTCGAGCAGGTGGGGTCGCTCCTTGGGGGCATCAACTGCTGCTGGCGTGGTCCTCAGGGAGCGTCCTCGGGTGGAAGCGTAGAGTCGATGGTGACAGGACCGGTATTGCCAGGGGAACCGGCTGCATCATGCCAGATGCAGTTTCGCAACCCGCGACGCGCGGATCGGCGCATGAGTCCAATGCAGCGGGGGCAAGTGAGAGAGGCGCACGACTCTATCGGAAGCGGAGGGCGACCACGAATATCAGGAGCGCTCATGTCCGGACCTGTCTATTGTCGGGCATATCCCTTTGGCGACACGTTCGTCGGAAGAGCCGCATAGGTGTAGATCGCACTTCGCCGCGTTTGCCTCAGACGCAACACTCGGGCTCGATTGGGATGAGTCGCAATTCAAAACGCCTACAGCGGGACTGGAGCGCACGCTCCTCTTGGCTGCCCGAAACGGTGTGCCGGTTGAACCGGTTTACGGCTGGTGTGTGAGTGTTCGTCACTCCTGCCACCACACCAAACGGATTAGATAAATTCCCGCCACATAGGTTCCTGCGATGAAGATTGCCCAGAGCATGATGTGATCCTCCCACTTGCACTGAAATGATGGTTGCATCGGATGACGTATTGTTTCCTGCAAGAAGCAACTCGCATACCACTGAAGCCATTCTGCCCATCTGGTGAGGATGCGACAATTTCTTTGAGTTGCAAGGCAACGTATTTGCCTTCCCGGCTGTACTTCACTCGGAGTGTGCTGGGGGTGTATCCGATTCGATAAAAACGAATCGATTTGGATAAAGTTGCAGAGTCTGAATGTGATCCGTGGGGGAAATACTATGGAGCTCAATCGAGGTGTTAGGTGAGGAAGGCTTTGGCGCTGTCCGTTGCTGCGACATGCGTTGACGGTTGTTCGTCAAGCGGCACGGTCCTGTGTAAGACCGTCTCTCTAAGGCGCAATGGAAATCAGGCTCAATGCGCGAGCAGGAGAGAGCCCAACAATGCGACGAGTACCATGAGCAAGGACATGAATAGACTAAGTGCGGCCGGAAGATCCCTTTTCATCGTGTGAACATGCCCTCAGGGGCTATCTTCTCCGTGCTCATGCGGTGGCAGATTAGGATTACTTCTGTGCGTCGTGCGACCGGGAGGTACTCAGCCGTCGTTCGACAGCGAGGGCAGCAGCAGTGATGGCATAGCTGCACTCTTCGCAGGAGAAGAAGCCTCCTGTGGGGATTAAGCTGTGATGTCTGCAGCGGGGACAGTCATAAATTTTCATTGCCAAGCTCCTGCATTAGTGACTGATCTTCGGCGATTGATGAGGTTGAGTCGACGACTCTCGGAATTTGCATGCGTAACTGGGTGATCTTGCAAAGAGAGCGAGCGGGTAACCAATTGTGAAGAGGGGCTAGTCCGTACATCGTTGCGAACTTCGCAGTTGACGCAGCCCAACGACCTTTTCGCTGATAAACTCGATGGACTGGTCGGGCGCAGGATGCCTTTCGCATCGTGGACATTTCACGGATCATCCTTCCGATCTGCGTCGGCTTGCACGAAGCCACAGGAGGGAGGCGGGTGAAGTGGGATATGCCACTCCACTCGCTCCGTCCTGCGGGTCCATTCACGCTGTTCCCGGACTGATGGGTAAGGTCAGTGCCGTAACGCCGTCTCGCGAGGGACATAAACGAACTGTTCAGTTCCTGGTCGCGTAGAGGGCGGAACAGGGTGAATTCATGCATATGATATGAATTCTCAAAATCAGTATGCCTATCATTCGAGATCCTGGGAATGTTCACTTTCCTGAAGTTGAAAGAATTGGGAAAGTTCTGACCAAGGCGATCGGCAGTCCCTGCCGATGCTGGCCGGTGTTGAAGGAAGGGCGAACGCCCAGGTAGAAAATAGGGCGGGCGTTTCGACGGAAGGATTTAGGAATTCGAAAGCCGACGGTAAATCGTGCTCCCCTGGAGACTATATGACCTTGCTGGCTTCGAGAGCGATTGCCCTGGATAGGAGTGACAGAATGATTGATTATTGGCCCACAACAACGGTGAACCGATGTGGGAACGGTATCTTGGAAAGATGTTCACTCGAGCTTTCGCTAGCCAAAAGTTCCATTTATTCGAAGCCAACCTGATTTTGGGGTCACCATGCCATGCGGATGCCGAATGAGAATCGCCGCTGGGACGATGTGCTGGATGGAGAGTTTGAGAGAGTTTGGCACCAACGGTGGAAATGAAGGGGATTCGGCTGGGCGAGAATCGCAAGCACTTAAAAAGGTGAAAGGAAAAAAATGGTGGGCCGTGTAGGGGTCGAACCTACGGCCCGCTGATTAAGAGTCAGCTGCTCTACCAACTGAGCTAACGGCCCCACCGGTGTGCACTATGTGTATCGAACTCGATGTGCCTGACGGAGCGATTGGTGCGCCTGACAGGATTTGAACCTGTGGCCCTCAGCTCCGGAGGCTGATGCTCTATCCAGCTGAGCTACAGGCGCCCCTGTCGATCAGACCAGGCACATTAGCATAGCGTTTCTGTGTCTGTCTAGGGAGTTGTCAGGGGCTTAGAGGAATCCGTATGGCAGGAGGAGTTCGTCGCCAGCTTGGAGATGATTCTGGCCTACTGCAGATAAGGCGGCCGCTTCATTCTCGGCCAATCGGACCGACTCTGCCTGGAGGCTAGGCGAGAGGCGGATAAGGGGAACGGCAGTTTGAACGGTGCAGGCGCCCTCAACCATTCCGTTGGACTCAGTTGGAATTCCCATGGTGCGACATGTGATCGGGCGAAATGCATAGACGTGGCAAGTGCCATTTTCTCCGAGGGCGGGACAGGGTAGGTGTGCGAACTGCTCGACCATCGCATCGATGGTCGTATCGGCCCATGCATCGAGGCAGGGTGTTGAGCGGAGCCTTGGGTAACTCGCTTCGATCACGCCGATCTGATGCGTCGCGCGCGCGACGATGGCCTCTCGTTGCGCGGGGGGCAGGGTGTTGAGACCAAGCCGCAACTCTTGGGCGTCAAGGCGGGTGATGGGGAAGATGCCGACACAGCAGTTACAACAGCCGCGGCCGCACGGAATAGCCTCGAGAAGCGAGGCGCGCGCGCGACGGAACCAGCCAGACGCTTCTTCGAATATGGAGAGGCGGAGTGGGGAGGCCGGATCCGTCCCCATAAGCCCTACTCCTCGGGTAGGGAAAGATCGACGATGAGTTCTCCCTTAGGAGAGAAGAATCCTTGACGATCGATCTGGACGATGCCGTTGCAGTGTTCCTGGAAAAACTCCAGAATCCAGCCATTAAAATCGTAACCGTCTTCCGTGATATCCGCCTCAATCATGCGCGTGGTGAGAATGAAGCGCGCCCGAGTCACGTGTTCCTGAGCAAGGCTGGCCTCAAGGTCATCGTGGGAGGAGAGGTCCTCCCGGAACTGCCGCTGTTCCTGTTCGAACAGGTCTTGATACGTGCCGCGATCCCGTACGCAGAACACCTGAATGGGCTTGCGATCGCGCGCATACCCCAAAATCACCTGAACCCATGCCCAGTCATCCAGCATGGCGTCGCTCATATCAGGAGGAAGGATCGGCAGTTGTCCTCGAGATTTGAGAAACTCGACGAGTAGCCGCAGAGGAGGGGCATTTTCATTCTTGCAAAAGACCCGTGAATAAATGACCGCCTCCGGCGCGGTGCCTTCCGCCGGTTGGGCTGTTGAGGGAAGTATGGGAAGTTCTCTGGCCATGAAGACGCCTCGTGACGCTGAGTGATACGCTGACTATCGAGTTGTCAGCGTACTCTACTCTCTGGTCTGTACCACGCGCAAGGGCGTGCATGGTGCTTCTCGCCAGTCTGGACGCGCGTGCTCCGCATAGCGGCTCTTGACAGCCCCCAGGGCTTTGGATACACTCTCGCCCTGTTTTCGGACTGATTCTGCAGACCACGCGCAGATTTCCGGCTCCACCTCTGTACGTACGAGTTTATAGATCGCAGCCCGCACAAGTCAGTTCACTTTCATTCGTTGTTCAAAGGGAGGAACGCATGGCCAAGTCGATGACGAAATCGCAGATTGCTGACCATCTTGCTGGAAAGGCGGGAATTACGAAGAAGACCGCGGTCCAACTCCTGGACGATTTTGCCGCGCTTGCCTATCGAGAAGCGAAGAATGCTTTCGTCGTCCCCGGCATCGGAAAGTTGGTCCTTGCCAATCGGAAAGCGCGCATGGGCCGGAATCCGCAGACCGGTGAGCCCATCAAGATTCCCGCCAAGCGCGTGGTGAAGTTCCGGGTCGCGAAGATGGCCAAAGATTCGATCCTCGGAAAGAAGTAAGCAGCCCGTTCCTCTGCCGACTTACGGGCCGGTGCTTTCCGCGGGAAAGCACCGGCCCTGCTTTTCCTACAGGTTTGCCGGTGATCCGGTGGCGCACAACCCCTAAAACGACGGGGCCAGCCCGCTTCCTCCGGCACCGTCGTGCCCCACAAAACGAACCGCATCTCCATCCTGTACGATCGAATCCTCGCTCGCGATCCGCTTGTTGATCGTAACCAAGACCTTTTTTTCACGTAAGAGTTGGAGCATGTGGCGAAGACCACGGCCCTGCCGCTGAATGACCTGGCGGACCGTAACCGGAGCAGGCAGTTCGCAGGCCAAGTCCCGCTCCCCATCCGTGGTCTGGAGTTGTCCCATGAGGGTGATGGTAATCATGCGTTGTGAATCCTCCGTCGACGATGTATCACGCAGTGTTGAGGGGAGCATTCCGTAGAGTTTTGCAAAATTGACTCGCTTTGGCAGCCGCGTCTAATATTACCACTATGCAATCCCTGAATATCCAGCGTCCCGGGATGCCGGATCTCCAATTCGTGCTCGTCGTGTCCGCACTATGCACCTCCGGGTTGGAGACGCTGAACGTACCGGAAGAGCTCCGCCGGAGAGTCTTTGATGCCTGCTGGGCCTTGGTCAACACCGATCCTCCCCCCGTCACTCAGGCGGAGCGAGTGTTGGACCTTCGGTTTGGTACGGAGTTGACGCTGGATGCGCTTGTGGCGACGATTCGCCAACTCTTTTCGGAAGCGGGAATTGCAACGTTGACATGGGATCATGCGCCCAGCGACCCCACACGTCCCAGCAGCCCGGCTGCAGAACCACTCATTGACCGGTTGCACAAATTGTATCCGGATCCGCCTCCGAGCTCAGATCCTTCCAACCATAACTGACCATCTGTTGAACATCTGAGAGTCTTGATCAGGATGTTCACCACGATTGCCGCTGAGCGGTTTCCTTCCCAGAGCCATGGTCCGTGCGGCGGTCGCCGAATTTTTCTTCGATCGAGTTTTCACGTTGGACGAGATCAGGTATGATGGCTACTGGCTCTGATTCCGGAGGTGTCATGCGGATTCTGCCGACGCCGCTTAGCGGTCTGTTTCAAATCGAGCCCGATGTCTTTGGAGATGCTCGGGGGAAGTTCGTCGAGATTTTTCGTGAGTCGCGCTATGACGCGGCGGCGATCGAGAAGCCTTTCGTGCAAGACAATTTTTCCTGGTCCGTGCGTGGCACGTTGCGGGGGCTCCATTATCAGCTCGGGCGTCCCCAGGGCAAGCTTGTCACAGTCGTGAAAGGCTCGGTCTACGATGTGGCGGTGGATATCCGGCAGGGATCGCCGACCTTCGGGCAATGGTATGGGGTGGAATTGTCGGATACGACGATGCGGCAACTCTACATTCCGCCCGGGTTCGCCCACGGGTTTTGCGTACTCAGTGAAGAGGCCGGGTTCCTGTATAAGTGTACCGATGTGTATTCCCCGGCCGATGAGCGGGGCATTCTGTGGAATGATCCGGAACTGGCCATTTCCTGGCCCATCACCACGCCGCTGCTTTCGGCAAAAGATCAGGCGTACAAGTGCCTCGCCGATATGATGACGGAATTGCCACGCTACTCCGGTCGGTAGCCTGAACAGCGTTTTTTGCCGGACCGACTTTTTCACAACTCTCCGTCGTGCGAGCTCTCGACCCTCGATCCGAGGGAGTGGTTCCTTCACCCGTGCTTGGTTCACTCCAGGCGACGCTCCTCCTGGCACTTCCGGGGCGAGCGCGCGTCTTGCCGTGCGATAGAGCATCATGCTATGTAGGAATCATTCCTGTCTAGGTATCAATGCCATGACGCTGCATCCGCAGGAAATCGAGGCCCGCTTTCGTCGACACGCAGTTCGTGTGACGCGTCAGCGAGCGGCCATCTATGCCGCGTTGGTCGAGACTGGTAGCCATCCCACTGCCGACGATCTGTACCGGATGGTGACGCGGCAGCATCCGGCGATGTCGCGGAATACGGTCTATTACACCCTGGGGGTGTTGCGGAAAGCCGGATTGGTGCAGGAAGTCAACGTCGGGCACGAGGTGGCGCGGTTTGACGGCAACGTCACGATGCATCACCACCTTATCTGTGTGCAGTGCGGTCGGATTGAGGACGTGATGGACCAGGAGCTGGATCAAGTGAAAATCTCAAACCGGCGGGCCAAGGGATTTCACGTTCTCGGACATCGCGTTGAGTTTCACGGCTATTGTGCGAGTTGTCGAGAGGGCAGGCGGGATGCGTCACCGTCGCAGGGATAAGTAGCAACAGCATCCATTCATGTAAGGAGGGCAGCATGGGAAACAGTTTGAAGGGCACCAAGAGTCATGAAAATCTCAAGCACGCGTTTGCCGGTGAATCGCAAGCCAACCGGCGATATCTGTATTTTGCGCGCCGCGCCGATATTGAGGGATACCCCGACGTCGGTGGATTGTTCCGCGACACGTCCGAGGCGGAAACAGGCCATGCCTTCGGACATTTGGACTTTCTGAAGGAAGTCGGTGATCCCGCGACCGGTGTGCCGATCGGGAATACCGAGGCCAATTTGAAGTCTGCCATTGAAGGCGAAACATACGAGTATACGCAGATGTATCCGGGCATGGCCAAGACGGCGCGTGATGAAGGCTTTTCCGAATTGGCCGAGTGGTTTGAGACGTTGGCCAAAGCCGAGCGGTCCCACGCCAACCGGTTTACCAAGGGCCTTGATAGCTTGAAGCAGCAATAACCTCCCTCCAATGTCGGCCATGGGCGTGTCTGGGGCAGGATGGGGGGTGCGGGATACCACCGGCCGCGCATCCTGCCTCGGTCGACTCAGGGACAAGGATTTCCGTCCGTGAAAGAACTTCGCCTGCTCCAACCCATCGATCCGTCGACGCTCGAACAAGAAACGCTGCGAATTTACGATGTGTGCGATGGCTGTCGTCGCTGCTTTAATCTTTGTCCATCCTTCAATACGTTGCTGGATCGGATCGATGAGTACGAAAGCGATGTGGCGAGGTTGACCCCCGCGGATCATCACCGCGTCGTCGATGAGTGTTACTACTGCAAACTGTGCTTCAACCATTGCCCTTACACGCCGCCGCATCAATATGGGATCGACTTTCCGCTCTTGATGGCAGTGTGGAAAAAACGGTTGGCAGCGGAACGAGGCACCAGGTGGCGAGACTGGTTTCTGACGAGGACCGACTTGCTGGGGCGACTGAACAGCGCGTTTGCGCCGTTGGTCAATTGGGGGCTTGCGCAGGGGTGGGTGCGCGGGCTCATGCAGTCTCTTCTGGGAGTGCACCGTGAGCGCCAGGTATTGCACTATCAGCGTGAGACATTTGTGCGGTGGTGGGGGCAGTGGGTGAGAAGCCGCAAGCCGGCGACGGGAAAGAAGGCGGCGTTATTTGCCGGCTGTTTGGTCAACTATCAGGCTACCGATGTCGGTAAGGCGACCGTGCAGGTCCTCGAAAAAAACAATGTCCATGTGGAGTTGCCGGACCAGTCGTGCTGTGGGATGCCGACGTTTGATATCGGGGATACGGCGGCGATGGTTGCGGCGGCGGAACGAACGGTCGCGTCCCTGAAGCCGTGGATCGACCAGGGCTACGATGTTGTGGTCCCTACCCCCAGTTGTAGCCTGATGATCAAGCGTGAATATGCCAGTCTTCTGAAGGGAGACGCCGCCCAGCGCGTCGCAAATCAGACATACGACATCTGCGAATACCTTATGAAGCTTAAGCGCGAGGGGGGACTTTCGACGGACTTCACCAGGAATCCAGGCCGGATTGCCTATCAGATGCCCTGTCACTTACGAGACCAAAACATCGGCTTCAAATCCAAAGAATTGATGGAGTGCGCCGGGGCGAAGGTCGAGCTGATAGAGAAATGTTCCGGCCATGATGGATCTTGGTCGGCCAAGACGGAATTTTTCCCGCTGTCGATGAAAATCGCACAGAAGGTGGTCCGTCTGGTGGAGCAGGTCCCGGCAGACCTGGTTGCGTCCGATTGTCCGCTGGCGGGTCTGCAATTGGACCAAGCCGGGGCGGCCGCCCATGTCGGAGGAAGGTCCACACGGCATCCCGTTCAGATTGTCCGTGATGCCTATGGGTTGCCGAGTGATCCGCCGGCTTCTTCGGTTGGGCACAGATAAGAGAGGGAGCGTGCGAGGAACGTCATGATGCAACCGCTGACGCAGGCTGATGTAGTGGGTTCGGACGAGTACGAACGACAGCGTGAGCCGTATCGGCAGAGCATTATTGAGCTCAAGCGTCGCCGGCGGATCTCTGTGGGTGATAAACTCACTCTCGTCTTCGAGAATCGCGAGACCTTATGGTTCCAAGTTCAAGAAATGATCCGGGTGGAACGTATCGTGGATCCGCAGAAGATCCAGGAGGAGTTGGATGTCTATAACGCCCTGTTGCCTGCTCCCGGTGAGTTGAGCGCGACGCTCTTGATCGAACTGACGGATTCGAACACGATGAAGCAGTGGCTCGATCTTTTTATGGGGCTCGATCATGGCGAGAAGGTCGAGTTGCGAGCTGGGAGCGAAGTGATCTACGGGGAATTCGAAGGCGGGCATAGCCATGAGACAAAAATCAGCGCGGTGCATTTTGTGCGATTCCGTCCGACTTCCGCTATGGTTGCCACCCTGGCCGACCCAGCCGCACGCGTAGCTCTGTCCGTTCATCATCCCGGCTACGATGCCGAAGTCGAGGTCCCATGGATCATGCGTCAGGAGTGGTTGGCTGACATGCAGGCATGAGTGTCGAGTTTTAATTGTCAGTTTTAAGTCAGGATTCATTTATAATCACCGCATTCACCAATCACAACTTAGAACTACGGTGCTATGGCCTCGGTACTCCTCAATAAACGCATAGAGTTTTGTGCCTCTCACCGTTATCACAAACCCGAGTGGGATGCGGCGAAGAACCGGGCGACGTTCGGTGCCTGTAACAACGATCCGGGGCATGGCCATAACTATATGCTGGAAGTGACCGTGGCGGGTGAAGTTGATTCACGAACCGGTATGGTCGTGAATTTGTTTGATCTGAAGGTCGTGTTGTTGCAGGTGCTGGAAGAGTTTGATCACAAACATCTCAACCTCGACCTACCCTATTTCAAGGAACAGATTCCGACTTCTGAAAACATCGCGCGTGTACTCTGGGACAAACTCAATGCCCAGCGGGACATCGGCACGCTGCAACGGTTGTCTCTCTATGAGGACGAGGATTTGTGCGCAGATCTCACAGCGGAAGCCGGTCTGGATGTGGCGTCGGTCACCAGGCGCTATTCATTTACTGCCGTCCATGAAGGCCACCGCGGACACACCTGGGATATGTTTGTGTCGGTGCACGGGCCGATCGACCGGGAGACCGGGATGGTGACCGATATTGTCGCGCTGGATCGTTTGGTCCATGACCGAGTCCTCGTGCCATTCGAAGGCCGCGATCTCCGTATTGCGCTCGCGACGCCATCCGTCACGGGAGAATATCTGGCCAAAGCCGTGTGGGATCGAATCGTCTCGGCGGTGCCGGCAGGGCGACTAGAGCTCGTCAAGCTGGTCCAAACTCGCGACCTCTCCTACGAATACTGCGGGTGAGCCGCAGCAACTGGCAGGTCTGTTCTCTGGCAGGCCTCTGATCTTCCGTCATTACCCCATCCCTCTTCATCCCGTCCCGTTTCTGATCAGCCAGGTAGTCGCTTCACATTATGCGACTGGATCTTGCCAGGGTACTCGACCGGCTGACAGTGAGCCTATCGAGGGGATCGTGAGGATCTTACCCGCGGACTAGGACGTAGGCGAATGTCGCCAGAGAAAGCAGTGCAATCGCGACCAGGAGGCTCCGAGCCACAGAGAGCGATCGTTGTGTTGTGCGCAAGGCCGCCTGGAGCCCCTCGATGGTGTTGGCTTGAACCGCGATGGTGCGTTGATGGGCATCGATCTGTTCCTGAAGTGCGGCGACGATCGGGTCGACAGTGGTCGGCGGCTCGGCGGGAACTGGTGTGCGAAGCCGGCCGATGGTCTTGAATAACTCAGGGGCGTTGTCCACGACCACGGGCAACAACTTTTTGGCAACCTGCAGCGCGGCGATCCAGGGAATGTTCATGCTGACCTATCCGAACCATTGTTCACACATGCTTCTGCCTATTCATGACACAGGGGGGATGCCCAAATCCACTTGCCTGGAGGCGGAAAAAAGCTCCGTCTCAGGCCGGCAGTTCTTGCCG
Organism: Nitrospira defluvii; assembly: GCF_905220995.1. Lineage (NCBI taxonomy): Bacteria > Pseudomonadati > Nitrospirota > Nitrospiria > Nitrospirales > Nitrospiraceae > Nitrospira > Nitrospira defluvii. The sequence goes on from NZ_CAJNBJ010000001.1 coordinate 1,477,532, forward strand.
GGTGACCTTGTTCTTCCCATGGCACACTCTTTCAACTGACTGAAATGTGGCCAGTTCCATGAGGTGGTGCCTCTGGCTCGATTGTTGAAAAGACTGATTCCCGGTGTGATCGCATGCTTGGGTCTTTTCTGGAGGAACGGGCGTCATGATGTCTATCTGGGAATTCTTCGGCCGAGATATAACGCTCTTCGGTGAACTTCACAGCCCGATGTTGAGCTGGCTTGGCTCAGGCGGATTGATCGCCCTATTTCTCTGGCATGCCGGAAGGTTGATGTCGGCCATCTCTAGTGGACAGGCCTGTTACATGCGTGTGTGGCCCACCCTGGAAAGCCTCGCCGCCAGCCGAAAAAGTCTCCAGGCCGAATGGCTGGTGGTCCCTCATCTGAGTGAGGTCAAGAAAGCAGCGAATCAAACCGGCGCACAACCAGAACGGGTTGATCTGGACGATCTCCACACGCTGGACAGGGCGATGCGTGGCGAGCCGCGTCTTGAACAGGCCTGGTTACACTTTCGAAAGACATTTGTCGTGGAGCGTACCGCGTGGTTCATCGAACCGAAAGTGTTCGCGACCCGGACGGCAGCGGAATTTTTCCCGCGCGATCTGCTGAATAGCCGGTTGAATCTCTCCTTCTATCATCAGTTTCCGTCGTTGATTACGGGGGGCGGGTTGTTGTTCACGTTCCTGGCGATTCTCATCGGCCTGAGTAAGCTGCATGCGGATGGAACTCATATCGTCGGCATTCAGGGGCTGATCAATGGGTTGGCCGGAAAGTTTCTGACGTCGATTGTGGGATTGCTCTGTGCCAATGTGTTTGTGTTGCTCGAGAAGTCGGCCTTGCATCGCCTGGCGACGACTCAGCAGCAGTTTGTGACCATGGTCGATGAGCTCTTTCCTCGGAAAACCATGGAGCAAATGTTGGAGAACTTCACCCCGGGGACTGGGTCCACGAAAGCTTCAGCCGGCAAGGGCGTGATTCCCGGCGATCTCGGTGATCGATTAGTCGGGACCCTGACCGATCGCTTGAATCCCACCGTCATTGCGCTGAGGGAGGCTGTAGAAGCGCTGGGTCGGCGGGATCACGGTGGTCGCGCTGCAGCTTCGGATCGGCTGGCAGAGGACTTGTCACGGGTCATGCAGCAGACGATGGCGACACCGATCCAAGAATTGAATCAGGCGATTCAGACGCTGGCCCGTTCTGTTGACGACCTCAAGCAGGAGCGCCACTCGGCCGCTCCCGAGCAGGAGCTGACCATGTTCGATGACGAGGTGCCGCAGCAGGGGGATGAAGACGTCATCCCGGATGACAGTATGCGTGGGCTACGCTGGTTTGCCAACTGGCGGCAAGGGGCTTCCATAAAGGAGGCGGCTTGAGATGCAAACGCATTCGTCGGTGGATTCTCCGGAACATTCGTCGGTGCTGACCATCGGGGTGACGGACTTGATGACCTCATTGGCCGTGATTTTTATTCTCCTGTTCAGCGCGTATGTCACCAAGGTGTCCGAAACGGACGCGCAGACGAAGGCGTCGATCCCTGACCCCACGTCTGAGCCACGTGTGGCAAAGAAGACGACGGAGGATATCAGAGGGGTATTGCGGGATCATTTCCAGCGGTTTGATTTGTCGCTGGATGCCGATTCAACGGATCCCAATGTGGTACGAATTGTCGTGCCCGATGCCTTGTTGAATTTTGAGTTTGGCAAGGGCACGCTCTCCGTGGTCGCTGATCAATTCCTCGCGGATGCAATGCCGACGTATGCCGCGCTCTTGTGCGGCGCCATGCGGGATCGCATCGATTCGCTGGTGATCGAAGGGCATACCGACGATCGAGGGTCGGATATCTACAATTTGAAGCTGAGCCAGGAACGTTCGCTCAATGTGATGGTCAAAGGGCTGGAGGTCATCAAGGATTCGGCGCCCTGGGCCTATCGTTGCTTCCAGGAGAAGACTTCCGCCAGTGGTCGAGGGCGACAGGACTTGGTGCTGGATCAATCCCGCGCGCTGGACCGAGAGAAGAGTCGACGGGTCGTGTTCAAGATTCGTCTGCGATCACCGGACCAACTGGCAGAAGCGAGTCACCTCATGCAACCGCTCGAATCCACAACCGTCACTTCTCGCCTGTTCTAGCCCGCATTATTCATGACGTTTCTGCTGCAATCACCGATTCATGGCTGCGACGGGCCTTCGGCCGGCGGGCTCGCCCCTCGGATCCTCAACGTACTGCACGAGTACGCGTCGGATCCTCCCGGCTCCGCGCGCCGGTCTCGCAACATGACTCTGCGATGTCGCGACGAACCGTCATGAATAATACGGGCTAGCGGGTGCCTGACGGTTGTGCGTCCCTGGCACAACGAAATCCCACATCGTTTCGTTTGGCGTCGGGTGCGTATCCGGCGCGATTCGCGGATCGTATCGCCTTCGAGTCATTGTTCCAGGCGCCTCCCCGCAAGCTTCGCAGTGGACCGGCTTTGGGGCCGGTTGGATTGTCGCGTGGGCTGAATTGGTAATAGGTGGAGTCGTACCAGTCGGCCACCCACTCCCAGAGGTTGCCGGCCAGGTCGTAGATCCCGTTGGGAGTCCGGCCGAGTTCCAACTGTCCCACATTGCTCACGGTGTCATAGCCTCGCCAAGCGGTCTGCCCTGCGGTTGTGTGCCCTTTTGTCGGGTGTGCGTGGCCCCAAGGATAGGTGCGGCCTTCGGTGCCGCGTGCCGCAAACTCCCATTCCGCTTCGGTCGGTAGTCGTTTCCCCACCCATCGGCAGTAGTCACGTGCATCGAACCAGCTCATCCCAATGACCGGCTTGCGGGCATGGGTGTTGAGGTTCGCTTCATGCCATTTAAAGGGCGGGTCCGGCTTTTGCGCATGGAGAAATTCAGCGTAGCGGGACACCGTCACTTCATAGGCATCCAGGTAGAAGGCGTTGACTGTGACTCGATGGACCGGCTGTTCATCATCCTGTCCGCGATCGTCTCCCATGGCGAACTCGCCGGCGGGAACCAGAATCATCGGCGCATCACGAGTTGGGTTGCCGGAGGCGGAATGTGATTGGAATGAATTGGGAGGTGATGGTTGTACGGCGAGGTCGTGGCTGCGGCTGACGTCGGCGCATATGGCCAACAGGAGCAATACCAGGGTGTAGGTGAACAGAGAAATGCGTCGCATGCTGTGGTACCCAAGCGATGGAGTGTGGCATCAGATGGGGACGCCCGTAGTCATTGTATCTGCTTTGTGTGAGGAAGTGTGGGACGTGAGCACGTTTTGATGGAGCGGAAGGGTCGATTGAGAGAGGAGATGGTCACTGTCGGCACTCGGAGAGCGCTATTTCAGGAGGTGATCGTTGATGAGGGCGGCGAGTTCTGCCGGTTCAACGACGCCTTCACGGGTGAGGAGGAGTTTCCCGTGCGCAAAGAAATGGGTGGTGGGATAGGTTTCGAACGTATGGGCCTTCTTGATCTCGCGGCACCGGCCGGGGACGTGCATCTTGGCCTTGCCGATCTTGATGTCCGGAAACTTGGCGGCGGTTTCTTCCAGGATGGGATCGTACTGTTTGCAGGGCTCGCAGGTGGCCAGGCCATAGGCAACTACGGCTCCGGCGCTCTCGGTAAACTCTTTGTAGTTCTCGTCTCTGACGTCCTGCACTGTGCCGGTCATGCGCGCTCCTCAGGGGTGGGCACTGATCGAGCAAGAGGCAGTGATACGCCTCCTGCTCGATCGTTGAGAGAAATTAGCTCAGCTTTGCCAGGGCGGCGAGAATATCTTTATCTTCACGTGCCACCTTGATTTCCTGAACTTTGACGTAGGCCACTTTGCCGTTCTTGTCGACGATGACCGTGGCGCGCTTGCCGCAATTCAACGGCTCAAAATACAATCCGTACTTCTTGACCACTTCGCGGTTGAAGTCGGACAAGAGACGGTGCTTCAGGTCGAGCGAATCCGCCCAGGCCTTGTGCGAAAAGAAGCTGTCGCAGCTGATCCCGAAGAGCTCAGCGTGGGCGCTTTGGAACTTGGGAAAGTCATCGGTCAGGCACTTGTTCTCGCCCTGACAGACCGGGCTCCAGTCGAGCGGGTAAAACGCGAGGACGACATTGCTCTTGCCTCGGTAATCGCTCAGCTTGACGTCCTTCTGGTCCTGATCCTTTAATGTGAAATCCGGCGCGGTATCGCCGACCTTAATTTCTGCAGCCACATCACTCATTGAGAATCCTCCTAGGTTAGACCTACAGCACGACGCAAAACCCTTTCGTGGTACCATGCCCAGAAAAACCTTGTCAACGGGGCCAGAAGGCCTACCGGCGAGAGGGGCAGACCCAACGTGTTGATTTCCCAGAGCGTGAGCCCATTCGTGCCGTCGTGCTAGCGGGGCGTGATTGCGATTTGCCTGAATGTCACCATGCGACCGGTCGGTGCCGTCGTACGATGTTTGATGAAGTGAATGGTGCGGGCAAGGGCAAAGAGGTCCAACGCACTGCCGACTTTCTGGTTGTGTCCGATTCGTAGGACCTCGTCGGCCGCCGATTCGAGCAGCGCGATCGCGTCGGCTTCCGGGAGGCCGCGTGGTTGGATCAGCTCCAGCTCATCCAGGCCGAATTTCGTCAGGCCGAGGGTGTAATACCAGTCGGAGCCTGCGTCATCGGTCTCCTGATGCTGGACGGTGACATGGTCGCGCGTCACGAAGACCGTTAACGGCCGGTCGTTCCAATCAGAGGGGTTCAGATACTCATGGCAGGTGACATCGAACGCGGTGCCGTCGGTGAGTAACGTCAGGCCGCGGGCAAGCCGGGCAGCAACCAGTACGGTGTCGCCTTTGGTGCCCGGTGCGGTCGTGGATGGCGAGACGACGCCGAGTTGAGGGTGTTCCCAGGTGAGGACGGACTGCCAGTGCACGGCCTCTGTCTCGGGCAGGCCGGCCAGGACATGGGCGCGCCATGGGCCGTGGGAGGCGCTGGCACGACCATCCTCGTGACGGTCGGTCCACAGGAGTGGGCCGCCGTATTGGAGGTCGTACCAGAGTTTCAGTTCATCGAGTGACGGGGGGATCCCTCGATAGCCGATCACATACAACGGCAACTTGGCGGGTGCAGGCTTCGGGATTTTTTTCCGAATCTTCATGCCGTCCGCACGTCAGGCCCTGCTCACTCGTCGGGAGCTACTTGGCGCTCTTCTTCGCTTTCCGGCGGTCCTCAGGGTTCAGGAGCCGTTTCCTGAGGCGCAGATGCTTCGGGGTCACTTCGACCAGTTCGTCGGGGCCGATGTACTCCATGGCAAATTCCAGAGACATCTCTCGCGGAGGAGTGAGGACCAGAGCTTCGTCGGTACCGGCTGCACGCATGTTGGACAATTGCTTTTGCTTGCAGACGTTCACGTCCAGGTCTTCATCGCGGCTGTTCTGGCCGACGATCATGCCTTGGTACACATCGACCGCTGCGCCAATGAATAGTTCCCCACGCTCTTGGGTCATGAACAGGGCATAGGCCGTGCTGGTTCCGGCCTCAAAGGCCACCAGTGAGCCATGGGGCGCCACGAGGAGCGCCTTCTCGTCGGCCGGGGCGTAGCCGGAAAACACGTGATGCATAATGACCGTCCCCCGCGTCTTGGCCAATAGCATGTTTTTTAGGCCGATGATGCCGCGAGTGGGAATGTGATATTCGATGTGCATTTCGCTCGACGCAGTCTCCCCCCCGACGAGTTTCATGTGACGGAGTTCGCCACGTCGCTTGCCGATCTCCTCGATCACCGGGCCTTGATATTCCGCCGGCACCTGGATCGTCAGTTCTTCAAACGGTTCCGTGACGGTCTCGCCGTCCCGATGCAGAATGACTTCGGGTTGCGAGATCTGAAGTTCATACCCTTCGCGCCGCATCTGTTCGATCAGGACCCCGAGATGGAGTTCGCCTCGACCGGCCACCAGGAATCGGTCGGCGCTGTCGGTCTCCTGGACGCGCAAGGACACGTTGGTTTCCAACTCCTTGAACAATCGCTCGCGAAGGTGGCGGGAGGTGAGATATTTGCCTTCACGGCCGGCGAACGGGCTGTTGTTCACGGAAAAGGTCATTTGAACAGTCGGTTCATCGATTGTCACCCGCGGCAGCGCGACGGGGTTACTGGGGTCGGCGATGGTGTCCCCGATGTTCACCTCTTCCAGCCCGCAGAGGGCGACGATTTCGCCGGCTTCAGCCGTTTCGATATCAGTGCGCTCAAGCCCTGAAAACACCGCAAGATCGGAAATTTTTCCCGGCACCTGGTCACCGTCTTTCGTGAGGGTGACCACGTTTTGTCGTCGGGCGATTGAGCCCGACTGAATCTTGCCGATCCCCATTTTCCCTTTATACGAATCCTGCGCCAGGGCCAGCACCAAAAGCTGAAATGGGCTGTCCCGATTGATGGCCGGTGCGGGAATCTTGTCGAGGATCGTATCCAGCAGCGGGGAGATATCCGTTCCGGGCTGTTTCAGATCGAGCGTGGCGAGACCCTTGATGGCCGAGGCGTACACGATGGGGAAGTCGAGCTGTTCGTCGCTGGCTCCCAGATGGACGAACAAGTCGAAGGTGCGATTCACGACATCGTCAATCACGGCGTCCGGGCGGTCGATTTTGTTGACGACGACAATGGCCTTATGGCCGAGGGCCAATGCTTTGCGCAGCACGAACGTTGTCTGCGGCATCGGTCCTTCCTTGGCATCGACGAGGATCAGCACCCCATCGACCATGCGCAAGGTACGTTCCACCTCGCCTCCGAAGTCAGCGTGCCCCGGCGTGTCGACGATGTTGATCTTGACGCCTTTGTAAGTGACGCTGGCATTCTTGGCTCGGATGGTAATGCCCCGCTCGCGCTCCTGATCCATGGAGTCCATGATCCGTTCGCCCATGTCGTCGATTTTTCGATGGACGTGGGTCTGACGCAGCACGGCATCGACAAGGGTCGTTTTCCCATGGTCGACGTGCGCGATGATGGCGATGTTGCGAATATCGGTCCGACGACCTTGCGGTGCATGCAGACCGGATGGGGTGGATGAGGGGGCTGAGCTGTTCATAGTCTCCAGTGCCTACCGTGAAAGTGCCAAAAAAAAGACGCCTTCGAATGAAGGCGTCTAAGCCTATGGACTATACCCGATTCAATAATCTTCTCGCAAGCTGATTGTGGAATGTGCAACGGAAACTTCTTCGGCCGACGATTCGAACCTTGCTTGAGTTTGTCGGGTGTGCATTGTATGGTGGGTGTGTCGCGGGTTGACCTCTTCCCTCGCAACCATCCAACTTCATGTCCGAACTCGATCACCTACTTGATAAGCCGGAGAAGCCTCGTCGTCGCTGGCGATGGTGGAAAATCGCCCTGATTGGGCTTCTCCTCTCCCTGATTCTCGGGGGCGGCGGCGCTGCCGGGATCCTCTGGTATTTTTCTCAAGATCTGCCGTCCCTAGACCCGTTACAGAATTATCAGCCCAGTCTGGTCACGCGGGTGTATTCCGATGACCGGCAGGTGATCGGCCAGTTTTTCATCGAACGACGCTTTCTCAAGCCCATTCAGGACATGCCGAAGAGCCTGACTCAGGCCGTCATTGCCACCGAGGATACGCGATTCTTCGAGCATCCCGGCTTGGACATCGTCGGCATTCTTCGCGCAGCTTGGACGAATATTCGACATGGCGGCCGAAAAGTCGAGGGTGCCAGCACCATCACCCAGCAGTTGGCGCGTTCGTTGTTTCTTTCGGCGGAACGGACGTTTGATCGCAAAGTCCGCGAGCTGATCCTGGCCTACAAGATGGAGTTGGTGCTGACGAAGGAGCAGATTCTGGAGATGTATCTGAACCAGATCTACTTCGGGCAGGGCGCCTACGGCGTGGCGGCGGCCGCTCAAACCTACTTCGGCAAGGAACTCTCGAAGCTCACGCTGGCTGAATCGGCATTCCTTGCCGGGCTTCCCAAATCACCCAGCCACTATTCGCCGTTCAAAGCATACGACCGGGCCAAGAAGCGCCAAGAGCATGTATTGAGCCGCATGGCCGAGGCAGGGTTTATCGGCGCGGCTGATCGGGACCAGGCTGTGGCAGAAAAACTGAACTTTCGCCGGCCGGGTAGCGAACACCTTGGGCCATATTTTGTTGAGTACATCCGTCAGCTGTTGGTGGCCAAGTTCGGGGAGGCCATGGTCTACAAGGGTGGACTGGAAGTCTTCACCACGCTGAATGCCGATATGCAGAAAGCCGCGGAAGCGGCTGTGTTTCACGGACTGCGCGAGGTGGACAAACGCCAGGGATGGCGTGGCCCGCTGCGCACGGTTGATCTGACGACTCTGGAGGTCCCGGCCCCTGATCCCGCGGTCAAACTTGCCGAAGGCGATATGATGGAAGGGGTGGTGACGAAGATCGCGAAGGATCATGTGCTGGTGCAGATCGGGGGCACGACGGGCCGGCTGAGTTTCGACGACATGGCCTGGGCCTCCAAGTATCTCAAGGGGAAAGATCCCACGAAAGACGCCGTTCCCGTGAAGAACATCAAGCAACTCCTCACGCCCGGCGATGTGATTGAGGTCGGAGTGAAGAAGCTTGAAAAGGAGACTGTGCATCTGCGGTTGGAGCAGACACCGGTGGTCGAGGGTGCGCTGGTGGCCGTAGATCCGAAGACCGGGGCGATTCGCGCCATGGTCGGCGGGTATGATTTTGCACGCAGCGAATACAATCGCGCGGTGCTGGCTCGCCGTCAGCCGGGATCGTCATTCAAGCCGATCATCTATGCCACGGCGATGAATCAAGGGATGAGTCCGGCGACGGTCGTGTTGGATGCGCCGGTGGTGTATGAGCAGGAAGAGGAAGACAAAACCTGGAAGCCGGAGAACTACGGCAGGCGCTTTCACGGTATTGTCAGCCTGAGGGAAGCATTGATCCATTCCCACAACCTAGCCACTGTTCGCCTTCTGGATAAAGTCGGGATTCGGAACGTGATCGATTTTTCCCGGACGGTGGGCGTCGTCAGTCCATTGGCTGCCGACCTGTCGCTCGCATTGGGCTCTTCCAGTGTCGGCTTGATGGAACTCGTTTCTGTCTATGGGGTGTTTGCCAATCAGGGCGTGCGTGTGGAGCCCTATGCCGTGGCAAGCGTGCAGGACAGCGGGGGGCGTACACTGGATCAGGCGGTTGTCCAGCCTCGACAGGTCGTTTCCCGCGAAACCGCGTATTTGATCACCAATATGATGGAAGACGTGATCCAGCGTGGTACGGGCATCGCGGCCAAAGCGGTCATCGATCGGCCGGTCGCGGGAAAAACCGGAACCACGAACGACTTTACCGATGCCTGGTTCATCGGGTCCACGCCGAATTTGGCGACCGGGGCGTGGGTGGGGTTTGACGATCGGCGGCCGTTGGGCGAAACCGAGTCCGGAGCGCATGCGGCGTTGCCGATTTGGATCGCGTTTATGAAAGAGGCCCTCAAACAGTTGCCGGTCGTGCCCTTTGAAATTCCTGACGGCGTCATGTTCGTGAAGGTGGATCCGACGACGGCACTGCTCACCGACCAGGATGAACAACACGGTACCGTGGAGCTTTTCACAAAAGGCACTGAGCCGACGAAGAGCGCCGGATCCAAGATTGATCCCACCGATTTTTACAGACTGGATCAGCTCCAGGACAGTGCCCCACCGCCAGCGGTCGAACCGTAGCGACTCTCCCACAGGCTGGCGCTCCGCTACAGGCATTCGCCTATCCTGGAGGCATGCCTCCTCACGAAGAGGTGTGGTGTCAGCGTTCAGGGAGAAAGTGGTGAGGGGCGAGGCCGGTCAGGATTGTGAATCCTGATATTCCTCGTGCCAGGCCATCTGAATGGATTCCAGGATCTTCTCGTTGGATTTCTTGGGGTCATCCTTGAAATCCGGAAGGGCGACGATCCAGGCGTGCATGTCTGTGAATCGCACGGTCAACGGGTCGGTATGTGGGTGTTCCTCAACCAGTCGGATTGCAATATCCTCTGCGTTCTGCCACTTGAGATCCATCACGGCTCCTCGCTACTCACAGGTGCTGGAAATATTCGTCCGGACGGTCGTCGTCCATTCCGTCAATCATGTCACATCGGAGACTTTTTTGCCTTGAAGCCCTTGCTTCAAGGAATCGTCCAACATGGCTACAGTTAGGGTTTTGGCTGCTTGTTCAAGGTCGGCCATGCGCCCTCGGATGGCCCGAGGGTCGGTGCCATCCTTCGCCGCAGCTAGGCCAGCAAGTGCGGCACGAATGCCGGCGACTTCCTCTGGTGCGACGAGATGGCCGTTGTCAGCCAATGATTTTTCTGTAGTGGTGATCAGCGCCCCCGCGTCAAGCCGGGCCTCGATCAACTTACGTGCGCTGACGTCGTCCGCCGCGAACTTAAATGAATCTTCGATCATTCGTTCGACTTCTTGATCCGATAAGCCATAGGAGGGTTTGACCTCGATCGATTGGCTCTCTCCGGTTCGCATGTCCTTGGCCATGACGTTCAAGATCCCGTTGGCGTCGATCAAGAACGTCACTTCGATGCGTGGAACCCCCGCAGGTAAGGGTGGAACCTTCAATCGGAAGCGAGCCAGGCTGCGGTTGTCTTGTGCCAGTTCGCGTTCGCCTTGGAGAATGTGAATGTCGACGCCGGTTTGGCCGTCCACATAGGTGGTGAACATTTCCTTGGCGCTGGCGGGAATCGTGGTGTTGCGTCGGATGAGGCTGCTCATGACCCCGCCCATCGTTTCTATGCCTAAGGACAGCGGGGTGACGTCGAGCAGCAACATGTCCGTCGTGCCACCGCTGAGGATGTCGGCCTGGACCGCGGCGCCCAGCGCGACGACTTCATCCGGGTTCAGGTCGCAGTGCGGTTGTTTGCCGAAGAGCGCCTGTACCTGTTGGCGCACGAGCGGCATGCGGGTTGATCCTCCCACGAGGACGACTTCGTCGATATCAGTCGGATTGAGGCCTGCATCCTTGAGGGCGAGACGGCAAGGGCCGAGGGTTCGCTCAACCAATGCGGTGCACAGCCCATTGAGTTGATCACGAGTCAGCTCTCGGCTGAACCGCCCCTGGCCGTTGGGTAGGTCGAGTGTCACGGTAGTCTGCAACTCTTCGGACAAGCGAATCTTTGCGCGTTCGGCCTCCAGGCGGATCGCCTGCATTTGGTCCGGCAGTGTGGCCAGATCGAGCCCATGCTGCGTCCGGATCTCGTTCAGGAGTAGTTCGGTCAGCACCTGATCGAAATCATCACCGCCGAGGTGTGTGTCGCCATTGGTGGCCAGCACTTCGAAAATGCCGTTTTTCAATTTCAGGATCGAGATGTCGAACGTTCCGCCGCCAAGGTCGTACACGGCAATCGTGCCTTGTGTCTTTTTCTGCAGGCCGTAAGCCAGCGAGGCAGCGGTCGGCTCATTGATAATGCGCAGCACCTCCAGTCCGGCGATCATGCCGGCATCTTTGGTGGCTTGCCGCTGGCTATCGTTGAAATAGGCCGGTACGGTGATGACGGCTTTGCTGATGCTCTCTCCGAGAAAAGCCTCGGCTCGAAGTTTGAGCTCCTTCAGGATCATGGCCGAGATCTGTGGAGGTGAATAGGATTTTTCGCCCAGCGTGATTCGGATGACCCCGCCTTTTTCAGTGAGTGTATAGGGGAAGTAGGCGAGTTCGCTCTGGACATCGGCGAGGCTTTTGCCCATGAAGCGTTTGACGGAATAGACGGTACGCTCGGGACTTCTCGTGAGATGTTCTTTCGCTGGATCACCGACGATGAGCCCGTTGTCGGTCAGTGCCACGACGGAAGGCACCATCCCGCGTTCATGGCGGGCCGAGATGACACGCGGGGTGTCCTTATCCATATAGGCGACGAGCGAGTTCGTGGTCCCGAGGTCAATGCCGACAATGCGTGTCATAGAAAAATCCTGAAACGGTTTCTCAGTTCGGTGTTTCGTCCGGTCGCCTAGTCCGCGAGGTCATAGAGGCCGGCGAGGCGTGCTCTCTTCCAACCAGTCTCATGCGTACGTCTCTGGAGTGTGCTGTGTGCGCCATGCTGGTGGTTCATTGGTGGTTAGGCGATGGTTTCGACGAGGTCGTTCACGATATTTTTGACATAGGTACGGTTGGACAGGATGTTGCGCATGTCTTTGAGTAAGTGGTTACGCTCGGCTCTGACTTGCTCAGTGGCTTCGCCGCGGTCCTGTAGTGCATCCCACCGGCCGAACAGCTGAAGGAGTTGGGCTTCCATCTCACGTTGGCGTTGTTCCAGTGCTGTCCGATCAGCGTGGAGTTTAGTCCGGAGTGTAGACGCATGTGCAGAGGCGCGATCGCTCCCCCGAAATTCGTCGAGCGTATCCTGCAATTCGAGGATTTCCTCAAACAGGTCGGCGGGGGGCGTGGTTCGGATATCCTTCACCGCACCGGCCTCAAGGTCCAGCAGATATTCGGCGCGTTGAATCGGATCTCGCAGAGTGCGGTACGCGGTGTTGAGCATCGCCGAGTTTCCGAGGCTGATCGTCTGCTCTGCATCGCTCTTGTTTTGGTAAAAATCAGGGTGAAAAGCGCGGCTCAATTCGTAGAACTTGGTTTCCAAGACGTTCGTGTCGATGACCAAGCGCCGGGGTAGCCCAAAGCAGGTGAAATAGTCGAGATCTTTCGAGACCGGTTGTACCTTGACGCATCGGTCGCAAAAATATTCCCCCGCCATTTCGGATTGGCAATGCCAGCACATGCTGCGAGCCATTCGGAGTTCGCGCCGGTCTCCGGTGTTATGAGTATGTTCGTCCATCTGCGTTTGCTCGCTTAAGCCGAGAAGGATTCTCCGCAGCCGCAGGTCTTGTTGGCGTTGGGGTTGACGAATTTGAAATTCCCGCCCATCAGGTCTTTCTGGAAGTCCAATTGAGTCCCTTGCAGATAGATGGCGCTTTTGGCATCCACGATGACCTTCACGCCGTCGAATTCGTACACCTGGTCGTACTGGCCGATTTTTTCATCGAAGTTGATGGTGTAGCTCAGTCCGGAACAGCCGCCGCCTTTGACGCCCAGGCGGAGGCCCCCTTCATCAATGCCTTGGACATTGATGAGGCGTTTCACTTCCTTGAGGGCGGCATCGCTCAGCGTAATCACCGGGGCTTGGGCATCGGTATTCGTGGTGACATCCATAGTGCGCTCCTTCCTGTCGATTACTTCGATTCGGCTTTCTTTTGATAGTCGGCGAGGGCCGCCTTAATGGCATCCTCTGCCAATACCGAACAGTGGATTTTCACCGGGGGCAGATTGAGTTCCTGGACGATATCGGTGTTCTTGATCTTGCCGGCTTCCTCCACCGTTTTGCCTTTCAGCCACTCGGTGGCCAGGCTGGAACTGGCGATCGCGGAACCGCATCCGAAGGTTTTGAACTTCGCGTCCACAATCGTGTCGTTTTGCACCTTGATTTGGAGCTTCATGACATCGCCGCACTCGGGGGCGCCCACGATACCTGTACCGACTCCGTCTTCTTCCTTCTTGAAGCTGCCCATATTGCGGGGATTGTTGAAATGGTCGACGACTTTTTCGCTGTAGGCCATGGTGTCCTCCGGAAAATATCAGTCAGAATGGTGATGGTTTCAGATTAATGCGCTGCCCATTGCACGGTTTTCAGGTCGATGCCTTCTTTGGCCATTTCATAGAGCGGCGACATTTCGCGCAGCTTGGTCACGGTTTCGATAATCTTCTTCGCGGCATAGTCAACTTCCTCGTCGAGGGTGAAACGTCCCAGTCCGAACCTGATAGAGGAGTGCGCTAGTTCCGCTCCGACTCCCAAGGCGCGCAAGACATAGGACGGTTCCAGTGTCGCCGATGTGCAGGCCGAGCCGGAAGAGAGGGCGATTTCTTTACAGCCCATCAGCAACGACTCTCCCTCGACATAGGCAAACGAAATGTTCAGGTTGTGCGGGAGGCGTTCCGTCGGATGACCGTTCAAGTAGACCTCCTCAAGCGCGTTGGTAATGGTTGCATGTAGCCGGTCACGCATGGCGGAGAGTCGCGTCGCGTCGGCCCCCATTTCCTGTTCGCACAGTTCACAAGCCTTCCCGAACCCCACGATCAAAGGCACCGGGAGCGTTCCTGACCGCATGCCGCGTTCATGTCCGCCGCCATCCATTTGAGCGGCGATACGCACCCGAGGATTCTTTTTTCTGACGTAGAGCGCGCCGACGCCCTTAGGCCCATAAATCTTATGCGCGCTGAAGGACATCAGGTCGATGCCCATGTCCTGCACGTCGACCGGGACCTTTCCCACGCCCTGCGTCGCATCGCAGTGGAAGAGGATGCCCTTTTCTTTTGCGATCTTTCCGATTTCCTTAATTGGGTTGATCGTTCCGATTTCGTTATTCGCGAACATGACGGATATGAGAATGGTCTTGTCGGTGATCGCGTTCCGGACGTCCTCCGGATTCACCATGCCGAACTTGTCGACGGGGAGGTAGGTCACCTTGACGCCGCGCTTGGCTTCCAGCGTTTTGGCCGTATCCAGCACCGCGCGATGTTCGGTCGACGAGGTGATGATGTGGTCGCCCTTCTCGTGGTACATCTCCACCACGCCTTTGAGGGCTAGGTTGTTGGATTCGGTGGCGCCACTCGTGAAGACGATTTCTTTGGCGTCCGCATGAATCAACTTGGCGATCTGTTTACGCGCGGTTTCCACACCCTCTTCAGCCTCCCATCCGAACGCGTGGTTCCGGCTGGCGGCGTTCCCGAACTTTTCTATGAAATAGGGCAGCATTGATTCCAACACCCGAGGGTCCATCGGGGTGGTCGCATGGTTATCCAGGTAGATCGGGAACTTCATCGCTCGACTCCTTGTTGTTCCGTCGCGACGGATTGAATGGTGATGAGAGGGGTGCCCCCCAGCATATCTTGCAATGTCATGCTGTTCAGAAGCTGATAGATGCTGCTCTGAATTTTCAGAAGCGGGGTCCTGATGTTACAGTGTTCGCGCTGCATGCAGGCGTCGCCGTTTTTCTCATGGGCGCAATCCATAATCCCGAGCGGCCCCTCCAGGCTTTCGAGTACGCGGGCGATCGTGATCTCACGGGGATTTTTGCCGAGGAGGTAGCCACCCTTGGGGCCGTTGTGGCTTTCGATGATGCCGCTCTTGGAGAGGGTTTGAAGGACTTTTGCCAGTAACTCGACCGGAATATGATATTCCTCGGCGATCTCTTTGGTGTTCACCACCCGGGCATGAGCCACATCGCCGTATTGATTCGAAGCAATGTGTTGAAGGGCCATGAGCCCGTAGTCTGCTTTCTTGGATAATTTCAACATGACCTATTGCCGATCTTTCAGATCGGAGACTATAATGATCTCCGATCAAATGAGTCGTACAAAAGTTATCATGTGATCTTTTGACCTGTCAAGGGTTGAAAAGACCAAGAACGCACAAGCATTGTGCTTCACAAGCCGTTGAGTGCTGGTACGCCAGACCTCGCATCACTGGTTGAATCACAGAAGGGGTTACGCAACATGGGTGGAACCAATCCCTACATCGAAAAAGCCGATGTCGAATTGCCGTCGAAACGTTATACCGTGACCTTTATTTTTCCGGACAAGAGCGAAAAGAAGGTGGAAGTGCTCCCGGACAAGATTCCCTACGGACCGACAGGACTGCCGGGTAGCATTCTGGATATCGCCATGGGGAACGACATCGATCTTGAGCATGTGTGCGGGGGGGTCTGCGCCTGCTCCACCTGTCATGTCATGGTGAAGAAGGGTCTAGAGACCTGCAATGAGGGCACGGACGATGAGTTCGATCAATTAGACGAAGCCCCCGTCACGACGCTGCAATCGCGCCTGGGCTGTCAGTGTGTCCCGAACGGATCGATGGATGTGATTGTGGAAATTCCCGCCATCAATAAGAATCTGGCGAAAGAAGGCCACTGATCGAGGAGGCAGAGGTCTGCCGAGGCGTCAGTCGTACGTTTCGAGTTTCACCTCCCGCCGATCGAATCCTAGTTCCATGAAGAGGCTCCGGAGCGGGCGCGCAAAAGCCTTGATCCCTGCGATCATTGGTGTGACGCGGCGCCCGTTTCCGGCGAGTTGTTTGATCGCCTCTACCGTCCCTGCATGGCCCTCCGGGGCCTCGCTCACAAACGGCAGATAGTGAAAATGTGAGTGCCTCGCGGCCAGCGCCGTGAACTCTTCGTGGTACAGCTGTTCGCTAGTGGTCGGCGCATGGGCAATCAGGGTTGTCTTGCGCAGGGTGTTGTGTCCAGCAAGCGCACGGACCATACAGCGGAGCGGGACAAGGCCCGAATACCGGCCGATCAACAATAGGTGCTGCGCCTCCGTCTCGGGAAGTATGAAGTGGCCATAGGGGCCTGAGAGCGGGATGCGATCGCCTGGCTTACGCGACGAGAGATAGCCTGAGCCTTTCCCCCCTGGAACATGGTCAAAGACGAGTGTCAGATGCCCGTGGGGTGACGGAGGCTCGGCCAGCGAATAGGCGCGATTCAGTGGTGGATGGTCTCCGACCGGCAATTGGAGGGAGATCCACTGGCCGGGTTGAAACGCCAGGGGGAACTCAATCGGGCGGAGCACGAGTTCTGTGGTATGGGGTGTCAACGCGGTGAGCGAGACGACTTCAGCAAGTTGTGTTGGTTCAGCCATGGACTGTTCTTAGCAAAATCGGATTCAGAATGGAACTGCCCCGTTCTGTACATCGTTTCGGTGCCATGTTATAGATAGCCCCCCGTTACATTCTTCCACACACACTACGGTGACGCGATGAGTCAGGTCAGGGTTCGATTTGCGCCCAGTCCGACCGGCTTCCTCCATATCGGCGGGGTGCGGACGGCCTTGTTCAACTGGCTGTTTGCTCGGCAACAGAACGGCGTGTTTATTCTTCGGATTGAAGATACCGACCAGGATCGGTCGACCGACGCATCGATCCAAGCTATTCTCGATGGCATGCGCTGGGTCAAGCTGGATTGGGATGAAGGTCCCTTTCGTCAGACCGACCGCATGGATCTCTATCGAAGTCATGCCTTTCGGTTGTTTGAGCAGGGCCATGCCTATTGGTGCGTGTGCAGGCCGGAGGAGCTGGAGGTGCGCCGAAAAGAAGCGGAAGCCAAGGGCGGATCGCCCCGATACGACGGCCGTTGCCGGAATCTGGGCCTGTCCAAGCCACCCGGTGACGCGGCGCTCCGGTTCAAGGCACCGCAGGACGGTCAGACGGTTGTCGAGGACCTCATCAAGGGGCGGGTGGTGTTCGACAATCAAATTCTGGATGACGTCATCATTCTGAGATCAAACGGCTTTCCCACCTACAACTTTTCCGTGGTGGTGGACGACGCGCTGATGGGCATTACGCATGTGGTGCGGGGGGACGACCATCTTACGAATACGCCGCGCCAGATTCCTATTTTTCAGGCCCTCGGGTTCCCGCTGCCGCGCTTCGGACATTTACCGATGATTCTCGGGTCGGACAAGACGCGGCTCTCGAAACGTCATGGCGCGACGTCGATCATGGCCTATAAGGACATGGGTTACCTGCCGGAGGCCATGGTCAACTATCTGGTTCGCCTCGGGTGGTCGCATGGAGATCAAGAGCTCTTTTCGCGAGAAGAGCTGATCGAAAAATTCTCCTGGAAGAATGTCCAGACTTCTCCCGCTGTCTTCAACCCCGACAAGCTGTTGTGGCTCAATGCCGAGTACCTCAAGACCAATCCTCCGGAGCAGATCGCCCAGGCACTTGTGCCCCTATTGGAAGAGGCCGGTCTCAAGGATGAAGTTCGCGCTGTGTCCACTGAATGGCTTGCGCAACTGGTGGTCTTGGTGAAAGAGCGGACCAAGACGTTGGTTGAGATGGTTCATTGGGTAAAGCCCTACTTCGGCGAAGCGGTGTCGTTTGATGAGGAGGCGGCGAAGAAGTTTCTCACTGCGGCCCAGGCTCCGATGCTGCTCAGGTTGGTGGAACGCTTTGAGGCGTTGCCTGCCTTCTCCAAGCAGGAATGGGAAGAGGCGTTCAAAAAGTTGGTCGAGGAAGCGGGCATTAAAATGGGGCAGTTGGCCCAGCCTGTGCGAGTTGCCCTGACCGGCCGAACGGCAAGCCCGGGCCTGTTTGAAGTGATGGAGGTTCTCGGCCGGGAACGTACGTTGATTCGTTTGCGCAAAGCGATCGAGCAGGCTTCTAAATCCTGATGGGCTACTCAAGAATCGCGCTCGATCTTGACGCAATGGAGAGGCTTATATTACTGTGTGGACCGGTTGGGGGATCGTCTAGCGGTAGGACGTCAGTCTCTGGATCTGACTACCTAGGTTCGATTCCTAGTCCCCCAGCCAAAATCTTTTCCCTGCCTTGCTCTTCAGCTCGACGTCTCGGTTCCGTACCGCGCTGGGGGATCGTCTAGCGGTAGGACGCCAGCCTTTGGAGCTGGCTACCTAGGTTCGATTCCTAGTCCCCCAGCCAAATCCCCCTGTCACGAACTCTGCACGGTCTGCGCGCGTTTCTCATCCAATTCGGCCCAGCGGGCGTAGAGGCGCTCCACTTCAGCCTGCGCTGCCACCAAGGCTTCGCTCCGCGCCTGTAACTCTGCGGCATTCGACACCACCGCCGGATCCTGAAGGGCATCCTGGCAGTTCGCGACCAGCTCTTCGGCTTTCAGAATACTGTCTTCGATCGCGCCCCATTCCTTCTGTTCGCGATAGCTCAGTTTCTTGGGCTTGCGAATCGTGGTAGTTCCGGCCCCTTCGTCGGTCGTGGCGGACGCGGTGGTCTCCTTGTTCGCGCTCGTTTCCGACTCGGCGACCCGTTCTTGCGCGCTTTCCCATTGGGCGTAGTCGGCAAACCATTCAACGCGGCCGGTGCCGTCCAGAGCCAGCAGCATGGTTGAGACGCGATCCAGCAACCAGCGATCATGGGTGACCAGCACCAACGCCCCGGGAAATTCGAGCAAACTGTCTTCCAGCACATCGAGTGTTGGAATATCCAAATCATTGGTCGGTTCGTCGAGAATCAGTAGGTCTGCCGGTTGCAACATCAGTTGGGCAATCAGCAGCCGTGCCTGTTCGCCTCCGGAGAGTCGCGAGACCGGTAGGTCAAGCTGTTCAGGGCGAAAGAGAAAACGTTTCGCCCACGACGCCAGATGGACGGAGCGGCCTTGATAGATGACCGCATCACCGGTCGGGGCCAGTGCACGGCGGAGACTGGCAGCTTGGTCCAGCGACTCCCGGTGTTGTTCGAACGAGACGATGCGCAGCCCGTCGGCACGCATGATCGTGCCCGCATCAGGCTCCAGTGTGCCCGCCAGTAGGCGGAGGAGCGTGGTTTTGCCGCTGCCGTTGGGACCGAGGAGGCCGAGTCGCTGGCCGGGGCCGAGGAGCAGGTCAAGATTTGAGACGACCGGCCTGCCTTGAAAGCTTTTCGTGACCTGTTTCGCCACCAGAAGTTGTTTGGATTTTCGGCCGGAGGCGGCAAAGTCGATGCCGATGGTTGACTGCGCCGCGCGGGCCTCGACCTGGTCCAGTTCATCAATGAGTTTCCCCGCAGATTGAATCCGACCCTTGGCTTTGGTCGTGCGAGCCTTGGGGCCGCGCCGCAACCATTCCACTTCTCGCCGCACACGGTTGGCCAACGATGATTGATAGTCCGCCTGCGCCTGGAGCGCGGCATCCCGTTGTTCCAGAAAGTCGCTGTATCGACCTTTGGCTTCAAAGCGCCCTTCGGGATAACAACGATTGAGTTCCACCATGCGTGTGGCGATCGACTCTAAAAAGCGGCGGTCGTGACTGATGACGAGAAAGGCCTTGGCGCGATTCTTCAGCAGTCGCTCCAGCCAAAGAATGCCCTCGACATCCAAATGGTTGGTCGGCTCGTCCATGAGCAGCACATCCGGTTCGAGCAGCAACGCCTGGGTGATGGCCAATCGCTTGCGCCAGCCTCCGGAGAGGGTATCGATGCTCTGTTCCGGATCGGGAAAGGTGCCGATGCTCAGGGCTCGAGCGATCCGGCCCCCTTCTTCGTGAGGATCACGCCCTGCGTCGGTGAGGGTCTGTTGCAAGACTTGCTCGATGCTGAAGCCGGCGGGGAAACTCGGTTCCTGAGGGACATATCCGACCCGTGTATGGCCGCGCAGGGTGCGAGTGCCGTCATCCGGAGGCTCAAGCCCGGCCAGAATTTTCAGCAGCGTCGACTTGCCGGACCCGTTCGGGCCGATCAACCCGACATGGTCGCCCTCGAAGAGCGCCAGGGTCAGGTTGGCAAACAAGGCTCGCACGCCATAACTTTTACTGATCGATTCGCAGCTCAATAGAATGTTCGGGGCCATAACCCTGACGTACCTCTCTTGGGACGGTAAAGCCTGCAGTATACGGTGTGCGGGCGGTTCGGGGCTAGAAGGCAGCGCAGAATGGTCTTCCGCCGAGGCGCTCGAGAGTCTGGAGGCTGCATGGGGGGCGCGTTTCGGCTCCGGCGGTGGCGGTCAATGCGCAGTTTTTGCGCGGCCGGTGCGAAGACGATGCTGGAAGCAGCTTGGACAGAGATTGTAGCCGCCTTGTGATGACGTATGAAACGAGTCCATGTTCGTGGCGCCGCAATCGAAGCAGCGGACCCGGCTGACGATGGATCGCGGCAGGAGCGGTGCAGTGTCGATGCGCTGCAGCTCGTCGTGCAGCCGGCGAGTAGAGTGATATATGCTTGTGAGCAGCGCCTGTGCCGCGGGGACTGCCACGGGGATCGCCGCCTTGAGCATGGACAGGCGATCGTGGAATGAGGGGCTATTCGCCTGATACTCGTCGCGCTCTGGTCTCGTGCTCATCCTCTTGGCTCCTTCGGTCTGTGTTGGGCTCGATTGGTGAGACGGGATTTTCCTGCATCAATGGGGGCAGGCGCAAGGTTGCCGAAGTCTGGACTGCTCCCACCTTGAGTGGGGCTGAAGCGGACTTGGCGGGTGACTGGAAGGCGTCAGCGTGAGGGTTGGGATTTTTCGATCTTCGCCCAGGCGTCTTTGAGCGTGACGGTCCGGTTGAAGACCAACTTGGCGGGAGATGAGTCGGGATCGGCACAGAAGTAGCCGACGCGTTCGAACTGGACGCTGGTGCCGGGAGTGATCGAGGCCAGGCTGGGTTCCACTTTGCAAGCCGGCAGCCGTTCCAGCGAACGAGGATTCAGGTGTTGCGTCCAATCCTGATCGGCTGGGATCTTGGCCGGATCCGTGAGCATGAGACTTTCATAGAGCCGTATTTCCGCGTCGACGGCATGGCTGGCCGACACCCAGTGGATCGTGGCCTTCACTTTCCGTTGCGCCTGCGCTCCGCCGCTTTTCGTCTCGGGATCATAGGTGCAGCGGAGTTCGGTGACCTCCCCGGTGGCCGGGTCCTTCACGACGCCGACACAGGTGATGATGTAGGCATACCGCAATCGCACCTCGCGGCCTGGTGCAAGGCGAAAGAACTGCTTGGGCGGATCTTCTTTGAAATCTTCCTGGTCGATATAAAGCACGCGGGAGAAGGGTAACTGACGTGTGCCCGCGGACGGATCTTCAGGATTGTTGACGGCATCGAGCTGCTCGACCTGCCCCTCGGGATAATTCTCGATCACCAGGCGCAAGGGGCGCAGCACGGCCATCACACGGGGGGCGCGTTTATTCAAGTCTTCGCGGACAAAGTGCTCGAGCAGCTGCATCTCGACGATGGCATCCCGCTTTGCCACGCCGATCGCCTCGCAAAAGGCACGCAGCGCCTCAGGGGTGAAGCCGCGGCGGCGGAGTCCCTTGAGTGTCGGAAGGCGGGGATCATCCCAGCCGTTCACCAGTTTGCGTTCGACCAGGTCGAGCAATTTGCGTTTGCTCATGACCGTGAATGTCACGTTGAGCCGGGCGAACTCAATCTGCTGGGGACGCTGCGGAGTCTCGCATTGGGCAATCACCCAGTCGTACAGCGGGCGATGGTCTTCAAACTCCAGGGTGCAGATCGAATGGGTGATGCCCTCGATGGCGTCGGAGAGCGGATGCGCGAAATCGTATGCGGGGTAGATGCACCAGGTGGTACCGGTCCGGTAGTGCGCCACATGCCGGATACGGTACAGCACCGGATCGCGGAGATTGATGTTCGGCGAGGCCATGTCGATTTTGGCGCGCAGCACATGGACGCCGTCGGGAAATTCCCCCGCTCTCATCCGGCTGAAGAGGTCCAGGTTCTCGTCGATGCTGCGTGTGCGATGGGGGCTGGGCTGGCCCGGTTCCGTAAGGGTTCCGCGGTAGCGGCGCATCTCGTCGGCCGTCAGGCTGTCGACGTAGGCGAGCCCTTTCTTGATGAGGCCGACGGCAAACTCATACAGCCGCTCGAAATAATCGGATGCGAAAAACATCTTGTCATGCCAGTCAAATCCAAGCCAGCGGACATCTTCTTGAATCGCCTGTACGTATTCAGGGTCCTCAGTCGTCGGGTTGGTGTCATCCATACGGAGATGGCACACGCCGCCCGGCTGCTCATTGGCGATGCCGAAATTCAGGCAAATCGACTTGGCATGGCCGATGTGGAGATACCCATTCGGTTCCGGCGGAAAGCGGGTGACGACCCGCCCATGGTGTTTGCCGGCAGCACGGTCGGCCGCGACGATCTCGCGAATAAAGTCGGAGCGTGTGGGAGGCTCTGGTGTGGTCGACATGGTGGTTGCGATTTCGCCGAGGCACGATGATGAAACGCGCATGGTTCTATCACAGAACCACGGGGTGGGAGAAGGGGGGCGCCGTGGTGGCACCGTGGCGAGGAGGTTTTTTCTGGAACGATCTC
This sequence comes from Nitrospira defluvii, assembly GCF_905220995.1. Lineage (NCBI taxonomy): Bacteria > Pseudomonadati > Nitrospirota > Nitrospiria > Nitrospirales > Nitrospiraceae > Nitrospira > Nitrospira defluvii. The sequence continues at coordinate 1,500,252 of NZ_CAJNBJ010000001.1, forward strand.
AGCTGGTATTTTAGAATCTCAGTCTGCGATCAATGTTCCTCGTAAGCCGACCGAATGTAATTTAAGGGAGATCGGATGATGCGTGGTCAATGGAGCGCACGGGTATTGGTGGTGCTGCTCGGCATGGTGTGGGTTGGAGGGCTTCAGGCAGGAGAGCCTGCCCCTCCCGAGACCTGTAGGCCCCAGCCTTTTGAGGCGAAGATGGAGTGCTACCAACAGCATTTGGAAACGGTGTTGCGGTCCGAAGGGACCGAGTCGGCGTTGACCGCTCTGGAACAGATCACGACACAGGATCCCGAAGCACTACGCGAGGCCCATCCGCTCGTGCACCACATCGGCCAGCGCTCGTTTGCCCATTACGGAACGGCTCCGGCTGCGCTCTCGCACTGCCGGGATGTTTTTTGGTCCGGCTGTTACCACGGTGTGCTGCAAGCATTTCTCAGCAGCCTTTCCAATGTGGGACCCCAACATATCCTGCCGCTCTGCCCCATCAGTGAGACGGTTTCGGCCTACTCGTTTCAGCGGTACAACTGTTTGCATGGTCTCGGTCATGGTCTCACCATTCAGTTTCGCTATGACGTGCTCAAGAGTCTGGCGTTCTGCGATGCCTTACCGGGGAGCTGGGATCGAGAGTCCTGCTATGGCGGGGTGTTCATGGAAAACATCGTCACCTTCCAGCAGGCGCACCGGGTGCAACCGGCCGGCGAGCATCATCACCATGAGGCGACCAGTTTCCTGAATCCCCAGGACCTGTTGTATCCCTGCTCGGTTCTGACGGAGAAATACCTGCGGGCCTGTTACTTGATGCAGACATCGGCGGTGCTGACGTTTTTGAATTACGATTTCGCCCAGGCCTTTACGCAATGCGCCCGGGTGGAAGGGGAGCACCAGACGACTTGTTACCGAAGCCTGGGGCGCGATATCAGCGGCTACACGTTGCGTGATGCGGCTCGGGTAAACGAACTCTGTCGGCTGGGGCAAGGCGATCAGATCCAACAATGCTTCATCGGCGCGGTGAAGGACTTCATTCTCACTGATGCCAATCCGGATCCCGGTCTGGCCCTGTGCCGGAGCCTGGATGGGCCGTTTAAGAAAGACTGCTACGCCACCGTCGGCGAAATGGTTGTGCCTTTGTATGATGATAAGAATAAGCGGGCACAGGCCTGTCGCAGGGGCGAAGAGCCGTACGTCGAGGCTTGCCTCGCCAACGCCACGGCGTTTTAATCAGCCTGCTGATCGCCCCGATCCTTCCTCGCGCATGAGGTGGTGACGGATGCCGCGCGCTCGTTGCGGAACCCGCTCTGCATGCCCACCGTGTCCGGTTCCCCTTCGAGATCTGCCGAGCGCTTCCCGGGCTAGATGCCGGCCGGGGGCGTCACCTGGATCACGTTGAAATCTTTTTGCGCGATCACGCGGCCGTTCATGCGCAGCCGAAATTCGTAACGCCCCGGCAGGGGGAACAGCAAGGCCGGAACATTGATGCCGAAATCAGCAATCTGTAGCCGATCCCCGACCACAATCTCCGGAAGCGAGGCGCGACAGACCAGTTGGTCGGTGTTGACGTGCATCAGGTCGATGTCGAAATGGTAGATGCCTTCGGCGTCGGTCAGGCAGAAGTAGAGGCCGAGTTGCTGGTGCTGAAAGGGGAAGCTCATCGCCTGAAGGTGCGTGAAAAGACCGATCAGGGATTTTTTCTTAGTGAGGCTGTCTTCGATGACGGAGTCGCAGACCAGGAAGGCTTGGATGCTGGGAGTCGGACTGTCCGTCATGGGATTAGGGGGAGGCTCACCCCAGCACCGCGGTGCCGCCGCGCGCCTCGAATACGTCGCCGAACAGGGTATGGGTGGAGCCGATGCGGCAGAAGTGCGAGGTAATTTCGATGAGTTGGCCGCGATGCGAGTAGAACTTTCCCGTCGCCACGTGGATTTTCTCCCCCGGTGCCACCGCCGCTTCTAACACCGTCTCGCCGCTTTCCTGATCCGTCACCTTAAGCCAAGGCAGGTTGGGAAAGAGAGTAGGCGGGGAATCGCTCGTATTCAGGGAAAAGCGGTTACCGTCGTTGAACGCCCAACGATTGCGACGCAGGTGGGCAACATGATTGCCGCTGCCGTCGTACAGGTCGATCGTGAGGAGAATGCGATCCAGTTCTGGTGCGAGCTCCAGCACCAGCTGCTCTTTGCCTTGTACGCGGATGACGCCGTTGGTATTGCGGAAAATGTTGGAGCCAAGCCGGATTTCCAGGCTGTGTTTGTGGCGGTCCGACTCGGCCTGGTGGGATGCGTGTGATGCGTCAGGATTGCGTAGGTCCATGCGTCGAGATCTAGGGCGATCAGAAGACCGGTTGAGCAACGCATTCGAGCGTTGTTTCCCTGAGCAAGTGGAGAGCAAGGTAGGCCGTTAGTCGGGCGCTGTCAAGTCTGTTGTGGGATCGGCTAGGGAGTCGCAGGGCCTTCACGCTCGTCTGAGTCGGTGGCTGTCACGCAGACGGTGACGTCTTGCTCCGTCTGGTTGGCTAGCGGAATCGTAATGGTCTGAGAGACGGCGCCGCCCCCGGTTTTATGTGAGGCCGGGACCACCTTGGCGATCACGGGCCCATCTCCGGCATTATAGTAAATGGTGGTATGGGCGAGGTTCGTGAGCGGTTTGCCGTCCGTCCCGGTCGTGGGTTCGGTATACGATACGGTGATGGTGGATTTCGGCGGCTTCACATGCACCTTCGTGGTAGTGCCACACTTGGTCCATGCGCTCGAATTGGGTGGGGCGATCATCCCTTCCATGAAGCTGGCTCCGCAGCCAGCCAAAGTCATAAAGGTGGGAAGCAAGCCGGCAACGACGAACTCCTTGGGACCCAGAGAGAGCAGATGCATAGGCGCACTTTAGGCCAATTCGCTAAACGCTGCAAGCCGGGGTTGCGCGACGGGCGGTGGTTTTTGTATCGACTGGCGCGTCCGTGCCCCAGTGACTTGCCGTTTGAAAAGGTAAAACCGGCTATGGTACAGTCCTGCTCTTTCCGCTTCCGCATGAGTCGACTCTCCGGTCCCATCGTCTAGCTTGGCCTAGGACGGAGCCCTCTCAAGGCTCAGACACGGGTTCAAATCCCGTTGGGACCACCAACCTTTTCAGGCAGTTAGCACGAGCCGGGTCGGACCTACCCCCGGCATTGTGCTAAATTTGTGATAGTCGTCCTTAAACACCTGCACCGCTTCCCGCAAATTCTCCGGCGCCAGATGCGCATAGCGTTGCGTCATCCGTCCGTCGCGATGGCCCAGTAAACGCTGTACGCGATACAGATCTACGCCTTTCTGCACCAGCGCAGAAGCGAACGTATGCCGCAGGTCGTGAAAGCGGAAGTTCGTCACGCCTACAGACTCGCAGGCGCGTCGAAAGGCCGTCGTGACCATATCCGGCGTCACCGGTTCCCTGTCCTCCGTGTGTTGCAGGAACACCGGGCCGCTTGCGAGTGGTCTGGATGGTCTCACGGTTTCCAAGGTCCTCAATGCAGGATCACACAGCGGGATGCCTAAACGATCCCCGTTCTTCGTGTGATCTAGAATGATGAGCCCCCGGGCCATATCGACTTGCTCCCACTGCAAACACACCACGTTTTCCCGGCGTAGGCCGGTATAGCGTGCCAGCATCACGATCGGTTGCAACCATATCGGGCAGGCTTGGTAAATCCTCGCCAACGTCTCGTCATCGCAGTACCGGACGCGGGCATTGTTCACCTTGCCCATCGACACGCGACAGACCGGATTATCACGGCACCATTCCCACTCTCGAATGGCGATATTGAAGGCGGTCTTCATCAAGGCCAATTCCTTCACGATGGTGGCTGGCGCGGCTCCCGCTTGTTGCCGTTTCCACTTGTACGCGGCAATTTCCTTCGGTGTGACCTGAACCAAGGTCTTCTTTCCAAAGACCGGTAGAAGGTGAGCCAGGACGCCTCGCGCCCTTCGTTCGCCATGACGGCTCGCTCCCACGACTCGTTCAGCCACGTAACGCTCGACCATCTCTTCAAAGGTCCGTTCTTGTTCTTCGAGCCGGTCGAAATAGCGACCTTCGACCAACTTGACCTTGATCTTTCCGAGCACCGCTTCTGCGAGTCGGCGGTCCGTACATTCGGTACTCCGCCGGATTTGCCGCCCCTGATAGACAAACGTCATCCACCACACTTTGTTGCGCTTAAACAGCCCCATCTGCATCCTCCTTCTGGATGAGGCCTGATTTCGGTCTAGTTTCCCCGTGCCGGGGAGTATAGACCTCGGATTTCGCCGCTTCAATGAGATGGTCTAGGTCGCGGGTATCGTCGCGTCTGAGGGCGGGTAAGCGGCTTGCTGTGGCCGATTCAAAGGCATCGAGCCACTTCCGAATGTCTTCTCGTTCAAATCTGACGAGGCCATGAATGCGACGGCACGGAATTTTGTTCCGTGAGGCCCAGAGGTAGAGTGTGGATTCTTTGATGTTGAGCCAAGCCGAAAGCTCTTTGACAGTGAGCATGTGCAGATACACCGGGGGAGTCTGACGACACCCCCAGTCCCCC